>NZ_SBAR01000003.1:0-174850 GCF_016617625.1 Erysipelothrix sp. strain 2 (EsS2-6-Brazil)
GAATATGTACATTATTTCAATTTTGAAAGACCTGCTTACTGTTTAAATTACAAAACCCCTATCCAATATAAAATGGATAAGGGTTTCTAGTTTTTTATTAATGTCTACTTTTGTTTGACAACTCCACCCTATATCTGCTGTCTTTTTACATGCTCTCAATGATATGTTTAACTTCAACCATCCCCATATCTAAGTCTTCAATGTCATCTTCGGATTTCCATACGAATCCTTGACCGGATGACTTAATGTTTTCTGAAAAATCACCCGACACTTCAAAAACAAGATTTAAATAATGGACGATTTTATTGTACTTTGGCAGTTCCACAATATCTTCCGCAATCCCTATGAAATATGAGTCATCGATATCATATCCAGATTCTTCTTTAACTTCACGTTCCAACGCTTGATAGATTGTTTCATTAAGTCGTTGACGACCACCAATTAAATTATGAGCATCATCGAAGAGAATTCCCTGATCTGAACGTATTACCGCACTTACTCGAAATGTAAACTCATGTCCGGTAGCGATCGCATAACTTAAATCCTTGGACTCCAAAGAACTCGGTTCTACGGTGCGATACTCATAAAAATCAAAATCCTCTGCATTAATCAATGGGAGCCACATCTCAGGATAATTTGCTTCTTGTACCACAGAGAAAGACGTATTTTCACTGAAACCTTCCACATCCGCAATCATGATAAAATTATGACCGTGACTACACTCAAATCCAAATGACTCTCCAAGACCGATAAATTCAAGATTTTCTATCGATTGATTAAGCGTTTCTTTAACCAAGCGCTTTGCGCAATCTTCAATGCGTTCTTTGTATCGTAAAACCCCTTGAATGGGTTTTTGGTTTTTATCAAATAAAAATTGATTGTTGTATTTAGTGAGAACTGTTACAAAAACACAGTATTCACTGTTAAATTTTAAGTCCATGGTTACTCCTTAATATAGAAAAACCGGTCTAAGACCGGTTTGTTTAATTTAACATAAATTAGTCGATTGAAACTTTGATTCCAGGACCCATTGATGTTGAGATTGTAAGGTTTTTAATAAAAGCACCCTTAACTGCAGCTGGACGTGATTTAAGAATTACGTCATGTAATGCGTTAAAGTTTTCTTCTAATGCTTCATCTGTAAATGATGATTTACCGATAATTGTATTGATGTTTGATTCTTTATCAACACGGTATTCGATTTTACCTTTTTTGATTTCTTCAACAGCTTTAGTAATGTCCATTGTTACTGTTCCAGTTTTAGGGTTTGGCATTAAACCTTTAGGTCCTAATACACGACCAAGTTTACCAAGTTCACCCATCATATCTGGTGTTGCAACGATAATATCAAACTCGAACCATCCTTTTTGGATTTCTTCAAGAATTTCTTTACCACCAACAAAATCTGCTCCAGCATCTTTTGCTTCTTGTTCCTTAGCACCTTGAGTTACAACCAATACCTTTTGTGAACGACCTGTTCCATTAGGTAATACCATAGCACCACGGATTTGTTGATCAGCATGACGAGGATCAACATTTAAACGGTATGAAACTTCAAATGTTTCATCGAATTTTGCGAAACTTGCTTCTTTTGCTAATTTGATTGCTTCAGAAATTGAGTAAACTTTTGAGCGATCCACTAATTCATTAGCTTTAACGACGTTTTTTGATTTTTTAGCCATTATACTCTAGTCCTCCATTCCTTCAATAGCAATACCCATATTACGTGCTGTACCAGCAACGATGTTCATAGCACCTTCGATGCTATTTGCATTTAAATCGGGCATTTTATATTCAGCAATTTCACGTAATTGATCTGCTGAGATTGTAGCAACAATGTTTGAATTTGGTGTTGCTGATCCACTCTTAACGCCAGCAGCTCTCTTTAATAAGATTGCAGCAGGTGTTGTTTTTAAGACAAAATCAAATGACTTGTCATCGTATACTGTAATTTCTACAGGAACGACATCTCCTGCACGTTCTCTACTTTGATCATTGAACGCAGTACAGAATTGAGGCATGTTAATACCAACACCAGCTAATGCAGGTCCTGGTTTAGCGCCACCGGCAGGGAATTGTAGTTTAACTACTCTTGCAACTTTTTTACTCACGAGACATTCCTCCTTATATGTGTTTGTCTGTGCTGTGGTTAAATGAATGGTTGCATCACTCTCCCACATAACAAAAGCCTTTTTATAGGCTTATATATTTTACATCTTACATCGGTCTAAGTCAAGTCTCTTAATGAGAGATCATTAAACTGTTTCTGGCCAAACCATGGTATGTTCGACAGGACTCTCGGGATGCGTTTCCACAACAACAAATCCTTCGCGTTTATAAAAGTTTTGTGCTTGTTTATTGTGATCATAAACATCAAGTGTGAGTTCATCATATCGCGTTTTTATATAATCAAGAAGTTGCTTACCAATTCCTTTGTTTCGATAATCTTTCAAAACAAAAATACCCGCAAGATAATAGCCCTCAGTCACACCTGCAAACCCTTGAATAACACCTTCTTCAACTGAAACATAGATGTTTGAATTCTCCATCATTTCTTTTACAGTATCATAATTGTCTGTCCAATAGGTGGCCTCCATAAAGGAATGAACCTCCAAGTTGCACTCCAACCATATTTTCATAACCTGTTCAATCTCGGGAATTTCCATATAACGTATCATCTAACATGCACCTCTTCTTTTTATGTTTATTATACCCTATCCTTTGAATAAAAAAAGATGTGAGACTTCCTCACATCTTAATCGTTATTATTTGATTACTGATTTTACAGTTTCAGATACATTTTCAACAGTAAATCCAAATGCTTCAAAGAGTTTTGGTGCTGGTGCAGAACCACCAAAGTGATCCAAGGTTACATACGCACCATCAAGTCCGATAAATTTACCCCAACTCATCGATGACCCTGCCTCTACAGCAACACGGGCACGAACGGATGAAGGAAGTACCGATTCTTGATATTCTTTGCTTTGCGCTTCAAAGAGTTCAATACATGGCATTGAAATAACACGAACACCGATGTTTTCTTTTTCTAATGACTCAGCTGCTTCAATTGCAAGTGAAACCTCAGATCCAGTAGCCATGATGATTGCATCAACCTTTTCCGCATCCTTCACAACATAACCACCCTTAAGTGCATCGGCACCTGTTAATTTAAGTTGTGGTAAGTTTTGACGTGAAAGAATCAGTCCAACTGGTGTTGTTTTTGATGTAAGTGCTAAAACCCAGCCGTATGCTGTTTCAGTAGCATCTGCAGGACGGAATGTATAGAAGTTCGGTAATGAACGTAACATTGTTAATTGTTCAACAGGTTCATGAGTTGGTCCATCTTCTCCAACGCCGATACTGTCATGCGTTAAAACGTAGGTTAGTGGCAAGTTCATAAGTGAACTTAAACGAGCCATTGGTTTTAGGAAGTCTGAGAACACGAAGAATGTTGCAACATATGCTTTAAGTCCACCATAGAGAACAATCCCATTTCCCATTGCAGCCATTGCATGTTCACGAATACCAAAATGAATATTACGTCCTGCAAAGTTTTGTGAAGAGAATGAATCTTCATCATTCATATGAGTCATGTTTGAAGGCGCTAAATCTGCAGACCCTCCAAAAATATTTGAATATTGATCTTTAAGACGGTTAATCATCATACCCGAAACACTGCGTGTTGCCATTGGCTTATCTTCAAATTCAAAAAGTGATTTATTTGCTGTGAGTTCTTCAACAGTAATATCTTTGAAATCTTGCTCTAATTGTTGTGCTAATTCTGGATACGTATTCTTATATGAATCCATCATTGCATTCCATGCTTCTTGTGCTTTTGCGCCTTCAGCTGCAATTGAACTAAAGTGTTCGTAAACTTCTTCGGGTACATAGAATGGTTCAAGACTTGGATAATTTACAAGTTCTTTAAATGTTTTGATACCTTCTTCACCGATTGGAGCACCGTGTGATGCGGCAGAACCTTCTTTAGGTGTTCCGAAACCAATTTTTGTTCGAATTTCAATAAATGAAGGTTTATCCAGATTTACTTTAGCTTCTATAATTGCAGCATTAATTGCTTCGATATCGTTACCATCTTCAACTACGAATGTATCAAACCCATAGGATTCATAACGTGCACAAACATCTTCATGGAATGAAAGATCTGTACTTCCTTCAATTGTAATGTTGTTTGAATCATAAAGAACAATCAAGCGACCTAAATTCATTGCTCCTGCATATGAGGAAGCTTCACTTGTAATTCCTTCCATCATACAACCATCACCTGAAATGACATAAGTGAAGTTATTGAAGACTTCAAAACCGTCTTTGTTATATTTTGCTGCAAGATGTTCTTGAGCCATTGCCATACCAACTGCTGTCGATAGACCCGCTCCTAAAGGACCTGTTGTAGCTTCAACGCCATCCGTATGACCATATTCTGGATGACCTGGTGTTAACGAGTTAAACTGACGGAAATTTTGTAAATCTTCTTTTGAAACATTATACCCAAATACATGGAGTAATGAGTAGAGCAGTGCCGAACCATGTCCTGCAGACAGAACAAAACGATCTCTGTTAATCCATTTTGGATCAGCAGGGTTAAAGTTCATATGGTTTGCCCAGACTGTGTATGCCATGGGTGCAGCACCTAAAGGCATCCCTGGATGACCAGAATTTGCTTTTTGAACTGCATCGACAGATAACACACGTAGTGTATTAACTGCTAAGTTTTCTATATTATTCATAATTTATATGTGCTCCTTCTTTTTCATATATAAGATACATGATTTTAACGAATATATCAATGTACCGTTTACGCCTTAAAAAGACATAGCACACTGTATTTTTAGTCGAGTTGCGCTATTTGATTAATGTCTTTTTTTAGTGCTTCAAATTTCAAGAGTGATTCTTCGATTGTTTTACCGACAACGCAATAGTAGAACTTGCATTTTGGTTCGGTTCCCGATGGACGAATTGCAATCCAAGAACCATCTTCAAGACTGTATTTAATAACGTTTGATTTTGGTAATGTTAACATCTCACCATTTGATCGTGTCGAAGTGAGATAGTCATCACGATATAGAACCTTAATTCCCGCAAACATTTCAATATTTGATTCTCTAAACGTTGTTAGTATTTCTTGAATACGATTTAAGCCTTCTTGTCCTGATAACGTAATCGCAACCTGCGTTTCATGATAAGCACCATGGCGGTCGTAAAGTCCGTTTAAAACATCTACAAGCGTCAACCCTTTGTTTTTATAGTAGTTTGCTGCCTCCGCAACCATCATACATGCTTGCAATGCATCTTTGTCACGTACAAAGTCCGCAATGAGGTAACCATAACTCTCTTCATATCCAAATACAAAATTGTAATCACCAACTTTATTGTGGTTTTCAATGCTATCACCAATATACTTAAATCCGGTTAATGTTTTCTCCACATTAACACCATATGCTTGCGCAATCTTTTCGCCTAGATCAGAAGTCACAACTGTATTAAACATAATTGGATTTTCGGGCATCGTTTCTTTTTCAATATGCGTAGCATAAATATATTCTTGGAGGATCGACCCACCTTGGTTCCCTGTAAGGTAAACATACGTATCTTGATGTTTAACTACAATCCCCATGCGGTCTGCATCCGGGTCACAACTCAACACGAGATCTGCATCATGGTTTTTCGCATATTCAACCGCGAGATCATAAGATGCTTTTTCTTCAGGGTTTGGTGTTTTAGTATCACTAAAATTAGGGTCATAATTACTTTGTTCAAGAACGGGTATAACATGATATCCTGCATCCGTTAGGATATCGGGTACAAGCGGATAAGATGTTCCGTGTTGAGATGTAAATACAACCGATAACGTCTTTTCTTCCTCAGGGCGTAATTGAATCGAATGAATTGCATCTTTATAGGTCTCATCAAAATCAGCTTCCATATATGTAATCATTGAACGATCACCTTGATTGATATCAACACATGTTTCATCCGGTTCCTCATTGATGAGCGTAATCACACGCGCAATCTTGTGATCCACCAATTGACAACCATTTTCATCATAGACTTTATAACCATTGTATTCTTTAGGGTTATGACTTGCTGTAATAACAATTCCCCCAACACAGTTTAAAGTTCTTACCGCAAACGATAACTCCGGTGTTGGTCGAGGTTGTGAGAAAATGTAACTTTTAATACCGTATGTGGACAATACCATTGCACTCACATCCGCGAATTCTTTAGACATATGACGGTTGTCATATGCAATCGCTATTTTTAATTCTTGATTTTTGAATGTCTCAACTAAGTATTTCGCAAATCCCACACTTGCTTTCGCTACCGTATAAACATTCATGCGGTTAGGTCCGATTCCTAATAATCCGCGCATTCCTGCAGTACCAAATTCTAATGACTTATAAAAAGCGTCCTGTTTTGTGCTTTCATCCATTGATTTCATTGCTTCCTCAATCCATGAATAATTGCGAGCCAACTCATTCCATCTATCTAATGACATAATTCCCTCCTGCATAAAAAAAATAGAAGATTCTCATCTTCTATTTTATTCTAATTATAAAATTAAGCAATTACTTTTTGTGCTTTTAGTACTTCTTCAATTGTAGCGATTGCATCATCTTGATCTTCGCCTTCAGCTGAAATAACGATTTCTGACTGAGTTGGAATTCCTAATGACATAACGCCCATGATTGATTTCATGTTTACAGCTTTACCTTTGTAGCTGATTTTGATTTCACTCTTGAATTTGCTTGCTGCATTTACTGCTACGGTTGCAGGACGTGCATGCAATCCAACAGGATCAATAACTGTTACTGTAATCTCTTTCATAAGTATAACCTCCTACTTTTCATTTCAATTTTATACTATTTTAAAGATTAATACAATGATTAGTCTTTTTTTACTTGTGATATGGATGATTTTTTGAAATCATAAAAAAACGGTACACTTGTTCGTACAACATGAGTCGTACAAGTTGGTGCGGAAATGTAAGGTTTGAAATCTTCCATCGATAGTTCGCACGATCTCGAATCGCTTGGTTCACACCATGAGAACCTCCGATGATAAAGATGATTGGTTTTCCCATATCAATCAGGTCAATTATTTTCTCACCCATTGATACAGAATCCAAATCTTTACCCTTTAAGTCCATAAGAATCACGTAATCACGATCATCAATTTTTTCCATAATACGCTGACATTCATCTTCGATGATGCTTGTAATATCCGTTTTATTGGAATTCGGAAGTTCAACCATCTCAACGGCATGAATGGGTTTAAGACGTTTTTCAAACTCTTGGATCAGTGCTTGCATTGGTTTCTCTTTTATTTTTCCAATTGCGATTATTTTAATCACTGCAATGTTACCTCTACCTCATGTGTTGCGCCATTTCGATTTATGGTGAGTTTAACAGCATCGCCCACTTTATGTGTATAAAGTTCGCGTCTAAATTCTCGATAACTCGAAATAGCTTTGTCATTAATGTGAGTTAAGATGTCACCCTCTTTAATATCTGCTTTTCGGGCTGGGCCATTTTGTGTTAATTCCGCAATAAAGACGCCGGCACTTACATCCGCAGGCACTTTATAGTAATTTCTTAGGAATGGATTCATTTCTGAAACGGAAACACCCGAAATTCCGATCACGGGATATTGAACCTTACCTGTTTCTTCAATTTGTTTAATGATTGGAACCACTTCATTGATTGGAATCGAGAATCCCATCCCCTCAACTTGAGCCGAAGAAAGTTTCATTGAATTAATACCAATTAATTCGCCATTCATATTCACAAGGGCACCACCACTATTTCCCGGGTTAATTGCGGCATCTGTTTGCATAACAACCATATCCCAATCTGGATTACGATCACCATTTAAATCTACCGGAACTTTTCGGTCTTTACCCGAAATAACGCCGAACGTTACTGAGTTTGCGAATTCCAAATCGACGGGACTTCCGATTGCAAGTACAAATTCCCCTACTTTAACAACCGATGAATCTCCAAGTTTCATGGGTTTTACGTCCGATTCGGTTTCTACCTGAAGCAATGCGAGATCGGTAAATGGATCTGATCCTAACAATTTCGCTTCGACTTTTTCACCATTAGAGAACTGAACATAAAACTGTTCCCCTTTTTCCGTTACATGATTGTTGGTAATGATATGAATTTTACCACCCTCATTTTTGTATACAACTCCAGATCCACTACCCGCCAGTTGTCCACCTTGAACATTTAAGACACTCACTACTTGGTCGCGAACATTCTCAACGACTTTTGTTGGATCTGTTTCAAATTCTGTGACAACTTTCTCAACAGTTTTTCCATCTTCTGTCTTTTCTGTGACTGTAGGGCGATTGTTTAAATCATACACTTGGTATGTTAAAAATCCATTCCAAGCAAGTAAAATAACTAAAATTCCGATAAATGTGTTTTTAAAGCCTTGGTCTTTTTTCATATTTGATATCCTCCAATTACAATTTCAAATTGTTTAGCGACATTGAATTCAATCCCCTCATTATCAACTAATTCACGAACTGTTGATAGGGCTAAATATTCATCATTAGCTTCCGAACTAAGATGG
The DNA here is from genome assembly GCF_016617625.1 of Erysipelothrix sp. strain 2 (EsS2-6-Brazil). Lineage (NCBI taxonomy): Bacteria > Bacillati > Bacillota > Erysipelotrichia > Erysipelotrichales > Erysipelotrichaceae > Erysipelothrix > Erysipelothrix sp. strain 2 (EsS2-6-Brazil). The sequence continues at coordinate 8,596 of NZ_SBAR01000003.1, forward strand.
GCTAGTAAAATTTCCTTTGTTTTTTCCGAAACAACTTTTGATAACAGAACACCCGCTTCTTCATTTGACAAGTGACCTGTATCCGATAAAATACGACGCTTTATGGCATAAGGACGATTGGTTTGCATTAACAATTCAGGATCGTGGTTACTCTCTAGTATGTAGTAATCTGCATCACGAATCAGTTCAAAATCTTGTTCTCGAATATATCCTGTATCAGTAATATAAACAAGTTTTCGATGTCCATCATCCACAATATAGCCAACTGAATCATCCGCATCGTGAGATGTTTTCACGGCTGTAATTACGAATGGTCCAACGTGATAATTTGTATACGGTTCAACTCTGATATGATTGAACACAATATCAGAAGGACAGTAGATTTGATGGTGTGAAAAATGTTTAAGCTGACTTGTATGATCGCTATGATCATGCGTAATCAACACACAATCTACATCATCAAATGTTAGTTCAAGTGATTCAAAACTTTGCTTAAGATAACGCTTGGTGGTTCCACAATCAATCATAATTCGAACCCCTTGCGATTCCACAAGACAGCAATTCCCTTTAGATCCACTTGCAAGCATTGAATATTTCATAAACATCTTCCTTTATCTAACATCCCATAACAGAGCATGGGTCCACCCGCACGCCATGATAACGGAATTCTAAATGAACATGAGGACCATAAGTCGTTCCCGTCATACCCATATAGCCAATATTATCTCCGCGCTTTACAAGATCTCCAACATTAAAGTATGGTCCGGTAGCCATATGTGCATAAAGTGTTGTATAGCCGTTACCATGATCAATTACGATATGGTTTCCCCAGCCACTTCCACAGCCATAATTCCCTTCGAAACAACCACTTACCGTCTCCGAGACAACACCACGGTCAACCGCATAGATTGGACCAAATCCTCCACCATTAAGTACGAAATCTGTTCCATTGTGATTGTAATAACAGGAATTTCCGTATACACAAGAGATATTCGCGTTATCTAATGGCCAACGATAGTTACCCGATCCAATACGCGGTTCAACTTTAGTTCCATAACGGATTTTTCCACGAATTGGCTCTTTGGTCATTTGAGTCCGAATTTCTTCTGAAGACTTCGGAGCACCATTCACAATAACATCTTCATAAACCACATCTCGTTTACCATTTTGTTCCACAACATCCACAACTTCTTTCCCTTCCGATAATTCCGGGTCCGATTCATAGATGGTCGACTCGGGATAAACAACTTCTGAAGTCATTCGTTCGCGAGTAATTTTAACGGTAAATGGAGAATTAAACTTACTTACTCGAAGTTTTGATCCAACTTCAAGTACTTGGTTTACGTCTTTAATTATATCACTATTTATATATTTTATTTGATTTGCATCCATACCTTTATGCCAAGCAATCCCTGCAATTGTGTCATAAGGCTGAACTTCATAAATTTCAACTTTAGGATTATATCCATAACTTAAAAAGGTTAATACATCACTTTCATTCATAAGAATGTTTTCTTTTGACGTTAGTCCTTTGCTTATTTGAACCGTCTCTTCAACTTCCACATTGACATCGTGAGTTCCATAATCTTTGATACTTTCGATTTTATGGTTGTTTTTCATCGCTTCAAAAGTTTTCTCATCCGTAAAGTTTCGGATAAAGGTATCACGCGCTTTGTTGAAGTCATCAATATTCTTGACATAAATAATCGCACCATTTGAGAACTTCACTTGATTTACTTCAATCGCAAATAATTTTTCATCATAGAGATATTGAAAGATTTCATCATCACGATCTTCATAGTGATTAAAACTTAGCTCTTTAACCAGAATTAGATCATCAATAAACCCTAATTTTGAATCCGGAAATTCCGCTTTATATTCTTCTTCATATACTTTGTCAAACATCTTATTAAGTTTAGAGCCATCGCTGATAATCCCCACTAGTTTATTATCGCGATACAGTTTTGTAACCTCAATTGGTTTGTCGGACTTCCCTTGAGCCGCTTGTGGGAAAATTGATGTAGATGTATCGGTTAATTTGTATAAATCCACAACACTCGCATTCGCACTCACAGTTTCGATTGCATACGCAATAAGTACTGAGACTACAAAAGTTATCAGGATTAATTTCAGTTCTTTATGTTGTTTCATTAAACCAACTCCTTTTGGAAAGCACAAACGAGACCGTAATCTCGTTTATACTTCGATTTGATTAAGCCTTAACAGCCAATAACACCACATGCATCAACACGTGTTCCTCCACCTACAATAATTTCGAGGTGAACGTGTGGATAACTTGTTCGACCCGTCATACCAACATAACCAATGTTTTCACCCTTCGCAACCGTTTGGCCTGCTTGGAAATATCCTGGGCTTGCCATATGCGCGTAGAGGGAACGGTATCCGTTACCATGGTCAATAACAATATAATTACCCCATCCACCTGGATCATAGGAGTTTGTAGTTACAACACCACGGTCAATCGCATAAATTGGACCATATCCACTACCGTGTGTCGAGAAGTCAGTACCCGAGTGATTTGGATAACAACCATATCCACAGAGGACATAGGCATTGTCTAATGGCCAACGCCAAGCTCCACTACCTACTTTTGGTTCAACTTTAGTTCCATAACGAATGACACCACGAACTGGTTTCTTAGTTTCTTTACTTGAAATTTCTTTCGTTGAGATGGATGCACCATTTTCATAAACGTCTTCGTAAATAACATCTCGTGCACCATTTTGTTCCACAACGTCCACAACTTCTTTTCCTTCTGCAAGTTCTGGATCAGATTGATATACCGTTTTTTCAGGATAAACGGGTTCCGTCGTCATACGTTGTTTTGTTACGGTAACGGTAAATGGTGAGTCAAACTTACTTACTCGTAGTTCCGAACCGACTTCAAGCACTTGATTTACGTCTTTAATTTTATCAGCATTGATGGACTGAATTTGATTTACGTTCATTCCACTATGGTATGCAATACCTTCTAATGTATCAAACGGCTTAATTTTATACGTTTCAACTTTAGGATTATACCCATAACTAAGGAACGTAAGAATTTCCGTTTCATCTTTTAAAATCTTATCTTTCGTTGCCAGACCCCGCGTTACTTTAACGGTTTCTTTAACTTTTACATCGATGTCCTTCGTTCCATAATCGGTAATCGCTGGAATTTTTTTATTGTTTTTAATGGCATCAAATGTGCTTTCACTGGTAAAGTTCTGGATAAATTTATCGCGCGCCGAATCAAAATCTTCGGAGTTTTTTACGTAGATAATGGCTCCATTTGAAAATGTTACCTTATTTGCTTCAATCGCAAATAAATTTTCTTTATAAAGGTAGTCAAAAATATCATTATCGCGATCTTCATAAATATTAAAACTCATCTCATCGACTTGAATCAAGTCATCAATAAATCCAAGCTTTGAGTCTGGAAATTCTTCTTTATATTCATTTTCATATACTTCATCGAACATTTTTTGTAAGCGTGTTGAATCTTTAATAACGCCGACAAGTTTCTGTTCACGATAAAGTTTTGTAATAACCACTGGATTATCATTTACAGTAACTACTTCTTGAGGAAAAATCGCGGATGACGAATCGATTGCTTCATACGCGGTTTTTATTTCTGTTGCGGAAGTTGGCGACTTGTAAAGGTAACCCAATCCAATCGCAAAAAGAAATGCAACGGATATCATAATGAGGTTTTTATGTTTTTTCATATTACAATCTACCTCCTTCTCCGGCTACTCCATAAAATTTACTGATGGAAGCATTGAACATAAGGGTAATATCTGCCAATGCACCATTACGGTGTTTCGCCATTTTAAGTAATACTTCTTGTTGTTCTGGTTTTGGCATTTGAGGTGCGTCGTCATCCTCGCCTTCACGATCTTTATAGTAATCTTCTCGATATAAGAACATAACAATATCCGCATCTTGTTCAATTGAACCGGATTCACGTAAATCACTCAATTGAGGAATTTTACTGTCTCGTCGTTCTACTAAACGTGATAACTGAGACAGAGCAATAACTGGACAATCCATCTCACGAGCTAATTGTTTCAGTCCACGGGAAATTTCAGATACTTCTTGTTGACGGGATTCGGTTTTACCGCGTCCTGTAATTAACTGAATATAGTCAATTACAATCATATCGAGATTTCCTTCAGCTTTAAGTTTTCGACACTTCGAAAAGATTTCTGGAACGGTGATTGTTGAGCTATCATCAATAAAAATATTCAGTTTCGATAGAACATTCGCGCCAGCATAAACATTATTGAGTTGTTCATCATTGAGGTTGCCGGTTCGTAAATACTCACTTTTAACGGAAGATTGAGCACTTAACATCCGAGATATCAAATGTGTTGCAGGCATCTCAAGAGAAAAGATTGCCATACCTGCTTTTTCATCTTTGTTATGACGTGCAGCATTCAATGCCAGGTTCAACGCAAAAGCGGTTTTCCCTACAGAGGGACGCGCCGCCAAGATGATTAGGTCACCCCGTTGTAATCCATTGGTGACATTGTCCAAATGACTGTAATTTGTTTTCAAACCTGTAATACGATCATGATTATCACGAATACGATTTAGATTGTCGATTACTTCTCGTACAACATCACGACTTTGTTGCATCTCAGTCGTTCGACGGACACGCGTTACTTCTAAAATCCTCTGTTCTGCTTCATCAAGGAGTGCGGTAAGTTCTGTTGTAGAGTCAAACCCTTTTTCAGCGATAGACTGCCCAACATCGATAAGACGTCGCATCTGTGCTTTTTCTTGAACTACTTCGATATAATGCTTCACACTTGCTGGTGTCGCACTGTTTTCCGTAAGGGCAAATAAGTATTCAACACCACCTACACTATCAATTTCATGTTGATCTTTTAATCGTGTTATTAAAGTCGTCGCATCTAAAACACGACCACGTTCAATAATTTCCAACATATGAGAAAATATTCTTTGGTGCTCGGTATTATAAAAGTCATCGACTTGCATGTCATATTCTTCGACAACTGCAACAGACTCTGGAAACACCAATAGTGTTCCTAAAAGTGCCATCTCCGCGTCTTGACTGTAAGGCAATTTACGCATAGTTCCTCCTTTTATTCAGCAATTAATTTAACATGGATTTCTCCGGTTACATCTCCATACAATGTTGCTTGGATACGGTTCGATCCTAAATGAGTAATTGGACCATTTGGTTTAAATTTACGCTTATCTACTTTGATTTTGTGTTCTTTCTTCAATGCATCCTCTACTTGTTTTGTGGATACAGATCCAAATACACGACCCCCTTCACCCACTTTTACTTTAAATTCTAAAGTGATTTTTTCAAGTTCTTTTGCGAGTTCTTTCGCTTTTTCAATCTCTGCTTGCACTTCTGCAGCATGTTCTTTTTTTTGGTGGTCTAAAATTTCACGACTTTGATCACTTGCCATAACTGCAAGTTTATTGGGTAATAAAAAATTACGTGCATAACCGTCGGCTACCTCAACAATATCATTCTTCTTACCTACTTTTTTAACATCTTTTAATAGAATCAACTTCATATTATTCACTTTCCTCTCTTACATTTTCTATAGCTTTTTTCAACGATTCCACTACTTCATGAATCGACTGTCCTTTAATTTGAGCCGCGGCACCCGTAAAGTGTCCACCACCACCAAGGCGTTCCATCACAACTTGAACGTTAAGTTCTCCTTTTGAACGCGATGAGATGGCCACAATGTCTTCATCAACATAAGCAACCACAAATGAAGCCTCAACCTCTTTAACCGTGAGAATTTCATCAGCCGCTTGTGACATGAGTGGCCGTGGTAATAACTCATCTTTATAGGCCGCAATCACATAGTAATCATCGAAAAATTCACATTTGCTTAATACTTTATTCTTCATTTCAAAACTTTCATATTCATCTCGAAGCATGTTCTCAACTTCCATTAAGTCAGCGCCATATTTTCGTAACTCAGCAGCTGCTTGGAATGTTCGACTTCCACTTCGATTTCTAAATCGATTTGTATCAATCAACATCCCCGTATACATAAAGGTTGCTTCCAACTTTGAAATAACAACATTTCGACGGTGATATGGGAACAACTCAACAATTAGCTCACTTGCAGATGACGCGGAAGATTCAATATATGTTAGTGTTGGTTTAAACTTGAAATCACCCGTACGACGATGATGATCAATCACCACAATCGTTTCTGCTTTATCCACTAAATCCGGAAATTGACATTGTTGTAAGGAATGATGGTCTACCATAATAAGTAATGTATTGGGCCCAATAAGTTCACGCGCCTTTTCATGTGTTACTAAATTGTGATCCTTCTCAAATTCTTCACGATGCTTTCGAATTCCGCCTGCAAGATTAACCTCAGTGTCCTCTAAATCAATCACAATAGATGCTTCTTTATTGTAAACTGAAACAATTGATGAGACACCCAAGGCACTACCGAAGCAATCAAAATCCATCATGCGGTGTCCTACAATTACGACATTACTGGATTCTAAAATATGTTCACCGAGGTTTTGAGCCATGACCCGTACACGAACCTTACTTCGTTTCTCCACAGCTTCAGTATTCCCACCAAAGTATCGCATTACTTCATTTTTAGTATTAATTGCAACCTGGTCACCACCACGACTCTGTGCCATTTCAAGTGCTTTATTCGACATATCTTCTAAATCTTTAAAATTATCACTGTGTCGTGCAAAAGCCAATGACAAGGTAATGCTTGCGTCAATTTTTGTAGCTTGTTTTCGAATTTCATTCACAATCGAGAATCGTTCACTCTCAAGTCGCTGAAACACTTGCTCATTGAGTACTAAAAGATAACGGTCTGGTCGAATACGACGCACAAACATCTCATGATTATCCGCCCATCGCACAACAGCCTGACGAATGTTTGAATCAATAAAGGCAATCGTTTGTTCTTCTTCGTACTGTGTTGTTTCTTCATAATTATCAAGATGGGCAATTCCCAATACAACTTGGTTATTTTTATTAATAATTTCAAGTTCATTCAATTCGGTAACATCTTTAAAGAAAACGATGTTTTTCTGACCCATTGTTGATGCTTCAAAAACATGCGAATCAAAACGAATTGTCATGGTTTCTTGATTTCCTTTTATTATTTTCACAATTGATGGAAAAATATCGGTAACCAATTCTCCCGTTCCGAGAATATTAAGTTCATCAAAAAGTTCACTCATCCACGTTATTGTATTTTGATCATCAAGCGTAATAATCCCCATATTTGCATACTCAAAAGCGTACCGTGCTTCCTGACCTAATACATCCGCAACAGAGATAACACGCTCCTTACGACTTGTAATCGCGGTTGCAAAGATATAAAAGATAATCGCAAAATCAATCACAAGGAAAATGTATTGAACAACATATAAGTATTTATTAATAAAAACATGGAAAAAGAAGAGGACCACCAATTGGGTCAAAGTTAAAATCATTAAACGTGTTTTAAGAGTCTCAAATCGATTTGACATAATAAACCCCCTAGGTTTTCACCCTAAATTTTATCACAAAATAACACTATTTTCTATTGCGATGTAACATCACTAAAACGATGTCCGAACTCGTTTTAATAATAAAGAGCTCCATAGCCATTGTAAACAGAACCATACCGATGGAAATCCCATAAAGCACCCATGAATTGTGAACATTTAGTATTCCTTTCACAGATTGTATGATTTCTTGAAAATCCATACCGAATGCAGGTCCAAAATATCGAATCATTATAAAGTAAAACAATGCAATAACCGCTCCCATAACAAGATAACTCCGCGATGGGGAGGCATTCTTTTTCATACAGTAAACATACGCTAAGCCTACGGCACCATAACCCGCCATCATTAAAACAGTTGAGAAAAGCCCAGACATAATAACCGCCATAATGATACATGAGAGATAGACAACGAAGGCATCCGACCACTCACAATACGAACCATAAACAATTAAAGGCAGCGCAAGAAACGTCATAAAAAAACCTGCAGTTATACGATCAAAAAATAAAATAATACCTGTTAAAGCAACAGTCATTGCGCCATAAGTAAGACTCAATGTTTTCTTCATAATAGTATCCTCCATAAAGTAAAAACCTCTCGTTAGAGAGGCTTTTGTATATCTTAGTTATCTGATACGTATGGTAATAAAGCCATTTGACGAGCACGTTTAATAGCTGTTGCTAATGGACGTTGGTATTTAGCTTTTGTACCTGTAACACGTCTAGGAATAATTTTACCATTTGCTGAGATAAAGCGTTTTAGTAATTCCACATCTTTGTAATCGATTGTTTTTACGTTATTTTTTGTAAAATAGCAAACTTTACGACGTGGTCCACGGAATTTTCTGAATGACATAACAAATCTCCTTTCGATTAGAATGGAAGATCGTCACTGGTTATATCGAGAACAGGTTCATCATCCATTGAGAATGATGGTTCAGGATCTGGTTGATATGAAGGTGTATAACTTGATCCACCTTGATTTCCGCCTTGATTCTGATATTGACCTTGGCTTGCGCCTTGTTCTTGACGTTGCGCGCGGGATTCAAGTGACTGAAGTGTATCCACAACTACCTCTTGAACATACACACGTTTGCCAGTAGCATCTTCGTATGATCTCGATTGAATTCGACCTTCTAGCCCTACTAAAGCACCCTTTAGCAAGTAATTCGCCATGAAATCAGCTGTATGATTCCAAGCCACACAGTTAATGAAATCAGTTTCATCTTGTTGACCGAAGCGGCGGTTGCACGCTACAGTAAATGATACGACTGATTTACCTGTTTGTGTTTTACGAAGTTCTGGATCTCGAGTTAAACGACCCACTAATATAGTGCGATTAATCATAAATAATCACCCCTTGTGTTTTTGATTAGATTTCGTCTTGACGTACGATCATGTGACGGATTACATCGTTATTGATTCGTGTTAAACGGTTAAATTCATTAACTGCTTCGTCACCTGATGTAAATTGAGTTACTACATAGTAACCTTTTTTGAAGTCTTCAATTTCGTATGCTAGTTCACGTAAACCCCATTCATTAACATCATCAATTGTTGCTCCGTTATCTGTTAAGATAGCGTGTAATTTAGCAATAACTGCTGTACGAGCTTCCTCGTCTAATGTAGGTTTCACGATGTACATTACTTCATATTTGCGCATTTGTACACCTCCTTCTGGTCTATGGCTCTTTCGAGCAAGGATATTTTTTTATATTTTATCCGTTCTTCATTATACCAAACAAAAAGGTCTATGTAAACCTATTCCGTCATCACTAAATAAGTTTCACAGACCTAATGTCCTAATCTTCTTTTTTAAGTATAAATCGACGATTTCGCGAATCGCCCGCTTCAACTGCAATCTTAACGTCTGAGAATGCGGAGACAACTTCTGAATCATCCATAAACGTTCCACCCGATCGATTTGCTTTCGCATAACAACTCAAAATAAATGAAGTGTGATATGCCTGTGGTGTTTGGGTTTGAATGAAAGAATCTGTATCAACTGTTGACTCAATATAACCATCTACAACTCGGCACATGCGGCTGGTAGGAGGTAACCCGAGTACACATGCTTTTTCAGTTTGCATACGCACAAGAAGTTTATCAATTAAACCTTGACGCAACCATGGACGTACTCCATCATGAATCAAAACAACATCTTCAGAGACGGCTGTTAGACCAATTAGCACACTCTCTTGACGTGTTTTCCCACCTTTAACATAAACAATTTTACCGCTTCCATTCGATTTCACAACACGTGTCATATCGGCAGAACTCGCAACAATTACGACTTGTTTACATTGCGTGTCATGCATAAACACGGAAATTGTCTGACCTAAAACACTTTTAGAGTCATTAAATGAGGCAAGTGCTTTTGCGTAACTTGCACCCTCTGCTGCTTTTTTTCCAGCGGCAACAATTAATACTGAATAATCCATAAGTCACCTCTTCTTTTTTAGTATTCTAACATATCACACGCTCGGATTAAAGGAATTCGTATTATTTACCAAACGCCTTGATTACAATCTCCACAAATTCATTTAAAGGATCTTCAAAAACTTGATTTTTCCGATAGCACAGAGTTATCGGTGTACGAATATCTGACTTGATATCGTTATAAATATAAAATACATCATCAATGAGAACTTCCGGTAAAAAACCAATTCCTAAATCTTGACTTACCGCAAATAGGATGGCTTCTGAATTCACAGCTTGCCATGTTGCTTGATAAACCAATCCATTTCTTAAAAGCAATTCTTCAAATGCATTCCGAATTGAGCTGCCCGGCTCTCGGAGCAAGACTCGATGTTGAAGTAATGACTCGAGTGTCGAAATATCAAATGGAGTTTTTGAGAAAAATTTTAGTTCATAAGAACCAAGATGGATCGTTTCAAAACCATCGTCTTGCATTGCACCTTCAATAATGGCAACATCGACTTTATCCTCAACCAACAGTTCAAGGACATCTTGAGCATTCGCAATCGTTGTTACTGTTTTATTGGTTGAATTCAATGCCTCAAAATCTTTAATAATATCCGGGAGTGTGGTCTTGGCAACCGTAATGCTGGAACCAATTCGTAATGGATTGGACTGATCCAATTTAAAAACATCTGACTCAAACTGATGATACCCTTTTAAAAAATGAGTAACCTGAACGTAAAATTGAGTACCAAACGGTGTTGGTTCGATTCCTCCTGATTTACGTACAAAAAGATTACGTTTTAAAACCGTCTCAAGTTCCTTAATTGCTTGCGATACAGCGGGCTGTGATATGTACAAAATCTCTGTAGCCTTTGTAATTGACTTTAATTCATAAACTGTCTTAAAAATTTTTAATAAACGGATATTCATGCCTTCCTCCATAACGATACGGTTATACCTTCATTCATTCTATCTATTATAATTATCTCTAAGAATTACCTATAATACAAGCGGAGGTTTTTTATGAAGAAAATTACAAATTTCGAACTATTTTATACATCCTTTTTCTTATCCGCGGTGTCCTTTGGTGGTGGATACATAACCATCCCCATTTTACGTACAAAATATGTGGAAGAGAAACAATTAATCACCGAAGACACATTACAAGACCTAGCGGCGATTGCTCAATCTGCACCGGGTGCCATTTCCGTAAATCTTGCAACGGGTGTGGGCTATAAAATTAACGGTAAAGCTGGAGGCTTCGCCTCATTTATTGGCACCGTCTTGCCACCATTATTTATCATTTCAGTGATTACTTATTCTTATGATTTTTTTATGGGCCAGCCCCTTATCCAAGCAATTTTTAAGGGATTAGAGGTTGGTGTTGCTGTCATTATGGTGCGCCTTGTCATCGACATGGTGAAGGATCTATACCAAAGAGATCAAAAATCCGCAATCATGTTTTATGCTACGGGATTAATCCTTTCGCTGGTGTTCAAAATTCACATTGTTTTTATTCTTATCCTCAATTTTATGTTTGTATATCTTTTAAACCGATGGGAGCTGCGCCATGTTAGCGTTGATTAAATTGTTTGTAGAATTTTTATATGTAGGATTGTTTAGTTTAGGTGGTGGTTATGCAACCATTCCTTTGATTGAAAATCGAATTATCAATGTCCATGGTTGGATTACCACCCAAGAGTTTATCAATATGATAACCATCTCCCAAATGACACCCGGTCCGTTAACAGTAAACATCTCCACTTTTGTAGGACTAAACATTGCTGGAGTTCCTGGGGCCATGACCGCAACCTTGGGTTGTGTCCTAATCGGCGTCGTATTGACCCTTACTGTGTATCGTTCCTACGTTAATGCGACTCACAAAAAACTTTGGGAAATTATTCTTAAGTCATTACGTATTAGTTCTGCTACACTGATCAGCCTTGCAACGGTAACCATTTTTTCCATGTTAATCCTAAAAGAAAGTCAGTTTAGTGCTTTGACCGTTGTGTCATTTGCAATCGTGCTTGGCTTAAGTTATAAATTTAAGCTTCAAACTACTCATATTCTTATTGTATCGGCTTGTCTTGGTTTACTATGGCTTTTATAAAAAAAGATACTAACGCTGTGTTAGTATCTTTTTTCTTTTATCTTTTTTTCATATGTGGGAACAACAAGACGTCACGAATGCTTGCACTGTCTGTTAAGAGCATAATGAGGCGGTCTAAACCGATACCGATTCCACCTGTTGGTGGCATTCCGTATTCTAACGCTTCAACATAATCAACATCCATCTCATTCGCTTCTTCGTTTCCAAGTTCACGTTCACTCAATTGACTCTCAAAGCGCTCACGTTGATCGATTGGATCATTAAGCTCGGAGAATGCATTCGCATATTCACGTGCATCAATAAACATCTCAAATCGATCAGTAAAACGAGGATCTTCAGGATTTTTCTTTGCTAATGGTGATACTTCGACAGGATGACCATAAACAAATGTAGGTTGAACGATCTTCTCTTCACAGAATGTTTCAAAGAACTCATTTACAACATGACCAAATGATAATTGATGTTTTGCCATATTAATATTATGTTCTTTCGCAATCGCAACAGCTTCTTCATCTGATGTAACATTCCAAAAATCAATACCAGTTACATCTTTAATTAAGTCAACCATATGTACACGACGGTATGGTCCTTTCAAAGAAAGTTCTGTACCCTGATATACAATTTCAGTGGTTCCTAAAACTTCATGCGCAAGGTATTCAAGCAAACCTTCACTGATATCCATCATGTCATACATATCTGCGTATGCGACATAAGCTTCAATTGTTGTAAATTCTGGGTTATGTTTTGGACTCATTCCTTCATTTCGGAATAAACGACCAATTTCATAAACACCTTCCATACCACCAACGATTAAGCGTTTTAAAGGAAGTTCTGTCGCAATTCTTAAGTAAAATTCCATATCTAATGTATTGTGGTGTGTCACAAAAGGACGTGCAGCTGCACCAGATAAGATTGGTGTTAAAACAGGAGTTTCAACTTCAACCAAACCGCGATCATCGAAAAATTTTCGAATGGAACGCATAATTAACGGACGCAACATGGCAGTCCGGCGTGAGTCTTCGTTCATAATTAAATCTAAATAACGACGACGGTAGCGTTCTTCTTTATCTTGGAGACCATGAAATTTATCAGGTAATGGTCGCAATGCTTTGGTAAGGTGTGTTAATTCACTTGCTTTAACGGATAATTCACCGTGATTAGTACGGAAAATTGTTCCTTCAACACCTAAAATATCCCCTAAATCAAGCTCCTTAAAGTACTCAAATGCTAAGTCTCCAACGGTATCTTTTCGAACGTAAACTTGGATTTGTCCATCACGATCTTGAAGATGCATAAAACCCGCTTTACCCATAACACGTTTCGTCATAACACGACCTGCTATTTTAGTTGTCGCTTCCAATTCTGCGAGTTCTTCTTTTGATTTGCTATCGTAAGCACCAACAATGTCGGATGAGCGTTCTTCAGGTTTAAATCCACTCGCAAAAGGATTAATACCTTGTTCACGCAAAGCCTCCATTTTCTCACGACGAACAATTTCTTGTTCTGTTAATTCATGTCCCATATTATCACTCTTTCTTATGTAAATAATCTGATTCTATCTTATCAAATTCTACCAATGAATTCATCTAATTTAGTGAAACGGCCGTTAAAATCACACATAACAACAATTTATTCTTAATACTATCGCAAGCATCTAACTAATATGAAACAAATTCATCGCTTTTCGTGTTGTATCATACCATAATTTATGGTTTCTGTGTATTCGTATTCCCCAAATTCAAGAAGATACAATCTAGTTCTTCTTGCGTTCGCAAATGATTTCATTTAAATCGTCTTCACTAAATTCATATTTTGAATGACAATAATGGCATTCTAAAACGGCCCCTTTATCTTCCGCAATAAGTTCTTTAAGCTCGTCCGTACTTAAGGTACGTAAGACATCCGCCATCTGTTCTTTATTACATCCGCAATAATATTGCGTATCCGTTGTTTCAAGAATCAAAACATCACTAAATAGGTCTGCACACACTTCAATCGCATCTTTTTCAATCATAAGATTTGATACAGGCGGAAGCTTAGCAAGTGTTTTTTCAATTTCCAAAATATCTTCTTCTGTTGCGGAAGGAAGAACCTGAATTAAAATTGCACCTGCAGATTTAATGGATAGATCTTCATTAACTAAGACACCCACTGAAACCGCTGATGGAATTTGCTCACTCTGTGCATAATAATAAGCAAAGTCATCACCAATTTCACCTGATTGAAGTTCTACTTGAGAACTGAACGCCATTCCATCTAACACATCATGTGTTACACGAAGGGTTCCATTACCGATGGATCCACCAACATCAAGTTTACCAATGCTGTTTACTTTATGTACATGAGGATTTGATACAAGACCTCGCACAAACCCCTTGTTATCTGCATTAACAAGAATATGGCCTAATTCGCCATCACCACGAATTTCAATAACTAATTTCTCATCATCATTTTTTAATGTTGTTCCCATGATTGCACCAATACTGAGGGTGCGACCTAGTGCAGCGGATGCAGCCGGATAGGTCCCATGAAGTTCATGTGCTTTTTGCACGAGATTTGTTGTTTTGGCCACAAAAATTCGAACATTGCCATTTAGCGCCATTGCGCGAACGATTTTATCACTCATCATTATCTCCTTTTTCTTAAAAAAGCCCCAACGAATTGGGGCTCCCTCTAAGCTTAAATTTCTGTATCAATTGTTGTGTCAGGTTCTTGAACTGTTTCGCTGACAACTTCAGCTGCAATCACACCATCGTCGTTGGCTTCACGGCCTTCAACAATATTTTGAATTTGTTCTGCAGTAATTGTTTCATATTCAAGAAGTGCTTCAACAATACGATCAAGTAGATCACGGTTTTCTTCAATAAGTTTTCGTGCATCTTCTTTACATTGATCAATAATATGACGAACTTCTTTATCAATTTCAAATGCAATTTGACCGGAGTAGTTTTGCGGTTGAGAAATATCTCTTCCTAAGAAAACATTTCCATCGTTACTATCATATTGAATTGGTCCTAAGTCACTCATACCATATTGAGTAACCATTGCACGTGCAATTTTGGTAGCGGATTGAATATCAGAGTATGCACCTGTAGAAATTTCATTAAAGACAATTTCCTCAGCAACACGACCACCAAGATACCCTGTGATTTTACCCATTAAGTCTGAACGACTTTGTGTAAAGGTTTCTTCACGAGGTGTCATCAAGTTATAACCACCTGCTTGTCCACGTGGAATAATTGTGACTTTTTGTACTTTATCAGCACTTTTTAGTTTAATACCAATAATTGCATGTCCGGTTTCGTGAACCGCAACCATATAACGTTCTTTTTCAGTATATTTTTTCGATTTTTTAGCAGGTCCCATAATAACACGGTCAATCGCCTCATCGATAATATCGGTCGTGATTTCCGTTTTATTTTCTCGAACCGAAAGAATTGCTGCTTCGTTCAATACGTTTTCAAGATCAGCTCCTGAGAACCCTGGAGTACGACGCGCAATGTGTTTGAGGACAACATCATCTGCAATTTTTTTATTGCGTGCATGAACTTGTAAGATTTCAGTACGACCTTTTACATCAGGTAACCCAACCGTAATTGTGCGGTCAAATCGTCCTGGTCTAAGCAACGCAGGGTCTAAGACATCATCACGGTTTGTGGCCGCTAATACAAGAACCCCTGAATTTTCTTCAATACCGTCCATCTCAACGAGAAGTTGGTTAAGTGTTTGTTCACGTTCATCGTGTCCACCACCCATACCAGCACCACGTTGGCGTCCGACAGCATCAATTTCATCGATGAAAATAATGCAAGGCGCTGTTGCTTTTGCTTTTTTAAACATATCACGAACACGACTCGCACCAACACCCACAAACATTTCCACAAAGTCAGATCCGGAGATTGCATAGAATGGTACATCTGCTTCTCCAGCAGCTGCTTTCGCGAGCAATGTTTTACCCGTTCCTGGAGGGCCTACAAGAAGCATCCCTTTTGGAATTCGAGCTCCCATCGCTTCAAAGCGTTTTGGATGACGTAAGTACTCAATTAGCTCTTCCATTTCTTGTTTTTCTTCTTCAGCACCGGCTACATCCTTAAAGCGAACTTTAATATCACCTTGGACCTTAGCACGAGATTTACTGAATTCAAAGGCTTTATTATTACCACCATTTCCCATTTTTGAGAAAAGGAAGAACATAAATCCACCCAATAAGATGTAAGGAATGATTACAAGCAAGAAATCCACAAAGAAATTACTTTCATTTGGGTCTGCTGTCAACATTGCGGCATCTTTCTCAGCAAGTAACTTCGTTACTGCGTTAAGTTGTTCTGGTGTATTGGGTAAACGTGTTGAAAATCCAATCTTACGATCATTTTCAACATACACACCTGTAATATCAATAACATTATTATTTGGTTTAATAATTGTATTTTCAACTTTTTTTGTTTCTACAACACTGTAGAATTCTTTAACAGGTAAAACTTTTTGTGTTTGATGTGCAGCTAACTGCATGATAACAAGTGCCATCATTACAGTCATTACCATCAAGATAATATTATTCTTTTTATTGTTTTTCAACGGGATTCACTCCTTACTTATAGACTGTATCTTTTAAAATTCCAATGTATGGTAATTGTCTATATTTTTCATAATAGTCCATACCAAAACCGATTACAAATAGGTTCTCGATTTCAAACCCAATAAAGTCAGCATATACATCAACTTCACGACGTGATGGTTTGTCCAACAATGTGATAACTTTTACATCATTAGCGCCCTTATTCATTAAGAGTTTAATAACTGCTTTTAGGGTATTTCCTGTATCCACAATATCTTCTACAAGTAAGATATTCGTGCCTTTAATTGAACGATCCAAATCTTTTAAAATTCGAATATCGCGTGATGATTCCGTACCTTCGTAACTTGAAACATCCATGAAATCAAATTCGATATCAAGGTCGATATACTTAATGAGGCGTGCAAGGAATGGTACGGATCCTTTTAAAAGTGCCACAAGTACGAGCGGACCTTCTACATTTTTATAATGTTCTGTGATAACTTGTCCGAGTTCTTCACATCTTTTTTCAATTTCTTGTTCACTAATCAAAATACTCTCTACATCTTGGTGCATACTATAAATAATCCTCCTGCGATAACTATAATTCTAACATAAAAAGATTGGGATTGTTAGAGTAATGATGCGCATCACAACCCATTCCCACAACAAACACAATTTGTTGCGAAGAATTCACAATAACAGGGCACAATTCACGTTCATGACGTGGTATTTTTCGATCAATAAAGAATCGATTTAATGACTTCGTTCCAAACCGCATTTTAATTGCATCTCCCTCACGGGCATTTCGAATCACAATTGGAAAATCAGATTCAGAAAGGGTTACACCTTGAATCGTTTGACCCGTCTTACTTAAGATAAAATGATTCGTAGATTCATACCTTATCTCATTATAGTGATATTCAAATGCAGCGTTTTTTGCAAGGGATAGTTCACCATAACTTGAACTCAGCCGCATGTCCCCAAACTGGAGAAATGCCTTTTCTTGCAGAATGAGTTCATCAAGTTCTTTCAGAAAACGTCCACTCATTGTATGCGTATCGACTCCATGTTGTGACATCCACAAACGAAGCACGCGTGTCCGTATTCCATCCTGGATTAGAGCATACATATCGACCTTAACTTTAGAACCCAATTGTAAGGCGATACTCCTCACTATTTTACTCCTTTTTTCACCACATTGCTTTGCAGCAACCATTTCTTTAACTAAACTTTCATATGATGCCTTATCCATCTTCGAAATCTCATGACGTATTTGGTTGCGTGTATAGTCAAGACTTAAATTCGATTCATCAATACCAAAATGAATTTGCTGTTCTTCACAATACTTAAGAATCATTGCTTTTGTCATATCCAAAAGCGGACGCCAAACTGTAATCCCCATGATTTGTGTATACTCGGCCAAGCCAATGTGCTCACTTTCCATATTTCGTTTTTTTTGGAAAAGATACGTCTCCAAATCATCGTTAAAGTGGTGGGCAACCGCGACGCCTTCGGCTTGATACTTATTTACAAGATTTCTAAAGAAGGCATAACGAAACTCCCGCGCTTGGTGTTGAAAATTATGGTTTTGACCATCATCGATATAGTTCAAGCATTCGAATGTGATCTGATGTTTTTCACAATATGCTTTGACGATGTCTTCGTCACGTTGACTTGTTTCTCTTTTACCATAGTTAACATGGGCCGCAACACAATCTATGCCTTGTTGCGAAAGTTTATCGAGAAGGGCCATTGAATCAGGGCCTCCCGATACACCTACAATCCATTGTTTATGCATCTTCACTTACCTCCATACCAAACGTTTCTTTTATAATTAGATCACGAATTTCTTTAAACATCGGTCCATTCGGATCAATTCGTCCATTAATTGAAATCACTCTTGCTGAATTAACATATTTACAATCGTTAAGGAAGAGTACCGAAGACTTATTTAGACCCGGAATCTGCCCAATGTAATATAAATGGCGCTTTCCCAACTGATTAATATTGCGCGCCTGCTGAATAATTTCATAATTTGAAGTCATCGGCACGACAAATAGTTTATAGTTGAAAATTCCCATAACCAATCCAAAATGTTGATAACCGGCTTCATTGATAAAAGCCTGCCCAAACTCCATATAACAGATATCCCCAATCGATACACTCAAATTCAACGATTCACACGACCAATTTTTTTGCCGACACATTCGATTCAGACCACTGATACATTCTTTTCGAATATAGTAGGGTGGCAACAGATAAATATAACTTCGATATGTATTTAAATAATCTTCAACCGTCCGATGAATGGACCGGTTTTCACATTTTTTTAGCCAACCAGGTTCTAGTTTCATCATAAAAATCCCTCCGAAACTAGATAATCTTTTAATAGAATACTCCCTAAATAAAAAGAGCCATTGGCTCTTTTTAAAACACTTAGTTGTAATTATCGTACTAAGTCTAAGTTTTCTAACATGATTCCTGTTCCTTCAGCTACACAAGTTAATGCGTTTTCAGCAACATAAACTGGAATACTTAATTCATGTGAAATTAATTCATCAAGGCCATGTAATAGAGCACCACCACCTGTAAGGACAATTCCTCGTCCTACAATATCTGCTGATAATTCAGGAGGTGTTTGTTCAAGAACAGTACGGCATGCGCGAACAATATCTTGAAGACTTTCGTGCATTGCATTCGCTGTTTCTTCCGCTTTTAATGTAATTGTATTTGGAAGACCTGTAACTAAATCGCGACCACTAACCGCAATTGTAGTTTGTTCCATGTCTTTGACACTGTCAATACGAGCAGTTCCAATATGTGTTTTAATTTCTTCAGCGGTACGATCACCAATTAAAAGTTTATAAGTATCTTTAACATATTTGATAATGTCATGATCTAAACGGTCTCCCGCAACTTTTAGTGAGGTGCTTGTTACGATTTCTCCAAGTGAAAGGATTGCAACATCCGTTGTTCCTCCACCTATATCTAAAACCATTGATCCCGCTGGTTTAGAAATATCAAGATTTGCTCCTACTGCAGCAACCTTTGGTTCCTCTTCGATGTAAACACGTTTTGCACCTGCACGGTAAGCAGCATCACTGATCGCTTTACGTTCTACAGATGTAATGTTTGATGGACAGCAAATTAAAATTGTTGGTCGAGAAAACATCCCCTTCAGGTTTAATTTTCTAACAAAATATTGAAGCATCATTTCTGTCACTTCAAAATCTGCAATAACCCCATCCTTCAATGGACGAATTGCTAGAACACGTCCTGGTGTACGTCCTAACATATCTTTTGCTGATTGTCCTACAGCAAGGCATTTTTTAGTTTCAGCATCAATGGATACTACAGAAGGTTCGTCTAAAACGACGCCTTCGCCTTTTACATAAATTAAAATATTTGCGGTACCTAAGTCAATTCCGACTGCTTTTGAAAACATTCTTTGTCCTCCAATTCTCTCGTCTTTTCTACATGAAATAAGCGAATGATAATCCCATTAAAAACTGCGCTACAACATAACCTAATCCAAGAGATAAGAATATGTAGAGTAATTGAATACGCGTTTCACTACCTTTTCGCATCACTTTATGAAAATCAATCCCACTGAGCGCATACGCACTTGCGAGAAAACATACGAAATATAAAACAATTCTTTGGATATCATGCATAATTATTCACCTATATTACTATACCAAATAACACATCGAAATTCCATTGATAATATAAAATAACAAAATTTACGATATTCTTGTTTTTCGTTCATTCCAGAAGTCCCTTTGCACTTAAATTCATTCCAATTGCTCCCAAAGGTGTTGTCATTAAAATCGCAAGCACAGATAACGCAAGAATTACATCGCCATGTGCCAATCCAAGCGCCAAGGGTGTACCACCAATCGCGGCTTGAACTGTTGCCTTTGGTATGTATGAAATTGCTACAAAAACGCGTTCCTTAAGCTTTAAATCTGTTCTAATCAATGAAATAAACACACCGACCATACGCATCAAAAGAGCACCAATAATGATCACAACTCCGATTATACCCGATGACTGCGCGGCTTTAAAATCCACTTGCGCACCAACCAGCACAAAAAGAAACACCTCCGCAACCATCCAGAGTGAATCCATCGCCTGCGAAAGATAATCCGATATCTGTGGATTATACTCTTTAATTGTTATGGCGCTCACCATAATTCCTAGAAGTGATGCAACCGGAAAGACGCTTTCTGTTTTTTGTAAAACAAAAGCGAGAAAGAGTAGAAGGACTACCGTGTATTTTGTATGATTCCCCAATGCACTGATAAGGCGCCCCAGCATTACCCCGGAAATAATTCCAGAAACTATCATTACGGGTAATCTAAGCATAATTTGAAGCGTTGAGGCCGTCCTTGCAGTCGCAAGACTTAGAAAAACAGAGAAAATTGAGATAGCGACTACATCATCCACGGAAGCTCCAGCCAATATGAGTGTCGGAATCTTTTTTTCTGTGCCTATTTGGCTCTTTTCAAGATAAACCATCATGGGAACAACAACAGCCGGTGACACCGCGGCCAAAATAAACCCCATCATCCCGCCTTGTATTACAGTGAACCCCAATAAGTAGACACTTAGAGCCATTACCGTCACCGCCTCAAAAACTCCCGGTACAAAGCTTAGAAATAACGCTGGTCGACCCACGTGCATAAGATTTTCGCGATCAATCCCAAACCCCGCCCTTAACAGAATAATGATCAGAGCGACACCTCTAATGTCGGGGGATAACCCTTGAATCGTTGGATGAATCCAATCCAACCCAAAAGGCCCTATAACCATTCCCATAAGAACCAACAAAATCAACGGTGGTAGGTGTAGTCTTAGTCCTACCTTTTTCAAAAGAAAACCTAAAGCAATAATTAACACCATTGTATAAATCATAACGCCTCCATAAAAAAAACTCCTACAAAAAGACCCTATGGTCTATGTAGGAGTTATCAGCTGTCGCAATTATGGTGAATTCCATCACCGTTTTTAATATTATAACAGATTTTATCGACTTTGAATCGTCTTGATAAACACTTTGAGTTTTTCCTCACTCACACCCTCGAAGGCACCTAAATCACTATAAGCATACGATACCGTATCATTTTGAGTTGTAGGGTCCAAATACCACGTTTTAAATGAGCTGTGAAGTTGTGTAATCCCTGTTTTATCCACAATTTCTAAAGCGTTATGCTCATTCACGCCTGCACCCACACAAAATTCAATTTTCCCAGAATACTTCGCATTAAGGTCTGCCAATAAATCGGTGCCCGCGCCTGCCTGAGCTTGTAGACCACTTGTTAATACACGATCAACCCCACAAGCAATTAAATCTTCGATTGCTTGAACGGGATCGTTCACACAATCAAAAGCACGATGAAATACAGATTCAATTCCCGCACTTTTACACATCGCTACGAATTGTTGGGTTCGTTCTTTATTTACTGAGGCATCTTCATTTAGAAACCCAAAAACCAAACCATCGGATCCACTTTGAATTAAGCGCTCTGCATCAAGAACCATTGTCTCAAACTCTATCATAGAGTAAAAAAATCCGCCGCCGCGGGGACGAACCATCGTAATAATTGGTAACGTCGTATATTTTTTCGCTGATATAAGCATGCCCACACTCGGTGTTAAACCACCGAGATAAAGACCACTGTTTAGTTCAATACGATTTGCACCGCATGCATTCGCAACAATACAATCTTCTACACTTCCTGCACACACTTCCACAATCATGGTGAACCCCTCCTTTTAGTAATGCATGAATCAAAACAAAAAAACCACAGAAAAACTGTGGTTTGGAAATTATTTCGTACCGAAAATACGGTCTCCAGCATCACCAAGACCTGGAACAATATAGCCATCGTCATTGAGTTTTTCATCCAATGCCGCTAAGAAAATATCAACATCTGGATGTGCTTTTTTGATAAGCTCTACCCCTTCAGGTGCACCAACAAGACAAACAAGTTTAATTGTCTTTGCCCCATGTTTTTTAACGATTTCAATCGCTGCATCTGCACTACCACCTGTTGCTAACATTGGGTCTAAAACCAAGACTTCAGATTCTGCTAGGTTTTCAGGGAATTTTGCGAAATATTCATGTGGCATCAGTGTTTCTTCATCACGATATACACCAACATGTCCTACTTTTGCTGTTGGAATTAAATTTTGAATTCCATCAACCATACCAAGGCCTGCACGTAAAATCGGAACTAAAACAACATCACGTTTCATTTCAAATGTATCATATTCTCCACATGGTGTGTGAATTGTAATTGGATCTAATTTGAGATCACGTGTGATTTCATAGGCCATTAGACCTGCTATTTCATCGAGATTTTGACGGAAATCCTTTGTTTTTGTTGATTCCATTCTCATTTGTGTAAGTTTATGTGTAATTAATGGGTGATTTAATACTGTAATCATATTCTTTCTCCTCTCACCGGGTATTGACGTGTTAATGTTTTTACTTCATTACTAATTCGTGCCAAGATTTCTTCGTCTTCATAGTGCGTCAATGCTTCATGAATCCAATAAGCAATCTTTTTAAACTCTTCCTCTTTAAAGCCGCGACTTGTCATTGCAGGAGATCCTAGACGGATTCCACTGGTGACTGCTGGTCTTTCCGAATCAAAAGGAATTGCATTTTTGTTTATGGTAATACCTACTTTATCAAGGACTTTTTCCGCATGTGCCCCCGTCATTCCTATGCTGTTTTTCACATCCACAAGAATTAAATGGTTATCGGTTCCACCACTTACCAAACGGTATCCTAAATCCGCAAACGCATCTGCAAGTGTTTGTGCATTCAAGATAACTTGTTTTTGATATGTTTTGAAATTTGGTTGCAACGCTTCATAGAAGCACACAGCCTTTCCTGCAATCACATGCATTAAAGGTCCCCCTTGCATTCCAGGGAATACGGATCGATCCAGTTTACGAGCATATTTTTCTTTACAGAGAATTGCTCCCCCACGCGGACCGCGCAGTGTTTTATGCGTTGTTGTTGTTACAAAGTCTGCATAAGGAACGGGACTTTGATGAAGTCCTGAAGCTACAAGACCAGCAATATGAGCCATATCTACCATAAGATAAGCGCCAACCTCATCCGCAATTTCTTTAAAACGTTTGAAGTCAATTTCGCGAGAATATGCACTTGCTCCTGCCACGATTAATTTAGGTTGAACTTCTAAAGCTCTTTTCAATACATAGTCATAATCAATCATTTCAGTGTGTTTATCAACACCATATCCGAAGAATGTGTAATTAATTCCCGAGAAGTTTAATTGGTGTCCATGAGTAAGATGACCACCCGAATTTAAATCCATCCCTAAAACTACATCACCATGTTCTAATACAGTCATATATACGGCCATATTCGCTTGAGAGCCACTATGCGGTTGAACATTCGCGTGCTCTGCACCATAAATTTCTTTAAGACGGTCAATCGCTAAATTTTCAATAACATCCACATACTCACAACCGCCATAATAGCGTTTTCCAGGATACCCTTCCGCATATTTATTCGTTAGAATGCTTCCGGTAACTTCCAGTACTTGATCTGAAACATAATTTTCTGAAGCAATTAACTCAATGTGATCAAGTTGACGTTGCTCTTCTAATTCAATGGCTTCAAATACTTTTGTATCTCTCATTCACGGCCCTCCTTGGTCTCTAAATCAGATATCTTACAAATACGACGACCATGACGTGCATCTTCACTGTATGGTGTCTCAATCCATGTCTTAAGAATTGCGACATTGGTTTCATAAGGTGTTGTACGGCCTCCTAATGCGAGCATATTTGAATCATTGTGCTCACGTGTAAGTTGAGCAACTTCCGTACTTGTCACAAGCGCACAGCGAATCCCTTTTACCTTATTCGCCACGATTGAAACCCCAACACCGGTTCCACAAACAACAACACCTCGATCATACAGACCTTCTGCTACTGCTTTTGCAGCAGGATACGCAAAATCAGGATAGTCCTGGGATTCCTCGGAGTAAACCCCGAAATCCTTAACTTCATGACCCATTTCTTCTAAAACTAAACGGAGTCCCTCTTTTGTTTCAAACCCTCCGTGGTCCGCTGCTATAGCGATTTTCATAATCCTACCTCCTTATTGATTTCTTCTAATGTAATAACACCTTGTCGTAAACACTTAATTTCATCCCCTGTAATATCAAACACACTGGATGAAACCCCTCCGACACACTCTCCCAAAACCACACCTTCAATACGGCCATCAAGTTGATCAATAACCATGTCCGATGAAATTGCAGTATCAAACCCAGAACGATTTGCGGATGGAAGCCAAATTGGATAGCCTACTTTATTAATAATGTCTTGAACCCATACATCATCTGCCATACGAATACCAATTGTGCGTTGATCGCCTAAGAAAGGGAACACGCCATCTTTGATATTAAAAATAAATGTCACAGCACCTGGCATAAAGGTTTTCATGAGGTGACGATCACGGTCTGTTAATTCCGCAACGCACTCAATTTGATCAAGGGAACCAACCATCAATGGGAATGGTTTATTCTCAGGACGTTCCTTCGCATCCTTTAGCTTTTGATACAAAGCACCATCGGCACTGCTTGCAGCCAAGCCATATACTGTATCCGTCATAATCGCGACAAGCCCACCCTCTTGAATCATTTGTGCAATATCATCACTTTGATCTTTATTAAATCGTTTTGTATCCATATCGTTTCCTCTACTCTCTACGTCTATTTTATCATACACATCCCCAAAAAAAAGATACTAATCTTCGTGATTAATACCCTTGTAGACAAAGACCATACGATCAAGGCCATTGATGTCTTGACGAAGCACAATCTTAGCGTCACTAAAAAATTCTTGAGCTAAAGAAACAACGGCTTCTCCAATATCAAAACCAATCTCAAAAGCCATCACTGCTTTATCGTTTAAAACAAGATGTGCCTTTTCAAACACTTTGCGATAGAAAAACAAACCATCCTCACCACCAAATAAGGCAACATGAGGTTCATTATTTAATACCGATGTTTGAATATGTTCTGTATTTTTAATATAAGGTGGATTACATGCTAGAACATCAAGTTTAATATTTTTCTCGATTAATGGTTCTAACATATCTCCTTGCATAAATTCCATATCTGCTTGGTTGTAATCCGCATTATGGCGTGCTACTTCCAATGCTTCTTCACTAATATCCGAAGCATATACTTTTAAGTTTAATTCTTTCGCTAAAGCAATGCCGATAGCACCACTACCACAAGCAACATCCGCAATTACGGGTGTATCAAAATGTGCATCAATATCCGATAAAAGATGACCCACAAGCTCTTCAGTTTCTGAACGCGGTATAAGAACTCCCTCATTCACAAACATTTTATAGCCGTAGAACCATTCATAGCCCAAGACATACCCTAAAGGCTCGTCTGTAGTTAATTGATTGATCTTATTTCGATATTCGTCAGAGAAAACAGCATCAACCGTTTCATTGTAAATAGCAAACATATCCAAGTCTTGATCTCGTAAAAGTTCAAGCATCAAAACACGAGCGAAGCCCGTATAGATATTTGCTTTGTCGAGAATCGCTGTTCCCTCATTAACTAAATCTTTATAAGTCATTAAGCACCTTGTTCAAGGATTTCTTTTTGTTCTTGCTCAAGAAGAGCATTAACAATTTCATCCAACTTACCTTCCATAATAATATCTAATTTTTGTAATGTTAATCCAATTCGGTGATCACTCACACGATTTTGTGGATAGTTGTATGTACGTATTTTTTCAGAACGGTCTCCAGTACCAACTTTCGACTGACGTTCGCCATGACGTTCTGCTTGTACACGACGTTGGTGTTCTTCATAAACACGAGCACGAATTAAGCGCATTGCTTTATCTTTATTATCGTGTTGTGAACGACCATCTTGACACTTCACTGCAATCCCTGTAGGTTTGTGAACAATACGGACTGCTGAGTCCGTTTTATTAACGTGTTGTCCACCGGCACCGGATGATCGCATTGTATCGATTTCAAGATCGTTTGGATCAATATCAATTTCTTCATCCTCAACATCCGCTAAAACGAGTACGGTTGCAGTTGAAGTATGAATTCGACCTTGTGTTTCTGTTTTTGGCACACGTTGAACACGATGTGCTCCCGATTCAAATTTAAAGTGACGGAATGGTTCCGCACCTTTAACAACGAATGAAATTAAAGAATATCCACCCGCTTCAGCATCCATTGCTTCAATTAATTCATATTTGTATCCAAGACTTTCTGCATATCGGGTGTACATACGGTATAAGTCACCTGCGAAGATATTTCCTTCATCGCCACCCGCTGCTCCACGAATTTCCACAATTGCATCAAAGGAATCTGATGGGTCTTTAGGAACCAACAGAACTTCGAGTTCTTCGATAATTTTTACCATTTTTTCAGAATATTCCGCAGATTCCATCGCTGCAAGTTCTTGCAACTCAGGCTCATCGACCGCAAGCATTTCTTGTGCTTGCGTGAAAAAGTCTTCTGCTTCTAAGAATTGTCGGTATGCATGCAAGACTTGTTGCATGGACGATTGCTCTTTACCTAATTTTGCCATCATTTTACGATCCGACAACACTTCTGAAGACATCATCATCTCAGTGATTTCTTCATCACGTGCTTGGATCTTTTCAAGACGGTCTCTCATTGTTTGTTCCATCATTATTTATCACCTTCGCTATATCCATTAATTTGAGGTTTGTCCAAAACAATATGGTCGTGTCGGCAACGTGCTTCATACGCTTCACTCGCACCAATCATCACAACGGGGTCATGATAGGATGCTGGTTTTCCATTTACTAAGCGTTGTGTACGTGTCGCGGGTGCGCCACATTCTGTACAAACCGCCGTTAGTTTTGTTACAAACTCTGCAGTAGTCATTAATTTAGGAATTACGCCAAAAGGTTCACCACGAAAATCCATGTCAAGACCCGCAACCATCACACGTTTGCCTTCTAAAGCAAGATGGTCACACACCTTAACAATTTCTTCATCAAAGAATTGAACTTCATCAATCGCAACAACATCCGTTTCTTTCGTAACGTATTTTAAGATGTCTGTCGCATTATCAACTACAACACTCTGCACGCTAGTTCCCGCATGCGAAACGACCTTACTGTCACTGTAGCGATTATCCACAGCTGGCTTAAAAACAATAATGTTTTTATGTGCAAATTTTAAAACATTAATACGACGAATTAGCTCTTCAGTCTTTCCAGCGAACATGCAGCCTGTAATGACTTCGATATAACCCTCTTGATATTGATGATACATCATATTCTTTCACCTCATCATTATTATTCTATCGTATTTTAACAAAATTAATACACAAAGTCCTAAAAATAACACTATATTTTTACATTTCATAATTTACTCATAAAAAAGAGCGTTGTCGCCAACACTCTTTTCATTGTTTATAAGGTTGAACCTTATTTTATACCATATTTCTTATTGAACTTGTCAATACGTCCAGCTGCATTAGCAAAACGTTGTTTACCTGTATAGAAAGGATGGCAGTTTGAGCAAGTATCTACACGTAGATCTGTTGCTGTTGAACCAACTTCAATTTCAGTATTACAAGATGAACAAACAATTTTAGTTTGGTGGTATTCTGGATGAATTCCTTTTTTCATATGTACATGTCTCCTTCCGCCTAAAGTTTTTTCACTTTAGATAAGTGCTAAGTTATAATATCATATCCGATAGTAAAGCGCAATAAAAATTGCTTATGCATATCATGAAATTTTAACACACCCCAGTTTGCTTTGAATTCAAATTGAAATGAATGCCTTTTTAAGCCTTATTTGCGCCTTTAGCCGACTTAAAATGAGCGCTTAGTTTTTGTGTGCTTTAATGATGTTTTCAATGATAATGCCAATTAAAAGTCCGAAACTTGGTACCACAACCATTGAGTAGGTAGATAGGTGGTTCGTCAGAACTCCGACCGTCGTTCCAATTAAGAGTCCGAATCCAATACCATAACCGTTTTCTTTCATGAGACCCCTTTCCGATATTTTACGAAGCATTTCCCCTGGGCATCCTCAATAAGTGTCATGGGAATTCGTTTGTAAAATTCTATGAGTTTTGGATTATTATCGGTTACCAAGACCGTTTGTCGAACGTCGGGATACAAAGATAATAATGTCAACAGAAGTGTTTGCCCAATTCCCTGACGTTGGTATTCATTCAGAATAAGCAAATCCTGAACATAGAGAATGGTCTCGCCATCACCGACAGCACGGATAAGTCCTACAAGTTGGTTCTTATCCCACGCCGTAAGCGTGATCATTGAATTTTCAATCGCTCGCATGAGTTTTTCCGGATTGTTTGTATAGGTATACCAACCCGCATCTTCATACAGCTTCAAAACATTGTTCAATTCAAGTTTGATATCTTGTTGATACGTAATCATAAAGGATCACCACCTTTATGATTATTGTATGCTTTATGAATCGATTACACAACTGGATGCATTGTTTCATTGGTTTTACTTTGTTCGATTTCTTAGTTCTTTGTATTTCAACGTAAAATCAAGCGTGCCCACGGCAACAAGCAGCGACACTGTAATCAGATAGGCCAACTCGAGACGATGCGTTAAAAATAAAAAGATACTAATCCCAAATAAACACAGAAGAAACACACCTAAAAATCGCACTTCTTTTGAAAGAACTGGCGTTTCAAAATGACTTAAGGACTCTCGATTATATTTATACACACCCACCCCAGACATGATGATAGCAATATCGAGAAGATATGTCGTTATAAAAAAGAAGTTACCGGTCCTTGAAAAAACAAGCCACCCTAAGCCGATAGCAATGATGATATAGATTGGTGCATAAAGGGAAAGACTCTCTTTAATTTTTTTCATGTTAACACCCCTTTTGTTTGTTCAATCAAGCCTCAGTTGGATCTTGACGCTTGTACTTCATTATAAAGTAGAAAGGCACTGCAATAAGCAAGCCTGCAAGCCCCCAAAGCAGTTGTTCCATGGTTGCTTGTGATAACATCCAAAAACTTACGGTAATCGCAAAAAGCGGAATAACTGGACCTAAGGGCATTTTAAAGTCAAATTCCGTAGGCTGATTGCGTTTGCGAAAGACCAAAACAGATAAACATGTAGGTATATATTGTGCAAATCGCGAAACAACACTGATTGCAGCAAGCGTTGCGAAACTCCCTGAGAGTGCAATCGGAATTGCAACACCAACTGAAATTAAGATGGCATATGTGGGTGTATTACGTTTACTTCGTTTACTGATAAATGAAGGAAGTAATCCGTCATCCGCAAGTGCAACACCGCATCGTGGTGTAACAAATGAATTCGCAATATTTATACCACCTATAGAAACAAGCGTACCCGCTGCGACCAGTGCAGATCCAAAAGGACCTAATATCATCCCCATTGCAGTCTGAATCGGTGTTGGAATGTTCGCAAGTTCTGGTCCTAGAATTCCAATTGATACCAGCTGTATGAAAAAATAGAAAAACGAAACAACAATCATCACTATCACCGTTGCCTTCGGCAAATCCTTCTGCGGATTTTCCATATCCTCTGCAGCAACCGAAATGTTTTCGAATCCGGTAAATGCATAAAATAACAGCAATGCTGTTTTTCCAAAATTACCGGTTGATTCGATTTGTACCGGGTGGAAATTACCCGGTTGAATAAAAAAGATTCCAATCGCAATAAACATGAGCATGGGCACCAGTTTTGAAACCGTCACGACATTATTTAGAATCTTAGATACATTAACCCCTATCACATTCACAATCCCGAGTCCCACTAAAATACAAACGACCACACAATTTTGTATCATTGGGTCTTGAGCTGCTGGAATAATTTGTCCCAGCGCTGTTGCGAACGCTACGGCCATGGTGGCCCAAGCAATGATACAAATGGCCCACTTAATAAAACCAACTTCAAAGCCGATAAAGTCACCAAATGCTTCTTTCGCATAAACGTAGGGACCACCGTTTTTATTGAAATACGTTGCCGCCTCCGCAAAACACAATCCGATACTCATCACAACAAACATATTGAAAATAAAAACACCTAAACTTGCTGTTCCCATGAGTGCCATTGCTTTATTCGGTAAAAGAAAAATACCTGAACCAATAATAGCGTTAATGCCTAATAAAATGATGCTCAATAAACCGAGTTTTTTCTTCATGTCTACCATCCTAACTGAAAATTGAATTTATACCTAATGATAAACGAAATCAGATAAAATGGGTATCATTTTCTAAAAAATTGTATTAACGGTTTATGGAACGGGACATAATGGTTGTCGTGTGGCGGATACCACGAATCGCAACCGAGAGCGCAAAAATATTTTCCACCAATGCAAGTCCACCATAACCGGCATCACCAATATGTTGAATGTCTGCACCAGCAATCTTATTGCGAATTGCAATATTCTCAATAACTGATTTACTTGATCCTTCTTGACTTGTTCCTATAGCTGTAAGGACAAGACCCTTGTTATTATGAACTACTTTAATTGCACTTATAAGTTCATCATCTGTAAATCCCGGAACCGTTCCTACTGCTGGCATCAAGATAACATCCGCCCCCGCATCACAAAACGATTTTAGCGTTGCTTCATTAGGAACAACCGATTCATCAACGCCTGCACCATGCATTTTCCCCGCAATAATCATTCCACTAAAGTGCGTACGTGCACTTTGAATCGCTTTCTCAATTTCACGATTTGTAACACCCGTTCCAGGATTGCCAGTAAGACATATAAAATCAAAACCAAGATTTTCAGCTGCTTTCAGTGTCTTCTCAGAACACATTCGGCCCTCGGCAATAACGCCTTGCGACTCTAACATTGCTGCTTTAAAATCCACCGGTTCAAGATTCACACCAATGGGACGTCCTACCAGCTTTTTAAGCTTTCGTATGGTTTCATGCGGTTCACAATCACCAAGGCCCTCTATGAATGGTTTGAGTGTATCAAAGCCATTGAGAAGAATTAAATCTGCACCAAATGCCTTCGCAACTTCTGCGTTGGTAATGCCCCCTTGGACTGAGCCAAAAACAACATTTTCAGAACAAATTGTCCGACCTTCTGCTGCCTTAATGGCATTCTTTAAGGTTGTACCATCCATCGTCAGAAAATCACTCGCATTGCAATCTAAAATACGTTTACTCATTATAACTCCCCCTTTTGTTTATCATTTTTTATGAACGACAAAACTTACGTTGAATCACACGAACCACCAATCGATAAATGACTTCTGTCATAACAATTGCAATCGCAATCGTTACTGACAATGTAAAGGTTCGAACGAGTAATTCAATACCCAATATATAATCAGCACCAATAAATGCCTTTACAGTTTGATAGGCCATAATCCCTGGAACTAATGTGAAAATTGCAGGAATATTAAAAACAGTTGTTGGCATTTTCAAGTACTTCGCAAACTGCATGGATAACATGGATACCGTTGCGGCACCGATAAATATTGCTAATGTCGTATCAAATCCATGTTGTATCAAACTCCAATTCACAATCCATCCCATCATGCCCGTGATGCCACAAAAAACCAACGCACGCTTTGGTACGTCAATAATAATGCCAAATCCAAGTGCTGCTGCAAATGCACTCACAAGCTGTATCACAATTGTCATCATAGAAATACACCTGCCATTACTTGAAGTGACGCCATGATACCTGAACCGATCATAATCGCAATAAACAATGCCTCAACCATAAATACGGTTCCCGATATCGTATTGCCTACAAGAAAATCACGAATCGAATTCATGATAGGAATGCCAGGAACCATCAACATAATGCTTCCAATAATAACCGTCTCAAAATCTATAATAAGGCCCTTTCTTTGTAAACAAATCGTCAAAACACCAATACTAAACGAGGCAATGAATTCCGCAATAAACTTAACATTTAACTTTTTAGAAGCATAATAATGAATTCCAAAGCCAATCATTCCGAGAAGCATTGTAATTGGAAAATCAAAAAGAGACCCTTCAAAAATCAACATCATAAACGCACTCACGAATGCTGCCGCAACATATTTCATCCATACCGGATATTGCATTGCATCACTATTTATTTCTTTCAAACTCATATAGAGCTCATAAACATCAATTTCATTGGCACTAAAGAGACGTGATAATTGGTTTACATCTGCTAACTTCGCTAAATTACTTCGACGCTTTTGAATTCGCTTCATTTTAATTTGTTCACCATCTGAAGTCGTTACAAAGATACCCGTAGGTAAAACAAAACTAACCCCAGCACCTTCACCTTGCTTAGACTCCAAAATGCGATTCATTGTATCTTCTACACGATGCATCTCCGCACCGTTTTCCATCATAAGTTTTCCGGCTAAAATACAAGCATCTAATAATAATTCATACTCGGTCTTTTCCATTTCATTTCCTTTCATTCTTCTTAAACTAACTTTATTATACCTTAAACATCCACGCGATAGCGGTTTATTTACCGAGAAAATGCAAGTCAGAAATAAATTACAAAAACACTACCTTGTATAATAAGGTACTGTGTGATATATTGTATTAACGAGGTGAGATTATGAACACTCAATTTAAAAAAGGCGTCTTAGAGCTCTGCGTTCTATCACTGCTATCTCAAAAAGAATATTATGGATATGAATTAATCAGTAAGATTTCTGAGACCATCGAAATTACTGAAGGAACGATTTATCCACTTTTGAAACGTCTTAAGGATGATGGATATGTTTCCACAAAATTGGTGGAATCAACCCAAGGCCCATCGCGGAAATATTATGAACTAACCGATCGAGGGAAAACTTATACCATAGCACGCATCGACGAATGGTTCGTATTTACCGGCCATGTAAATGAATTATTGGGAGGAGAAAACCATGACTAAAAATGAATATTTATACATACTGAGAAAAAATCTACAAATTCTACCACAAAACGAGATTGATGATATTATTCAAGATGTCCACGAGCACTTTGAATTTGGACTTGCCGAAGGAAAAACAGAAGCTGAGATTTCACGAACACTGGGTGATCCAATTGAGATGGCACGTCAGTATACTGGTGGCAGAATCTATGAAGAACCACATCATTATGAACCTAAAAGCGATTCCTCGGAGCGTGTATTGACAATTCTAGTTAAAATCATTATTGCATTTTTCTTGATTGGTCCTGTCTTAGCGGCCTATGCGATTCTATTTGGATTCTTTATTTCAGGAATTGTCTTAGCATTTGTGTCCATTCCCCTCCTTTTTGGAGGCATTTTACCAATGATTACCATCCCTACATTCGGCCTTCTAGCCCTCACATCACTTGGTCTTTTGCTCCTTGGCGTCGGAACCACATGGCTTACAATTTATGGTTTTAAAGGTCTAAACTATCTCGTTAAGAAATTCTTTCAATTTAATTTAGGAGGTAATGCATAAATGAAAAGCGTTCGTAAAATTTGGATTCCGATTGTAATGGTAATCTGCGGTTGTGTCTGCTTAAGTTTCGCAATCGGAATCCCGCTCAAGAATGTACTCAATGACTCAACGACCATTTTAAATCCTAATGACTTTGAAGATGTTACGCATACATTTAAGGAGGATGTTTCAGCGATTCGAATTGAAACAGGAATTATCAATACATTAACAGTTAAATATGTTGAAAAACCAGAAATCACAGTTAAAGGATTTGGAAACCTAGAGCAATATCGTGCTGAAATCAATCATAAAACACTGACGGTAGGAACCATTCCGACCACATGTCACTTTGGAAAATGTAATATCTCAAATTTTGATTCCCTAGAAATTGAAATCCCTGTTTCCTATATGGGTACGATACATTTTGAAACCATTAAATCCAATATTATTTTGGAAGGGTTGGGCGATGATGCGGTACGTCCCATTTCAATCGATGGTATGAATTCAAACATTACCGCACATAATTTAATCGCTGACTATAAAATCGATAGTATGAATACCAAAATAACAATCAATGATGGTGGAGGGTCAATTCGCCTTAATGGATTAAGTACATCGGCTTACATCAACTCAATTATTGGTAATTTAGATATTGAATCGGATGCGATGTCCGCTTATACAGAATTCCCTCATGGCACCTCTGGATCGTATTCCATTACAATGAATGGGATGAGTAATTCATACTCCAATCCTCATGATAGCCAAAAACAAAGTACACTCGGTACCTTACAACATCATTTCCGACATGGTATGGAAGGCTTTTCCATAACCTATGAATCTAATGGACTCAGCAATACACTTGTTGTGAAATAAAAACAACCAGTTCCTAAAGGAACTGGTCATTTTTTTATAATTCTTTGCGAAGTGTTTCTACTTTTTCACGTAAATATGTTTGTAAGTCAGCACAAACATCACGATTCATGGGCGGAACACCTTCAAGTGGATATTCTTTATCGATGAGTTCGTACTTATTAACACCCATTGTATGATATGGGAGCAATTCAATGCGTTCAATATTATTGAGCGGTGCAATATATTCTGCAAGTTCATCCATATATTCGTAGGTATCATGGAATCCTGGCACAATAACAACACGAATCCATGTCGCAACACCATGTTCTTGTGCTTTCTCAAGGAATTGATGTGTAACCCGAATTGGAGCACTCGTCATTTCACGATATTTTTTTTCTTCCAATCCTTTGATATCGTAAAGAATTGTGTCTGTCACACTCAGAATATCATCAAACGTATCCGGACGTCCAAAACCTGAAGTATCCAAACATGTGCTAATGCCTTCGGCTTTACATGCTTTCATTGCTTCATATAAAAATTCAGGTTGGTTGAGCGGTTCCCCACCACAGAAGGTTACTCCTCCGTCTTCACCAAAATATGGCTTAAATCGGCGAAGCTTATCCATCAATTCATCAACGGTAATGGCATCTTCCGGATCAGTTTTCCACATATCAGGATTATGGCAAAATAAACAACGTAATGGGCATCCTGATAAGAATGCGATGGTACGAATTCCCGGTCCGTCCACCATTCCCATTGTTTCAAATTTAC
Organism: Erysipelothrix sp. strain 2 (EsS2-6-Brazil); assembly: GCF_016617625.1. Classification (NCBI taxonomy): domain Bacteria; kingdom Bacillati; phylum Bacillota; class Erysipelotrichia; order Erysipelotrichales; family Erysipelotrichaceae; genus Erysipelothrix; species Erysipelothrix sp. strain 2 (EsS2-6-Brazil). The sequence continues at coordinate 44,307 of NZ_SBAR01000003.1, forward strand.
GAACATAACCGGTTCTAGAGTCTTTCATGGTCACATCTCCTTTTTAGTAATACAAGTGTATCATATATCTTAAAATGTACATGCTTAAGGCTCATCTTGTAAGCGTTTACTGAAATAACAATGTTCACAAATTCACGTATTTCACAAAAAAACGTTTGTACTTAGTATACAAACGTTTTGATTTCACAAAGATTAAGTTTTCGTATTACGCTTTATCTTCTCGCCAAATAACGCCACCTAAAGCCGTGAGTTTATTATCAATATCGTCGTAACCACGATCAATATGATAGATTTCACTAATCTCAGTGACACCTTCCGCGATCAATCCCGCAATCACAAGACATGCTCCGCATCGTAAATCCGTTGCTACTACCTTAGATCCATATAATTTCGATGGACCTTCGATTGATGCTTGCGCAGGAATCAATTGAATGTTTGCGCCCATGCGGTTTAATTCATTACAATGTTTAAATCGCTCAGCATAGATTGTTTCCTTAACCGTGGAATGGCCGTGCGTTTGTGTAAGCAGTGCCGTTAACGGTTGTTGGAGGTCTGTTGCGAAACCAGGATAAGTTTGTGTTGTAATATCAATTGCTTCTAGCGGTTTATCAGATTTTCGAATGCGAGCATAATCCACACCCACTTCAATATCAACACCCATCTCAATAAGTTTTGAAATCAAAGCATCTAAGTGCTGAGGAATGATATTTTCAATCGTCATATCATCCGCAGCCGCTGCTGCCATGATAATATAGGTTCCCGCTTCAATACGATCCGGAATCATCTCATGTGGCTTACCCGTCAAACGTTCTACACCTTCAATGGTAATCACGTTTGTACCTGCACCACGAATATTCGCACCCATCTTATTTAAAAAGTTTGCGACATCAATAATTTCAGGTTCTTTCGCAGCATTTTCAATGATTGTTTTACCTTCAGCTAAAACTGCTGCAAGCATAATATTGATTGTTGCCCCAACAGATTGAAAATCAAGATATATTTTCGCGCCAACAAGACGCTCCGCTGAGATTTCATAGAAACCATGCTTGTATTCAATGGAAGCACCCAGTGCTTCAAATCCTTTTAAGTGCAAATCAAAAGGACGCGGTCCGAGATAACACCCGCCCGGCATTTGCATTTTTACATATCGATATTTTCCTAAAAGTGCTCCCATAAAATAATATGATGCACGTAATTTTGTAACTGCTTCATGATCTAAATCCACGTTTTTCATACCTGTTGTATCAATTTGGAAATGATCAGGGGTTGGTGAGGATACATTTACATTAAGTTCTCTTAATAATACTGATAAAGATTCAACGTCCGAAATATTAGGAACGCCATAAATATTAACTTCACTATCAGATGCGAGAATGGCTGCAGGAATCAATGCCACTGTAGCATTTTTTGCTCCACTAATTCTTACCTTGCCGTTTAAACGATGTCCACCTTCAATTTTTATAACTTTTGCCATTCAAACAACTCCTTTTGTCCATTGATATTATAACCGATAATGAATAGAAAATATACCTATCCACCATCTCTCATTTGATATTCATAATCTAAGAATATCAAATGAGATCGGTACATAGGTATTAAATAAATTATTTAAGGTTTTTGAATTAAATTTTTTTGAATTAAAAAATCGCGCGCAACGGTTTCAGGGTTTTTAACTTCCACATCCACAAGATAGTTTAGATGTCGTGATTCGTCTGTCGTAATTGAATTTGAAAGTTTTTCCAATACCGCTTCAACCCCTGGAAAATCGTGTTCTAAGTCTGCTCGAACAAGAAAAGCGGATTGATAACGAGGAAAGAAATTCAGATCATCTTCAAGCATTGTGACAGGATAACGATTCACCATTCCATCCGCGCTTGTCACCAAAGTCACATCCATATTATCACTAACCAAGCCCGCAAGTTTTAAGCCAATATCAATTGAATTCGCTTCTTTAAAATCCATATCGTAAAACTTCGTTAAGGGCTTATAACGAACCGAGCCGTTATCATCAAAAAATGAATGCTCTGCCGCAAAGATTAGATCTTGAGCAAGCGGTTTAAGGTCTGAGATTGTTTTAATATTATAGGCCTGGGAAAGTTCATCCGTAATTGCAACAACATAAGAATTCTCAGATCCTAGTGGTTCGAGTAATTTTACGTTTGCATTTTCTTGAGCGAGATTGTTTGTGAAATCAAAGAGCGATTGACTTGATGGAATATCCTGAGGATCCTGTTTTAAAAATGTTGTAAGTACAGTGCCATCCCAACTTAATGTCATATCCATGGCACCACTTTTTATTTGATCAAAGGCTAAATTGTATGCCATCGATGGTTGGATATACACCGAGTAATCTGTATACGTTTCGATCATGATTTTTGCCATGTAGGTCGCAACATTCATCTCCGCAATATCCCCATCAATAATTACAAGATCACCCTCTTGACGGCTTCCACAACCACTTAGAGCGAGAAGCGCAACGACTAAGATGATTATTTTTTTTCTCATATCGATTTTCCTCCTTGCTTGGCGATCAGACGTTTTTCATACTGTCCCATCGCGGTATCAATCACAAGGGATATAACGACCAAGGCCAGCGTTCCATAACCCAATAGTTTCATATTTTGTGTACGGACACCGCGGTATAAAATGGAGCCCAATCCGCCACCACCCACAAGCGCACCAAATACCGCAACCCCTACCGATGTCACGACTGCAATACGCATTCCTGAAAATATAAATGGAAACGCTATGGGTAATTCAACTTTGAAAAGCCTTTGAATTTTCGTCATTCCCATCCCTTGGGCTGCTTCACGAATTCCCGGATCAACACTTTCCAATCCTGTAACAGTATTTAATACAACGGGGAGTAATGAATACAGCACCAAACCAATGATCACAGTTTTCTTTGTGGGCCCAAAAAAGGCCATCAAAATCCCCAACATCGCAAGTGTTGGAATTGTCTGTAGAATATCTACGATTAATAAAATCGGTTTCTTAAATTTTGGATAGATATACGCAATCATCCCAATCAGAAGACCTAAGATTAAGAGAAAAAAAGCAGATACTAAAACAAGAAATAGATGTTCTAAAACCATACTAACGGTCATGATGTGTACCTCCTGTTATAAGGCCTTTAGGCATAAATTTTGTTTGAAGATAATCTACAAAATATCCCATAAGAATTGCAAGGATAGCCGATGGAATCGCTCCAATTAAGATTGTTTCTTGAACATTGGTATCAATGCCTCGATAAATAAATACGCCCAGTCCACCTTGACCGATCATCGCCGCAAGGACTGCCCAACTTACGGTGTAAACTGTGGACATTCGAATACCTGCAAAGATTGAAGGCACCGCCATAGGCAATTCAACCTTTAAAAGTGACTGCCATTGGGTCATACCAATACCTCGTGCCGCTTCGACATAACTTGCATCCACATCTAAAATTCCTGCATAAGTGTTTTTTAAGACTGGAAAAATCGCATATGCCGTAAGGGCAATATAGATGGTCTTCGGACGCATCCCGGTGTATACAAAAAGCACCCCGATAAAAACAATTCCTGGAATGGTTTGAAATAATCCAATTATGGGCATCACATACTTAGAAATCGTTTTAAAACGGGATAGGATTGAGGCTAAAACGATTGCGATAAAGGATCCAAACGTAACTGCGACCACGACAAATTTAATATGTGTCATGATTGCTTTTAAAAGTTCGGGAAGCAATGCACTACTCATTACTATCACCACCCCAAACAACATTCGTTAGACTTCGTGCAATCGAACCCCGTGTAATAATCCCCATCACTTCACGATCATCGTTAATCACAATAACGTAATCGCGTTTATTTTCAGTAATTTCACCAATTGCTTGTTGGGCATCCTCATTTTGATTAAAAGCTGGCACACTTCGTTCAACAACTTCCGACACCCGTTGATAGGTATCGCGTTTTGAAATCATCTCATCAATCCAAGCAACCCCCAAATATCTCTTCGCTTCATCCACCACCACAACACTGTTTAAATCACGGGTACGCATTAACCCCAGACATTCAAGAATCGGTCTTCGCTCAAACACTTTAAAGACATTCGGTTTCATTAAGTCTCCACACGTCAAATCAAATGAAGACCCATTCTCGTGCATCTGTTTTCCCATAAACTGTTTAACTTGCTTGGTAGCAGGATGACGTAACATCTCTTCGGGTGTTGCTTTTTGAACAATTTTTCCACCTTCCATAAAGACAATTGTATCTGCCATTTTTATGGCTTCGTCCATGTCATGAGTAACGAAGACAATGGTAATACCTAATTTTTCTTGAATTGACTTCACTTCATCTTGCAAAGCATCACGCGTTACGGGATCTAATGCACCAAATGGTTCATCCATAAGAATCACGGGAGGGTTTGCGGCAAGTGCACGTAACACACCAATACGTTGCTGTTGTCCACCACTAAGTTCGGATGGATAACGACTGGCATACGTCTCATAAGGCATTCCAACAAGAGGCATTAACTCCCGTACCCGTTCATCAATACGTTGTTCATCCCACTTCAAAAGCCTTGGTACAATCGCAATATTATCTGCGAGAGTCATATTTGGAAAAAGGCCAATCTGTTGTATGACATAGCCAATATTTCGACGTAAATCAATGACATTCATGTCATCAATCTTTTGACCTTTAATATATATTTCACCACCATCATGTTTGATAATCCGATTCAACATCTTCAATGTTGTTGTCTTTCCACAACCTGATGGTCCGATAAGGCATACAAATTCGCCTTGATTTATTGTTAGATTTAAGTTTTCAATAACGACTTTGTCGTTATAAACCTTCTTAACATTTCTGTATTCGATCATATATTTTCCTCCTATTTTAATGCTGTCGCATAAAAAAAAATGTACGCGACATTTCCCTTAAAATTCATTCAGAATGTTGATTCAAGCACAACTTAATTAAGAGTCAATTATGATGTTTTTAATCATAATGATATAAATAGTATAACGCAAAATACACTTTGAAACAAATTACGCCTGTTTTCATTCCGTAATCAATTCAAGAAAACTTCAAAATAAGCTTCAATTTTTCAAGAATAGTTTGTACATAAATGACTTCCGATTTTTAAATAAAATGGACTGAAAGCTCAATACAGCGTCCCTATCCGTCCAAAACACATACATGGCATCTTTTATCCAAGATCATTGATATCCATACGAAACAGCGTAAAACAAGCACATACGCAAAAAAAGAATCACAGATTGTGATTCTTTGCATGAGATGCCTGAGTATAGAGATAGCCTACCAAAACTGCACCACCAATGATATTACCTGCATAGGAAAATAAAATATTTGATGCGAATTCAGAAAATTGAATCACACCATTTTGCATCCCTGCAGTTAATAAAAACATATTCGCAACACTATGTTGGAAACCAAGCAAAACAAAAACCATAACTGGAAACCAAATCCCCATAATCTTCCCAGCACCGTCTTTCATTGCGACATTAAGCCATACCGCTAGACCTACAAACCAATTACAACCAATTCCTGAGATTAAAGTTGCGAATGGGGAATACGATGCTTTACCCATTGCCAAACGATTTACCGTTTCACTGTAATGGCTCAGCTCTCCACGTCCTAAAACCAACGCCACAAACACAGCCCCTACCAAGTTCGCAAGTGTAATAACAACCCAATTCATCACGAGTTCTTTTAATGTAACTTTTTGATTTGCATAAGACGTTCCCACTACGGTCATATTACCTGTAATTAATTCTCCCCCGGCAAGCAAAATCACAATTAAACCAATCGGAAATACACTAGCACCCAAAACATTTCCAAATCCGCCATCTACAGTCGCTACGATTTTAATATAGGCAAGATACCCTAGCGAAATCATTGCTCCAGCAATAAATCCAAGAATCCATTGTTGCTTTAAGGTTTTATGTACCTTCACAACCCCTAAATCGGATACACGTTCAACCGTTTCATCTAATGAATACATAAGTCTCCTCCAAGTTCCAAATGTAATCTTACGTTGAGATGGCCGGCAATTCAAGGGTAGATCCACAAAGTTTGTGAATATTAACGCATCTTTAATTTAAATCGGTTTCAGTTTGGTCAACTTTGTTTATAACCGACATGATTGCACAAAAAAACCATCGACATCATACGATGCCAATGGTTTTATATATGTATCGAATTAAGCTTTGTTAGCTGAACCCATCATATCAATTTTTTCTTTAACTGTTGCACGGATTGCATCGGTACCTGGAGCTAAAAGTTTACGAGGGTCAAATCCTTTACCTTCTAAATCTTTACCTGATTCGATGTATTTACGTGTTGCTTCAGCAAATACTAATTGACATTCTGTGTTAACGTTAATTTTTGAAACACCTAATGCGATTGCTTTTTTGATTTGGTCTTCAGGAATTCCTGAACCACCGTGTAATACTAAAGGAATGCTTCCTGTAGCAGCTTTAATTGCTTCTAAAGTTTCAAAGCTTAAACCTGCCCAGTTTTCTGGGTATTTACCGTGAATGTTACCAATACCAGCTGCTAGGAAATCAATTCCTGTGTCAGCGATTGTTTTACATTCTGCAGGGTCTGCAAGTTCACCTGTACCGATGATTCCGTCTTCTTCTCCACCGATTGAACCTACTTCAGCTTCAACTGAAACACCTTTTGAATGTGCTAATTCAACGATTGCTTTTGTTTGTGCTAAGTTTTCTTCGAATGGTAAGTGTGATCCATCATACATTACTGATGTGAATCCTGCTTCGATGCATTCTTTAGCACCTTCAAAACTACCGTGGTCTAAGTGTAATGCTACTGGAACTGTAATATTTAGTTCTTCTAACATACCGTTTACCATACCAACGATTGTTTTGTAACCTGTCATATATTTACCAGCACCTTCTGATACTGCTAACAAGATTGGTGATTTCATTTCTTCTGCTTGAAGAAGAACTGCTTTTGTCCACTCTAAGTTATTAATGTTGATTGCTGGTACAGCGTAGTGTCCGTCACGTGCTGCTTCCAAAATGCCTTTAGCTGATACTAATGCCATAATAATAAATTCCTCCTATTTATATATCTATTCTACTCTTTTTTTCGCAAATTGCAAAGACGCATTCACAAATCCGTAGAATAATGGATGTGAACGGTTTGGTCTTGACTTAAACTCTGGATGATATTGACATGCCACGAAATAATCATGGTCTTTAAGCTCAATAATTTCCACGAGTTGACCATCAGGACTTAATCCACTGAAGCGTACTCCAGCCTTCTCAAATTGCTCACGATATTTATTATTAAATTCATAACGATGACGATGACGTTCAAAAATAACATCCTCATGATTGTAAAGATCATACACCTTACCCTCATGATCAAGTTGACATGGATAATTACCTAAACGTAATGTACCACCAAGATCTGTGTGTTGTAATTGGTCTTCCATAAGATCAATTACAGGATAATTCGTTTCCGGTACCAGTTCGGTTGAATGTGCACCTTCTAAATCGCATACATTACGACCAAACTCGATCATCGCTACTTGCATTCCTAAACAAATTCCAAAGTACGGAACATTATTTTCTCGTGCATATTGCGCGGCTAAAATTTTACCTTCTACACCACGTAACCCAAATCCTCCAGGTACAAGAATACCATCTAACCCCTTAAGTGTTTCTGTAACATTCTCGGCTGTAATCTCAGCTGAGTCAATCCATTCAACTTCAATTTCACTACTGCATGCATAACCCGCATGTAAGAGTGCTTCGCTCACAGATAAATAAGCATCATGAAGCTGAACGTACTTCCCAACAAGACCAATTTTAACTTTATGTTGTAGGTTTTTTGCACTGTCAATCATCGCAGACCATTCTGTCATGTCAGCTGCAGGTAAATCACCTAAACCAAATTTATGAAGAATATAATTATCAAGTCCTTGCGCTTGGAAAGAAAGTGGAAGTTCGTATAAGTTTTCCACATTGCGTGATTCAATAATTGCATTCTCATTCACATCACAGAAAAGCGCAATCTTATTCTTCATATCTTGTGTTAAAGGCTCATCACAACGTGTAACAATAATATTTGCTTTGATACCGTGTGACATGAGTTCTTTAAAACTATGTTGTGTTGGTTTTGTTTTGAATTCGTTACTTGCAGGAACCTTAGGAATGAGTGTTGTATGAACAAACACAACATCCTCAGTTTTATTTTCCGCATGGACTTGACGTACCGCTTCTAAAAATGGAAGTGATTCAATGTCCCCTACTGTACCACCAATTTCAGTGATAACAACATCCGCTCCCGATTCTTTTCCAGCATCATAGATTTTATTTTTAATTTCATCTGTGATATGTGGAATAACTTGAACTGTTGCACCTAAATATGCACCTTTTCGTTCCTTATTAATAACACTTGAGTAGACACGACCTGTAGTAATGCTGGCATTTCTCGTTAACTCTTCATCAATGAAGCGCTCATAGTGACCTAAGTCTAAGTCTGTTTCGGCACCATCTTTCGTTACGAAAACCTCACCATGTTGGTATGGTGACATTGTTCCTGGGTCTACGTTAATGTATGGATCAAACTTTTGCATGAACACTTTCATGCCACGATTTTTGAGCAATCGCCCTATCGATGAAGCGATAATTCCTTTACCAATTCCGGATACAACACCTCCGGTTACGAATATATACTTTGTTGCCATGTCTAATCTCCTTCTACTACAAAAATAAAAGCTCCCAATAAATTTGGAAGCTGCTGCCCTTTTATATTTTAGCAAACTTAATATATGAGTTCAACCAAAGACTTCAATTATTCTTCTTCAATGCTTGGAACAATCTCAAATTCTTCGAAATCTTCATCATAATCGTCATAAGTATCTAATAAATCAGGGTCGATTTGTAAACTTTCTAAAGTATGACGTTCGCGTAAATCCCATTTATTTCCTTCTAATGAGATAAATCGTGAATCCATCATCATTGCATTATAGAATGATGCCACTTTTCGTTTTGAAATTTCCTCAGAAAAATTCACTTCTTCAGCGACTTCTTTCCATAATTTACTAAATACAATTTCCTTACGTTTTCGTTTTAATTTTTCATATGCAATATCACTTAATGATTTTGATGACATAGTTTATACCTCCGGTTCCCACCTACATTCGAATTCAAGCGTATCAACGTGTGACCCAGCTTGCTTCAAATGATACCTCATATAAAGAAGACCACTTCTAATTTCTAATGTTTCTACTTCAACCTCGAACACGATAATTCCCTGTGCGCTTGAGACGAGCAACTCTGTTTGTTCGCCTTTACAGAAAACACCTTGTGTTAACCATTCCCCTTGCCGCTTAAATGATACTTCATCATTGGTGAAATCAAGAATAACATATGCATCTTCTTCGTCATACATTATGCGTTGATACGGTCCATAGTTTATGAGATCGGCTTGGGTATCGGTGTGATGAAAGGATTCATCACGAGACTTTTGCGTAATAGTGACTTTAGTTTTAATGGAGATCCCCCTTACGTATTTCACCTATGTATTATATGGCTTTGAACAACAATGTCAACATGTTTATTACATAAAGTAAAAAAGTGTGCTTCAATACACACACTTTCATTTTACATTCACATTACTTCACAAAATACGCTTCGATTTCACTTATTTCTCGCATGATTTGTGGGGCTAAATCTTCACATCCATTTTCCGTTACAAGTAGGTCTGTTTCAATGCGAATTCCAATACCTTCTTCAGCGATATAGAGGCCCGGTTCATTTGTAATAACATTACCCGGTACTAAGGGTTGGCCACGATCAATCCAAACATCATGTGTGTCCAAACCAAGTGAATGACCAATACTGTGATAGTAGTAACGCCCTACTTCCTCAACATTATCGATTAGTCCGAGTTTAATACATGATTGTCCTAATGTTTCTTTTGAGATTTCATTTAATTCCATAATTGAAATACCAGGTTTAACCGATTCATTAATGATGTGGAACGTATTCAAGACTTCTTGATAAACTTCTTTTTGGCGTGGTGTAAACGTTCCATTGATTGGGAACGTACGAGAAATATCGGCACCATAACCATTAACACGAATGCCTAAGTCAAGTAAAACAAGTTCGCCATCATTTAACGGTTGATTGTTTGAAATGTAATGAAGCACGGTCGCATTCTTACCACTTGCGCAAATTGTGTCAAACATTAAATCGCCGTGGGCCTTATTGCCTTCATATAAAAAGCGCGCAGCCATGTCATTTTCATTGGCACCTGGTTTCATTTCTTCTACCATTGCTTTGATTGCATAATCCGTTACATCAATCGCGTGACGAATGGCTTCCACTTCTTCAGGATGTTTAATTTGGCGACAACGTACAAGACATTCAAAAATATCCACAACATTTTCTTCGCCTACCGCATCCGCAAAGACAAGACCGGATGAATGTTCAACATCGCCAATGGTATCGTGATCCATATCAACTCCAATTGAGAGTCCTGAATCTAAAACTGATGTTACATACGCATCAAATTCATTAAAGTAACGGACATCTTCAATCCCCGAAATTGTTTGCGCTTCTTCTTTTGTCATAAAATATCCTACCCATTTTTCCATGTCTGGATTAATTTCACGTAAAAACAGGATTTCATGATTTGTTTCTTTTTCAAAAACAACAACCGCTTCCGGTTCTTCAATACCGGTTACATAATAAAAGTTTCGATTCGCTGAGAAAGGGTATTCCGCATCTGCTGAACGACGAACGCCGCATCCGCTGAATAAAAACGTAACTGTCTTTTCAGGCAATTCATTCATCACCTTTTCACGAATATTGATATAAGTTTGTTTTTTCATGATTATACCTCCTCAGGGTAGAAAATCTTTTCGTCCTGTTTCTTTTCACCCGTCGCGAATCCCCGAACGATTGAGGATGCGCTGGTTAATTCTACAAGTGTACCGTTTTTTAGGACAACCCATAACCCCTCTTCACCATTTTCAACATAAGGTGAATAAAGGATTTGCGATTGTTGATCACTAATAACATAGTAGCGATTATCAAAACCGGCATTTTGTACCCGTTCTTTAATCGCATCAACTTGTTGTGAAGACTCGAGATCTTCATATTTAAAGAGTTTACGATTTAAAAGACGTAACGCTAAGTCTTTTAGGATGGGATCTTTAGATTTCGTTAAGGACATAAATCCGGCATAGCAGGTCGATTCATCCAATTCAAAATGTTCTTGAGTACTAATTTCCCCACCCGAAACAAAGGGTTTGAAAAACGATATCTCATTCCCTAATGCTTTACCCTCATGAACCAAATCTTTCATTCGTTCAAAAATTGCGAAAAGAATCATCTCAAAACTTCGTGATGTTGGATGAAGGTAGACCTGCCAGTACATCTGATAGCGAGCCATAATATAGTCTTCAACCGCATGAATTCCACTCTCTTTTACCACAAGCTTATCATCAATTACAATAAGTGTTCTTAAAATACGAGATAAATCAAATTCACCATAACTAACACCCGTAAAGTATGAATCACGCAGGAGATAATCCATGCGATCTGCATCCAATTGACTTGAAATAATTTGTGTCAAGAGTTTGCGCGAATGACGGTGCGCGATAATATCTGCAACCAGTTGCGGCAACTCTGGATGCGCCTCAACAAGAATCTTATGAACCTGTGTGTCCTCTAGAATAATTCGATCCGTAAACTTTTCGTGATTAACCGATGTCACAGATTCGAAAGCATGAGAAAAAGGGCCATGACCCACATCATGAAGCAAACCGGCACATAATAATGCAATATGTTCCAAATCTGAAAGTGTATCCGACAATCCGTTCACATTTTCAATCATTAAGCGAACCACTTCGTATACTCCAACTGAATGAGAGAAACGCGAATGTTCTGCGCCATGATAAACTTGATTTGTTCCACCTAATTGATGGATGCGTCTTAGTCTTTGAAATTCTGGTGCGTTAATCAGATCCCAAATAACTTGATGATGTACATGAATGTATCCGTGCACAGGATCTCGTAAGACCTTGTGCTCGGAAGTTGGTTTAAATTTTATTGATGTATTCATTTAAACGTTTTTCAACAACGTCGCGACCTAAAAGATATAACGCACTCATTAAATCAGGTCCATGTGTTTGATGCGTTGCACTAACACGTAATCCCATAAATAACGGTTTTCCTTTAAGTCCAGATTCAGTTTTCGCAGCATTAAATGCTTCTTTCAGTGAATCCACATCCCATGATTCTGGTAAGTTATTCAAGAATGCTTGTGCAACCACAGGTGTTGTTTCCCACTCTAAAACTTCTTTTTCTGAATCGGTTAATTCTGGTTCAACAAAGTAGGGTTCGATTAATGAACCGATTTCTGCACCATATTGCAATTGTTCTTTAAAGAGAAGTAAACACTTTTTAATCCACGCTTCGTCTTTGTTTGTAAGATCGTGTGCTGCTTCCGCAAATGGTCTCACAAAGCTTAGCCATTCACCATCTTCTTTTTCTTTTAAGTATTGATGATTCATCCAAGTAAGTTTTGTAACATCAAACATGGATGGCGCTTTTGATAAACGATCCTCACTAAATTCTGCAATGAGTTCTTCATGTGTAAAGAGTTCTTTTTCTCCCTTTGGTGACCAACCAAGCAGTGCCATAAAGTTAAACATTGCTTCAGGAAGATACCCTTGATCTTTATATTGACTGATGTATTGCATAACTGAATTATCACGTTTGGATAACTTCTTACCGTTTTCATTAACGATTAAAGTCATATGTCCAAATAGCGGAATATCCCATCCAAACATTTCATATAACATCATTTGTTTTGGTGTATTTGAAATGTGCTCTTCACCACGGAATACATGGGAGATTTCCATCAAGTGATCATCAATAACAACCGCAAAGTTATAGGTAGGAATACCATTTGACTTCACAATAACCCAGTCACCGATATCTTTTGACTCAAATGAGATTTCACCACGAACCATATCATTAAAAGTATATGTCGCATCCGTTGGAACGCGCAACCTTACAGAGTAAGGACGTTGTTCTGTTTCATAACGTTGTTTGGTTTCATCATCAAGGTGAAGACACGTACGGCTGTAGCGTGTTGATTGGTGTCCTGCCGCAACTTGACGCTTATAATCTTCATCAAGTTCTTCCGTAGTACAGTAACACTTGTAAGCATCACCGCTCGCTAATAACTTTTCCACATATTCATTATAAATTTCTAAACGTTCCATTTGACGATATGGAGCATATTCTGGTTTTGGTTTGTCTGGAGATTCATCAGGTACAATCCCTAACCAGTTTAAGAAATAAAGTTGTGATTCCTCACCGCCCTCAACATTACGTTCAATGTCTGTATCCTCAATACGTAGGACAAAATCACCACCGTGATGTTTTGCCACTAAATAATCAAATAACGCTGTACGTGCGTTACCGATATGAAGAAATCCTGTTGGACTTGGTGCATATCTAACTCTAACTTTTTTCATTTTTAGTACCTCTTTCCAAATTCCATACTATTATAGCATGGTTATGTCAAGGATTAAATATTAAACAACCGCGATAATCCCTGCAAAAAAGAACCTACTTAGTAGGTTCTTCACGTTCAATCATCATTGCGACACCCATGCCGCCACCAATACATAACGATGCAATTCCTCGTTTTGTATTTGAATGAATTAATTCATAGATTAAAGTAACCATAATACGCGCGCCCGATGCACCAATTGGATGACCAATTGAAATCGCACCCCCATTAACATTCACTTTATCTAAATCTAAATTTAAGTCACGACAAACCGCTAAGGATTGTGAAGCAAATGCTTCGTTTAATTCAAAACGATCAACGGTATTTAAATCAGTATTTGTTTTCTCAACTAAAGATTTTACAGCATAGTAAGGTGCGTATCCCATGATTTCGGGTTCAATCCCAACTTCTGAGAAACCTTTAATTGTCGCAATTATCTCTAAATCCATCGCTTCAGCCTTTTCACGGCTCATTAAAATCAGTGCAGCAGCACCATCATTAACCCCGGATGCATTTCCAGCAGTAACCGTTCCGTCTAATTTAAAACTAGGTTTTAATCGTTGGAGTCCTTCCAGGGTTGAATTTGTTCGGATAAACTCATCCGTATCAATAAGTTCACGTCCGTTATTAACAGGAACAATTTCATCTTTAAACAGTCCCGCCTCAAGTGCACGCGTTGCACGCATTTGAGATTCTAATGCAAATGCATCTTGATCCTCACGCGATATATGAAACTGTTCAGCAACCGTTTCTGCTGTCACACCCATCAACTCATTGGTAAACGCATCAACAAAACCATCTTTTTGAATTGTATCTTCTGTCTCTAAGTTTTGAAATTTCGAACCAAAGCGACCATTTTTTATTATATGAGGCGCTTGTGACATATTCTCAAAACCACCCACAACTACAACATCCTTCTCACCAAGCATAATGGATTGCATTCCAAGATGAATTGACTTCATCCCCGATCCACACATCTCATTGATGGTCATGGCAGGTGTTGAATATGGAATTCCAGAAAACACCGATGCTTGTCGTGCAGGGTTTTGTCCCAATCCAGTTTGGATGACATTACCCATTACTACGTATTCAACATCTTCCGGCGAAATCTTTGCACGATGAATCGCTTCTTTAATTACTGCAGTTCCTAATTCTACCGCTGAAGTCTTCAAGAAGCTTCCCCCGAATTTACCTATCGCAGTGCGCGCAGCACTGACTATAACTACGTCTCGCAAAAAATCACTCCTTCTAAAATGTCGGCTAGACAATTATACCGTTTACAATTTATAAACACAACATTTTCCTTAACGCCTATCTCTATCTCGAACCCTAGTTTACCATTTGAGCGTAAAAAGCGCTCATTTTCACACAAGATACCATAAGTTTATGCCTAAAATACCCTACTTCGTGTGAATTATTCTTGAATTACACATAATTTTTGCTTATTAGCCAAGAGACTATTATAATGAAAGCATATTGAAAAAGGAGATATTCCATGGAAATTGGACTTGATAAAATAGGGTTTTATGCCCCATTAACGTATATTGATATGGCGGATCTCGCGCAAGCACGCGGGATTGATCCAAACAAATATATTCTCGGACTTGGACAAGATCTACAAGCTGTCTGTCCACTATCACAGGATACCGTTACTTTGGGGGCGAATGCCGCTTCAAAAATATTAGATGATGCGGATAAAGAGGCCATCGACCTTGTGATTCTCGCTACAGAATCCGGTATTGACCAATCAAAAGCAGGCGCAACCTCAATTCATACATTATTGGGGATTAACCCTTTTGCACGTTGTATTGAAATTAAACAAGCGTGCTATGGAGCAACTGCGGGTCTTCAACTTGCAAAAGGACATATCGCTTTAAATCCCAATAAAAAAGTTCTCGTAATCGCAAGTGACATTTCGCGATACGGCCTTAACACCGGAGGTGAAGCGACACAAGGTGTTGGATCAGTCGCAATGTTAGTCAGTGCACATCCAAAAATCATGACCCTTGAAGCAGATGCATCTTATTTTTCAGATGATATTTGGGATTTCTGGAGACCGAATTATAGTGATGTTGCTTTTGTAGATGGGAAGTACTCAAATGAGCAGTACCAACGTCTATTCACCACCGTATATGAAGATTATTTAAATAAAACAGATCAAAATCTTGAGGATTTCAAAGCAATCTGTTTCCATATTCCTTATACGAAACTTGGATTAAAAACACTCAAACTTATCGCAGATGAAGCAACACACCCTGCATTGTTTGAAAACTTTAAAACAAGTACACTATACAATCGTCAAGTGGGTAATATTTATACCGGTTCGCTCTACTTAAGTTTACTCAGTCTCCTAGAACAAGGATCCTTAAATGCTGGAGATCGTATTGGTTTATACAGTTATGGTTCTGGTGCCGTGGGCGAGTTCTTCTCCGGGATCTTACAACCTAATTACAAAAAACACTTGTGCATGACACATCAAGATGACCTTGATCAGCGTACAAAGTTATCAATTCCTGATTATGAAAAACAATTTGAAGCACGGTTGGTTACAGATGGCAGTCATCAATTGCTTGAAGGTGATGCTTCGAAATATTCACTCGAGTCAATTTTCGAACACCGACGTTATTACAAAACAAAATAAAAAGTTCCTTGCGGAACTTTTTATTTTATCTCACTTTGTATTTTCTTAGTTAGACTCTTAAAGATAAGTTCATACGACTCGTTAATAAGTGTTTCAATGAGTGGTTCATCCACATCCTTATCCATACGAATTGAAATCCAATGAACTTTATTCATATAGTAACCTTCAGTGATGACTCCTGGATACATTTCACGATAGCGTGCCCCTTCACTGGGTTCCGCTTTCACCGTTACAATTGAATTTCCCTCTTTATTGGTTCCCATCATCATATACATTTTCCCACCTACAAGAGCGCGTTCCGCATTCCACTCATCTTTAAAGTCATACACCGTTCCTTTATTTTGAAGGCATACGTCTTTAATTTTTTCCGGTTTCATAGGAACCTCCGGCAAAGGTAATGACGACACCATCAGGATCTGTTAACGCAAATTCCCATATATCATAAAATGTTTTATGGAGTGTCTTTATTAAATTTGGATGTGTTTTGAGCCGTTTGTATTCCGCCTCTACATCATCGACTTTAATAAAAAGTGTTAAAGAAGGATTAATCGAATCTGTATGAAGTGTTGGATATTCTTCAATCAATGTATTTTTTTCTTCAAGCATTAATGTTGTTTCGCCGCGACCAAGAATCGCGAAGATCGGGACTGAATCCCTATCCACTTGATCATAAACATTCATCTCTAAAACGGTTTGGTAAAACAAAATACTTTCGTTCACATTTGTAACCATTAGATTTGGTGTCAGTTTCATCGTATTACCGCCTTTATATTTTCATGTAAATCGTATAGAATAGGGGTGAAAGCAGGGAAAATCATGGCTTATTTTAATTATCATGCGAAAGCAAAACAACTTATCGCCGATGGGCATCTCACTCATTTTGAAATTGTGGATAACTGGAATGGCATTAAGCCTGCGCTGGTCCTCTATTTTGATAATAATCGGCCCATGCCCATTCGGGAATATCGCTGGCCAGAATATTTTGAATTAATTTAAAAAAGAAAGAACGAGATCGTTCTTTCTTTTTTAAAGTTTATGGAATTGCTCTACATCCATGACGAACACGGTTGCGCCACCAACTTGAACTTCCACAGGGAATGATGCGTAACGTCCGATATCATATGAGGCTGTAGATGGTACAACTTCCGTACGTTTACTACATTCATTACCAATGATTTCCAAACATCCTTCGACGCGATCATCATCAACACCAATAATAAGTGTTGTATTTCCTGCTCGTAAGAATCCACCTGTTGTAGCGAGACGTGTAACTTGATAGTTTTCTTTATTCAAAGCATTTGAAACTACAGTACTGTCATCATTTGAAACAATAGCTAATACTAATTTCATAAGATTCCCTCCTCTTACCTTTGTTTCATTATACCATAAAATAAATCCATGGTTCTTTTTTTATTTACATAAAACCCCCTCCACAAATCACGGAACTAGGTCAGTTCCCACCTTTGTAAGGGGGTCTTTTTATTAATTATTAAATCTAAAGTGTACGATGTCGCCATCTTTCATGACGTAATCTTTTCCTTCAGAGCGCATTTTTCCTGCTTCTTTAATTGCTTGTTCACTTCCAAACGCTTCCAAATCTTCCACATTATACGTTTCGGATCGGATAAATCCTTTTTCAAAGTCTGTATGAATCACCCCAGCACATTGTGGTGCCTTCATGCCATTCACAAAAGTCCATGCACGAATTTCTTGTGGACCCGCAGTAAAGAAAGTGCGTAAGTTTAAGATTTCATAGCTATTACGAACTAATACATCCAATCCACTTTCTTGAACCCCTAAATCGGCCAAGAATGCTGCTTTTTCATCATCTTCAAGACTTGATAAATCTTCTTCAACTTTTGCACATACAGGAATCACACGACATGATCGCGCTTCTGCATACGCTTTAACCTTTTGGTACATTTCGTTACTTTCAATATCCATAAGACTGTCTTCATCGATATTCGCTACATAAATAACAGGTTTAATGGTTAGGAAATGCAACGTACGAGCAAGTTTTTCATCATCTTCTGACAAATTGAGATCGCTTAATGGACGGTTATTTTCAAGCGTTTCCTTTGCACGATCTAATAACTTCATTTCTGCCATTGCTTCTTTATCATTCGATTTTGCTTTACGTCCTACACGTGAAATTCGGTTCTCTACACTTTGTAAATCCGCAAGCATGAGTTCAATTTCAATAATTTCAATATCAGAGATTGGATCACCAACAACACCATGCTCATGCACAATATCTGAATTCGCAAAACAACGTACAACATGCACGATGGCATCCACTTCACGAATGTTTGATAGGAATTGGTTCCCTAAACCTTCACCTTTTGATGCACCCTTTACAAGTCCTGCAATATCCGTAAACTCAAACGTTGTGGGAATAATCTTCTTAGACTCAATAAATTTTTGAATTGTGTCGAGTCGTGGATCGTTTACCTTTACAACACCTACGTTTGGTGCAATCGTCGCAAATGGATAGTTTGCTGCTTCAACCTGTGATTTCGTGATTGCGTTAAATAATGTGGATTTACCCACGTTTGGTAATCCAACAATTCCTGCTGTTAATGCCATCTATAATTCCTCGTTTCTTTCAATTACTTTCTTTAATTTTTTTTCAAAATCTTGACGTGTGAGCATAATAACAGACCCACATCCTTCGCACTTAATTTTTATATCTGCACCCATTCGTGTAATTTTAAAGTACTGTGATTTCTTACATGGGTGATCTTTTTTCATTTGTACAATATCACCTAAACCATATGTTTTATCAATCATGCTGACACTCCTTAAGTTTATATGCAATCATTGTATTTTCAAGTAAGCTCGCAATGGTCATCGGTCCAACACCTTTCGGAACTGGCGTCGCATACGATGCAATTTCATAAGCCTGACGCTCTACATCCCCTCTTAAATTTCCATCAATACGATGAATTCCTACATCAATGAGTACGTGCTGATTTGAAATCCAAGATGCGGGAATCGCTTCCGGTTTTCCCATTGCAACCACAATTATATCATTAGAACGAATGAGTTCCTCTAAGTTTTTTGTTTTTGAATGTGCCAAGGTAACGGTCGCATTCTTTTGCGTTAACAGTGTTGCGACAGGTTTCCCCACAAGGCGACTTCTGCCAATCACCAATGCTCGCTTCCCTTCAATTTCCACATTATACCAATCTAATAAGCGAATAATCCCTTTCGGCGTACAGGATACAAATCGTGGACGATTTAATTCTAAATAGCCTACATTAAGGGGGTGTAATCCATCGACATCCTTAAGCGGATCAATTGCTTCAATAATAACATTTTCATCAATATGCTTCGGTAACGGTAACTGAACCAAAATCCCATCAATATTATCATCTTGGTTTAAGGTCTTAATAATCTCAAGCAGTGCTTCTTGAGATGTATCCGCCTCACACGAAATCGCCTGTGAAGAAAATCCTACAGACTTACATTGTTTTACTTTAGAATTCACATACGTTTGTGAAGCGGGATCATTTCCCACGATTACAACGGTTAGTGAAGGTACACGTTTCCCTTGTTCAATAAGCACTTCTGTTTCTGCTTTTAACGAAGCACGAATTGCTTTTGAAACAGCCAATCCATCAAGTATTGTTGTCATGTTATCATCTCCAATTAACGTCTTTAATAATACCACACCTTAAATTACCTTACCATCTTTAATATTGAGCATAATCGTAATGGGGCCATCATTATCCAAAATTACATTCATATGGGTTTGGAAAATACCCGTTTCAACTTTGAGACCATGATTTCTTAACCCCGTGTTGAATGCCTCAAACATCGTATTTGCTTGAGTTGGCTCCATTGCATTACTAAAGCTTGGACGATTCCCTTTACGACAATCTGCTGCTAATGTAAATTGAGAAATTGACAAAATAGCCCCCCCTACATCTTGAATACTGAGATTAATTTTTCCTTCTGCATCATCAAAAAGTCGAATAGACGCAATTTTATCAACGGCTTTCTTAATATCAGCATCGCTATCACCTGTTTCCATCCCAACAAGTAACATATATCCTTGTTTAATTTCACCCACGATTGCTTGATCTACAACAACTTTTGCTTCTTTTACTTTTTGTATCACGATTTTCATGAAATCACCTCATCTCTATTCTACCGTAAACATGTTACAATATATAGGGTGATTTTATGAACAAACCATTAGCATTCCGAGTACGTCCTGAAACGATTGATGATATCATCGGACAAGAACATCTACTTGGGGAAAATCAAATTTTACGTAATGTCGTGGAAAGCGGTAATCTTCATTCCATGATTTTCTTCGGACCTCCCGGTACGGGAAAAACAACGACTGCGATGGCCATCGCTAATTCGTTAAAACGACCGTATCGACTTTTTAATGCTGTTACGGATAATAAAAAGAAACTGGATGCACTCTTTCTTGAAGCAGAAATGAGCAGCGGTCTTGTCGTGATTATTGACGAGGTTCATCGTTTAAATAAAGATAAACAAGATATTCTTTTACCTCATGTGGAAAGTGGTCTGATCACGATGATTGGTGCAACAACAGCCAATCCTTATTTTTCAATAAATCCAGCGATTCGATCTCGCGTACATCTATTTGAATTTAAACCCCTATCTTATAATAATATTGTATCCATATTAAAGCGTGCAGCTTCAGTATTTGAAAACAATCAAATTATTCAAGAAGATGTTTTAGAATCAATTGCTTCAAGTTGTAATGGTGATGCACGATACGCACTCAATGCCCTTGATTTACTGGCACAATCGACACGCGATGATGTTATTACCGAAAAACATCTTGAAAAACTGAGTCTCTCCGTTAATATTTCAATGGATAAAGATAGCGACAATCACTATGATGCCCTGAGTGCATTCCAAAAATCAATCCGTGGAAGTGATGTCCAAGCCGCTCTATACTATCTTGCGAAATTAATTCATGTGGGGGATATGGATTCGATCGAACGTCGGCTTATTGCCATAGCTTATGAAGATATCGGACTTGCAAATCCCGCATTATGTGCACGTGTTGTCACCGCCATCGATGCCGCAAAACGAATTGGATTTCCTGAGGCTAAGCTTCCGTTAAGTGTTGTCGTTATTGAATGTGCCCTTTCACCTAAATCTAAAGCGGGGGAACACGGTATTGATGCAGCCTTAAAAACCGTTCGTGAAACAGCACATCAAGTACCTCAATATCTACGTCTAAATGCTGTGGGTGTTGATGATCAGGATATGTACGATTATGAGCGTAGTGATTTGTGGCATAAAATCCAATATTTACCCGACGAACTTAAAGATGAGGAGTTTTATCGTCCTCAAAACCTAAATTCTGCGGAAAAAACATACGCTTCTAATTACGAACAACTCAAAAAAGTTCAGCGTACCAATAAATTAAGAAAACTCAAAGAAAAAAAGAAACCGTAGATATCTACGGTTTCTTTTTTTATAATTTCACGATTGTACGTCCCATCATTTTTCCTTCAAGAATATCTTCAAGTGCTTGAGGAACATCTTCTAAGGTTATCTCACGATCACAAAGCGCATGAATATTACGCGGTTTATAATCAGTCGCAATCAGTCCCCATAAGACATCTTTTAGATTATTATTGACTGAGTCAATCCCAATGACTTGAATACCGCGTAAGATAAAGGGAAATACAGTCGTTTCAAATTTTGCACCGGCAGTATTACCACTTAACAAATAAACACCTTCATAATTCAGATGTGGTAGCAAATACGAACTGTACTTTCCACCAATTGGGTCAATGACTGCGGTCCACATCATCTTTCCAAGGGGTTTTAGAGGTTCTTCCGTTAATTCATCGGGATGCATTACTTCTTTTACATTCATATTTTTAAAATAATCTTGAGCAGTATCCTTCTTGCGACTTACCGCTGTTACCGGATAACCGAGACGGTCTAAAATTGCGCAAGCCACTGAACCAACACCACCACTTGCTCCTAAAACCAATACAGGTTCGCGCTTCATTGGATTTGTCTGTTGCATCATACGATAAACTGAAAGGGCAGCAGTATACCCTGCTGTTCCGATAATTGCAGCCGTTTTTAAACTGAGTGATTCAGGAAGTAAGGTCACCTCTGACGCAGGGACCGAAGCATATTCCGCAAACCCTCCAGTTCGATATTTTAGAATATCATGGCTTGTGACAATGACCTCATCACCAATATGAAATTTCTCAACATTTGATTCCACGACGGTTCCTGTAAAATCAATACCCACAACCGTAGGATATTCACCTACAACGCGTGTTTTGGGTCTCATCGCAAGGCCATCTTTATAATTAACACTGGCGTAAGAGACCTTAATTAAAACATCATGATTTAGATCATCCGTATTGAGTATTTTTATTTCCGGTATGACATTATCGTGATTGGTATTTAAAACGAGCGCTTTATATTCCATAAGACCTCCTAAAAGTGTTGCTATTGATATAATAGCATAAATATGGCCATTTTCGAATTTCGCACAAAAAAAGATGGGTAAACCCATCTCTTTTATCCTTTGTTGTTACGACGACTTTGATCGTTTGAACGTCTTCCGCCATCACGACGTCCACCATCACGGCGACCTCCGTCACGACGTCCACCATCACGGCGACGATCATTTCCACCGCCACGACGTGAGTCACGTCCTCCGCGTCCGCTACGTCCACCACGTGGTGTTGGTTGTGCAAATTCATCAACCATTGTAACGTTCACGTCTTTATTATTAATTTTTGTTTCCGATAATTTATTAATAATATCTTGTGCAAATTCACGGGGAACTTCCACTGTACTTTCATTATCATCAATTTTAATACGTCCAATATCTTTTCCGCGAATTCCACTTGCAGTTGCGATTGCACTTACAAGGTGAGCTGCAGAGATACCATCACGATCTCCAACGGATAGTCCAATACGTGATATTTCACCTTTATTCTTAACATCTTTTTGTTTTGAAACTTTGATTGCTTCTAAGTTTGATTCACTAATCATCTTATTAATGAAAGCAACAATAATTTCTTCTTGTGTGAAGTTCTCTTTACGAAGACCTTCATAAGCGATATTAAAGAGTTTTCCTTGTTCATGATCATTCCATTTACGGATTTCACGAGCAAGTTGATCTACCATTAAGTCATTTAATTGTTCTTTAGTTGGTAGTGGTGTTTCAACGATTGTTGAATTTGATAAACGTTCGATTTGCTTAATTGCATAACGTTGTCTACGTGATACTAAAGTGATCGCAAGACCTTCTTTACCAGCACGACCTGTACGTCCAATACGGTGTACATAATATTCTAATTCTTGAGGTATATCGTAGTTTATCACTACATCCATACTGTCAACATCGATTCCACGTGCCGCAACATCGGTTGCAATTAACACAGAAACCATACCTTTTTTAAAACGGCCCATTACCATTGAACGCATTTCTTGTTTCATGTCACCATGTAACCCTAAAGCAGGGAATCCCGCTTTGTTTAATTGCGTTGTAAGTTCATCAACCATTTTTTTGGTATTACAGAATATCATTGTTCCACTTGTTTTATGCAATTGTAATAATTGAATTGTTAAATCAACTTTATCTCTTGATTCAACAGTGTAATAGATTTGTTTAATACGAGAAACAGTTAGATTGTTACGAGATAGTGTGATTCTTTCTGGTTCAACCAAAAATTTCTCGCTTAATTTAACGATTTCCTTAGGCATTGTTGCTGAGAAGAATGCGAATTGGCGTTCTTCAGGAAGGAATGAAAAGATTTCTTCAATATCCTCAATAAATCCCATATTTAGCATTTCATCAGCTTCATCCAAGACAATATGACGGCAATCATCTAAACGGATTGTCTTACGTCGAATATGATCCATTAAACGACCTGGTGTCGCAACTACAATGTCTGCTCCACGTTTAAGGTCTCTAATTTGTTTATCAATAGGGCTACCTCCGTATACACATGCGATGTTAACGCCTTGTTTATACTTCGAGAAACTTCTCATTTCTTCAGCCACTTGCATACATAACTCACGTGTAGGACATAGGATTAACGAATTTGTTCGTTTCTTATCTCCAGGTTGAGTCAAACTTAGCATTGGTAACCCAAACGCCGCAGTTTTACCTGTACCTGTTTGAGATTGAGCTAATAAGTCATGATTACCAAGCAACATTGGAATTGCTTGTGATTGTATATCTGTTGGCTCTTCGTAACCTTTTTCGATTACGGCTCTTACGATTTCTTCTTCTAATTCTAGTTCTTTAAATGTCATTAATTTTCCTACTTCTTTCAACACACCGTGATAGTATACCATTATCATCAACAAAAGTCATGGATTTACATCGATATCTCGTAATCATTTACAAGATACCGTTTACATTATATGTGTGATTATAAATACACAACGTTTATCATTAACGTTAAACTTTCACCGTTTACACAATTTAATAAAAACCTCTTGATGACGTATCATCAAGAGGTTTATGTTTAAAAATTAAGTTTAAGCATTACAGGACAATGATCACTTCCAAGAACTTGATCGAGAATATCTGCATCTTCAATGGCATTTCTTAATCGTTCAGAGACAACGAAATAATCGATTCTCCAACCCGCATTGCGACTGCGTGCATTAAAGCGATAACTCCACCAAGAATAACGATCGACTTCATTAGGATGCAATTCACGGAACGAATCAATAAATCCTGCATCGAGAAGATTGGTGAACTGTTCCCGCTCTTGATCGCTAAATCCCGGGTTCTTTCGATTCGCTGATGGATTTTTTAAGTCAATCTCTTTATGGGCAACATTTAAATCCCCACATAAAACCACCGGTTTTGACTCATCCAACATCTTTAAGTATTCTCTAAAATCATTTTCCCATTGCATACGATAATCAATGCGTTTCAACTCGGGTTGTGAATTGGGTGTATAAACACAAACTAGAAAAAAGTTATCATACTCACATGTGATGACACGTCCTTCAGCATTATGTTCATCTTCTTGAATTCCGTAGGTAACGTTAATCGGTTTAATACGCGTATAAACCGCGGTGCCAGAATATCCTTTTTTTTCTGCATAATTATAGTATGCGTAATAGCCTTCCGGATCGTAATCCAATTGACCCGCTTGCATTTTTGTTTCTTGAAGACAAAGGACATCTGTGTCCATCGCTTCAAAAATTCCTTCAAAATCTTTTTTCATAACGGCACGTAAACCATTAACATTCCACGAAATTAGTTTCATCATATCCTCCAAAGTTCACTAAACGGTATAAATTCTATTTTATTGCAATACTCTTTCGCTTTTTGACGATGTAATTTAATATCGCCTTGGTTTGTGTTCAGTAAGGTGTCCTTATCCATCATATATTGCACATAGAGCATTTTTTTCAGTAAATACCATGAAGCAATGGTTTGGTGAATGCGATCTGCTCGTCCTTGCGGATCATCACGAAGGCTTTGGTTGATATATTGAATATTTTCTTGACCTTTGGCAATCGCACTTTCAATGAGATGTTCCGTGTCACGATAATGACGGCGATCTTGTTCGCGTTGAAGTGATGCGATCGTTGGACGATCACTTGGTAATAGCTTCAACAACTCCAAGATGATCTCAGTTTCTTCAATTGGTAATACCAATACATTATGACGGTAAGCGCCTAAAATTCCTCCTTGTTCTGTTAAGCAATAGTAAATACCTTTCGCTTCAAGGTAATTACGATCGACAAGGATCAAAGCAAACTCTCGTTCATGCCCTTCACTATACAAAATTAAAGGCGCTTTAATATAACCTTTCGGAATTTTATGGACATCTTTATAGCGAATAATTTTATTCGCTACTAAATCTTTATTTATATGTATACGGACGTTTTCCAAAACACGTACGGAATCATCCATTTCTAAAACGTTTTCAAGTAATTCTTTATATTGAGCTTGATCACAATTTAGATAATCCTCGAGAAAACCATTAAATGTACAATCATGGCCCCCCTGGCGCTTATCTTTGATCTCACTCATAGCATAAACTAACCCCATAGTTTCCCCCTTTGTTTACTTCTATATCATGACATATTTATGGAAATTTTAAAAGACCCATACACTTCCACTCAATATCCCTTATAATTGATATTAAAGGGGGCTTTTTATGCACAAAATCATTGTTAGTAATCGAATCTTTCATGAAGATTTGAAGCACATCTTATTATCTGAACAAGAACATTATCTCGGGGTGGCGATCCGTGATTTTAAACTTGCGTTTTTTGAATCGGATACCCATCGTCGTTCTGTGGAAATCTCTGTGTTTAATCAACTGCAAACCTGTGATTGCCCACGTCTTCAAGAAGTCTTAAAATATCCCAAGACGATGCATGTTCTCATAGACTTACTCCAAGAATTATATTTGTACGGTTTAACACTTGATGCATGTCCTCGTAATACACCCTTACAAGAAGAAATATTTCAATGTTTATCTTTGATTGATCCTTTTCTTGAAAAGCCCGTTGTCAAAGATGGTGTTGATTATGAGGCGGTAGCCTATGGGTTATCCCATGCGGAGTATACGTTTTTAGCGCGTCATAACATTCCGTTTATTAAACCCCAATCACAATCTCTTGAATCATTGGCATTTAAAGTTGCATTAAATCCCCGTAGTGAACTCGAAGCGGTCATTCAAGATATCATTCGTAATGGTTATCAGTCTGCAACCATCGCGGTTGCCAACCCAACAACAATGGAACCTCTAATAGAATCGATTTTTGAACGTTATGGTTATCCGTTAAAATTACAAGACCGTCGTTTTGAACTGATGAAATCTCAATATCGAGCTTT
This sequence comes from Erysipelothrix sp. strain 2 (EsS2-6-Brazil), assembly GCF_016617625.1. NCBI lineage: Bacteria > Bacillati > Bacillota > Erysipelotrichia > Erysipelotrichales > Erysipelotrichaceae > Erysipelothrix > Erysipelothrix sp. strain 2 (EsS2-6-Brazil). The sequence continues at coordinate 71,359 of NZ_SBAR01000003.1, forward strand.
GCTTGATTTTGCTTTTGACTCTAATATTCATCAATTAATTAAAGCGATTGAGTCCGGAGCTTTTGGCTTAAAACGTCGTGAAGATCTTGTAACTTATCTCAACCATTTTGAATTTGATCTTAGTGATGTCTTTGGCGTCTATGATTTATGTGAGGAAACAGAATCCTATCCGGATTTGTTTGCCCTTCAAAATCGAATTCAGGAAGATGTTGTGCTTTTACAAGCCACCCTTGCTTCGATAATGAATTTAGATTTTAAGGAAACGTTGATTGCCTGTTATAACGTCATCAAAAGTCATACACGCGGTGATTTAACCCCACTTTGTTCTTTACTTGAAAATCACTTAGGAGAATATCAGGAAGAAACCTATTTATTATTGTTGGAACATCTTGACGCACTTCAAATGCATCAACAGGTTAATGCCCCACTACGGATTGTTGATTATGGTTCATTGCCTTTAATCCCGCAAGACCACTTATACGTCGTGAATTTATCCGCTAAGAATTTTCCTTCAATTCGTTCACGGACTGGAATTATCGATGAGGCATACTTAAGCTCTATTAAAGATTATCCACGATTAGATGAACGCACAAAATTTACACTTAACATGCAAAATCATATCTTTGACCACAATGCAAACATGACGTTGTCGTATAGTTCCGCTACCTATGAAGGAAAAGGCCAAGAAGTTTCCTACCCTGTTGAACAATTTGCTCACGCTAATGGGGTTGCGCTTGAGTCTTGGATTTTGACGCAAAATACCCATCGAAAAACGGTTAAGCATCGTTTAAGCCCTCATCTTGCAGAAAAGCTCTATTTAGAAGAAGGGAAATTAGTCGGTTCGATATCAGCATTTCAAATGTTTGTAAATAACCCTTATCAATTCTTTATGGAACGTGGATTAAAGATAAGAGAACCTGAAATTCTTAAATTTGATGCCCGAATTATCGGTACTGTTAATCATGCCGTGATGGAATATTACCACGATTGCAAAGATCTTGATCCTTGGACGGATGTACGGAAGGTATTTCCCATGACTCAACCACGTTATCGTATGATTTATGATCGAAATCAAGACTTAATGAAACAGAATCTTGATTTTATTGACGCCTCAATGGCAGATACAACCTTCCAAGTTGTATCCAAAGAACGTTGGTTCCGTGAAGAAACAATGTTTAAAGGAATCATTCTTCGCGGTATTATTGACCGTATTGATGAAAACGATCATTATGTACAAATTGTCGACTATAAAAGTTCTCAATTAGCGATGACCGCTGAAAGCGTTAAGGCTGGTACACAATTGCAATTACTTACTTATGCAATGATTGCGGAAAAAGTGTTCCAAAAAAAATGCCTTGCAGTATACTATTATGGATTTAAAAATCCAAACCTAACCGTTCCATCACTCGAGTATAAAGTTGCGAAAGGCGTTGTTTCAAAAGACGTTGATTTTGAGGCGGAATGGCTAAAATCGAAACGATATCGCGGTTGGTTATTTGAACAACCACTTGACTCGTATGATTCCGCAATCTACTTTGGTGGATTACGAGAATCTAAGGATGGGGTGGTTACAACCTGGACTAAACCCTATGACATGAACAAAATCAAACCACTCCTTACTCAAGTTTACCAAACCATCTATTCGGATATCTTAAATGGCGTGTTGGATCCCGAGGATTCAAGTATTGAAATCGATAAAGATTTAGATTTAAAGAAAGAAGAGGAGGAAACGAAACATGACAACCTTTAATCCCCAGCAACAACAAGCCATCGAAGCATTGAATCAAAATGTAATTGTTTCTGCATCAGCTGGTGCTGGAAAAACTACCGTTTTGATTGCGCGTTTGATGAAGCGTATTATTAAAGATAATGTTCGAATTGATGAGGTGTGTGCGATGACCTTTACCGAAGCTGCCGCATCTGAAATGAAAACACGACTTCTTGCCGCGCTCAATGATGAGTATCGAAACAATGCATCCGACTTTATCGCTGAACAAATATCTTTGGTTGAGACTGCACAAATTTCGACAATCCATTCTTTCTGTCTCACCATCATTAAAAACTACGGTTATATCATCGGCGTCAACCCCTCCCGGGCTGACAACATTCTAGATGATGCACAAACGAAACTCTTACAACGTCAAGCAATGCGAGAAACCTTTGATATGTGGCTGCAAAATGACTACGAAAACCTTAAATATCTGTTAGATATCTTTTCTTCTAATCCACTTGACTATGCATCCTTAGAAACTGCAATTTACGATAATGCTACGTGGTTGATAAGTAAAAAAGATCCAGATTATGCAGTTCAAGCTGTTAAATCGCTTTATAGCGCTACCACATTTAACGATTTCCCTCAGGAATTCCAACAAATCTTTTTTAACTTTTACCAACAACAAGTTCATGAAATCATAAAAGATGTACAGGCAATTATTGCCATTTCTGATGAATCCTATGACCCAAATGACAAAAAAGGGAAAAAATACTTCGAGCAAAGTACCATGTTGCTTCAAGTTCTTGAAGGCCTTGGTAATCTCAAAACGTTAATTGATCAAAACGACATTCGCTTTTACGACCAAATTCCAACTGCTTGCAACTTCAAAGTTATCGCAGACACCAAAAATGATGTTTACACCGAACAACGAAAACGCATTGAGAAAACTGTTAATCGAATTTTTGAAAACTACATGCCTTTGAATGAGCATTTCCAATTATTAAATAATCAATTGGAAACCGTATCACTTTTAATTCAGATGACACAAGATTACTTGAATACCTTTTCATCCCTTAAAGAAGAAGAAAACTGCTTAGATTTCAATGATTTTGAATCGATGGCGTTGCAAATTTTGAATGAAAATAACGGTGAAATATCTGAATTGGTAAAACATAAATATAAAGAAATTATGGTTGACGAATTTCAAGATACCAATGAATATCAAGATGAGATCATTACTAAAATATCAACAGGGAATAATATTTTTAGAGTTGGTGACATCAAACAATCCATTTATCGATTCCGAGGGGCCAAGCCAAATATCATGCAGAACTTAATGCTTGACGACTCGACTCAAAATCTATATTTAAGTTTTAACTATCGTTCAAAAAAAGATATTGTTGAATACAACAACTTTGTGTTTGATAAACTCATGAACTTAACATTTGGAATTACCTATGATGAGCACGACCATGTAAATGTGGGGATTCCCTCTCAAAGTGAAGATACACATCCCGTAGAAATTCATATCATTGAAAAACTCGATAATCGTTTTAAGAAAACATCTGATCAACTTCGTGCACAGCATATTGCACAAGAGATTATTAACTATCATAATCAAGGTTATCGCTTTAAAGATATGGTAATTTTAGTTCGATCACACGCAAGTAAGGGTTATCTTAAAGAAGCATTTGAGGAATACAATATTCCTCATTATATTGATGATCAAAGTGGTTTCTATAAGTCCGAGATTATTGCTTCTGTTGTCGCATTATTAAATTACGCAACAACATTCCATGATTTTTATCTTGTTCCTGTGCTCACATCACCGTTTTATAACTATTCCGATGATCAAATCGCATCGCTTAAACTTATGGATGCACCAAGTATTCGTAAAGCACTGGAAATAGAAAATCCCGAACTCTACATGTCCCTTGAGACCATGGTTTTATCGTGGCGATCTAAAGATCTTATCTCAATTATTCAAGAAATTATTCAACTCAATGATGTCTATAATAAAACGCTATCCTTACAGGATAAAACAAATCTGGACTTCCTCCTTGAAAAAGCAATTCAATACCAAGCATCTTCAGTTCCGACTTTACAGGGATTTGTACGCTTTGTTGCGGAGTTTAAGGACGATACCAGTAGCGAAGCTTCACCACTGAATAAAGATGAAGATATTGTAACTGCAATGACCATCCATCAATCCAAAGGATTACAATTTCCAATTGTATTCTTGTGGGGTATGGGACGTCATGCTGTGCGTGACCACAGTGATATTTTACTTAATGACGATGCCTTTGGGATTGGATTGAATCATGTTGAATTACCGATGCGCTTTGTTTCTCGCAATTTAATTCGAACTGTTATGGAAATAAAACAAGATAATGAAGAGATTGAAGAAAACCTTCGTCTGCTCTATGTTGCACTCACAAGACCCCAGAAACACCTTATTCTTGTTGATGTAGTCAAGGAATATCAACCCGCTTCTTTAGATTACCAATTACTTAGAAATCATAAGCGAAAAGTTGATTTATTACTTGCTGCAAGTCCTCACAACACCATTTTACGTGTTATTGACGGAATGGAACTCACAGAAAACAGTCTTAATCCGATTAGCGAAGATGAAGGAGCCACAGTTTTCACTGAGAAACTGACCCTATCTTTTGATCAAGAGGAGCCGATAACTCCTAAAAACCGTGATTTAAATTTCGATAAGTCCTTTGAGTTTGCTACCGGATTTGGGTCTACCCTGCACGAAGCCATTGAAAAACTTCCGCACCGGATTTGGACCGATACAGATCTTAAAGATTTCGAACCAAAATTCAAACGGAGACTTCAAGCATATAACGAGCATCCATTTACTCAAAAGCTCTATAGATATCCACACATCTATCATGAAATGCCTTACTTAATTGAAGGGGATGCGGGTGTTATTGATTTTTATGTGTACAATGAAACCGAACTAATTCTTGTGGACTTTAAAAGTGATCATGCTTCTTTAGATATTATTGTAGAACGTTATGAAGATCAGATTAAAGCATATAAAAAAGCCCTCGGTATAATCTACCCAGAGCTTTTAATTAAAACATATATCTACAGTTTCCATTTAAATCATTACATACCTTGTTTGGATTCATAAATTAAATCCATCATATGCTTAATATTACCTTGACCCGCAAAGCGTGTGTCATCCGAGAAATCCTCTGTTATGGGCATCCATAATAGTGGATTTTTTTCTGGAACGAGAACGACTTCTCGGTTGAGGTAACCGTAAAATACTTGCAACTCGATACCGTCTTCAAAATATTGTGTAAAAAACAACGGTTTGATTTCGATATCATTTACGGTTATTCCACTTTCCTCGAAAAGTTCTCGATAGGCACCCTCGATATCGGATTCTCCTGGATTCTTTTTGCCACCAACAAAGTTATAGAGTCCCTTATAAGGATTCTTTTGTCGATGACACATCAAAACGTTTTCGGCCTTTCGGTCGAAAACGATAATGAGATTAACTTTAAGAAATGTTTGACTAGTCATTGAATAAATCAAAGAGTGTACTTACAGGAGTATGTAATTGAATCGCTTCAATTGCTTTCGCAAGCATATATCCAACAGAAATCTCTTTAATTTTTGGCTCTTGACGTGCTTCTTCTTTTAAAGAAATTGTATTTGTAATCAATAGTTCTTTAATGTCAGAATTTGAAATGCGTTCAATTGCTGGTCCTGAAAGAATACCATGTGTACATGCACAATAAACTTCTTTAGCACCTTTTTCATATAACATGTTGATTCCACCCATGAGTGATCCAGCGGTATCAACCATATCATCAATAACAACGGCAATTTTACCATCAACATCACCAATTAAGTTCATTGCTTCCGCAACGTTTGGTTTTGTACGACGTTTATCGATAATTGCGATTGTTGAGTTTGGAATTGTGTCTGAAAGACGACGCGCACGAGTTGCTCCACCGTGGTCTGGGGATACAACAACAACTTCATCTTGGAAGTTTTTATTTCTATAGTATTGACCAATCATTGCGACTGCAGTGAGGTCATCTGTAGGAATATCAAAGAATCCTTGAATTTGTGGTGCGTGCAAGTCTATCGTCACAACACGGTCTGCTCCGGCTGTTTGTAATAGATTTGCCATCAATTTTGAAGTAATTGGTTGACGTGCACGAGCCTTACGATCTTGGCGTGCATATCCATAATATGGCATTACAATCGTAATTTCTTCTGCAGATGCACGCTTACATGCGTCAATCGCAATAAGAACTTCCATATATGTCTCACTTACTGGTGAACTTGTAGATTGGATAATGTAAACATGTTTTCCACGTACAGAAACAAGTGGTTCGATTAAGATTTCGCCGTCTGCAAAATGACGTACATCAATCTTACCGCGCTCTAAATCTAAATGCTCACAAATCTCATCTGCTAGTTCTACGTTCGACGATAACGCAAAAATAACTGTATTGTCTTTCATTTCTTCTCTCATAGTCTTTTATTTACCCTCTTTATTCTTGTATTTCGCACCATATCCAGGTTTGTTTTCCTGACGAGGCCGTGCAATAGCCATCTCCCCATCAGCAACATCGCCATTAACGGTCGATCCTGCCGCCACCACTGCATTTTCCCCTATAGTAATTGGCGCGATTAGGTTCGCATTGCTTCCGACAAATGCGCCATCGCGTACTTCAGTTTGATATTTCTTCTTGCCGTCATAATTTACGGTTACAACGCCACAGCCAATATTAACTTTATTTCCAATTATTGCGTCACCTAAATATGTCAAGTGTGCACAGTTTGAATATTCTCCAAATCGAGTGTTCTTAAACTCAACATAGTTTCCAACTCGAGCATGAGAACCCACAACGGAATTCATTCTAAGGTGTGATGACGGTCCCAATGTTACAAAATCTTTAACTTCACTGTTTATAATGCGAGAAGCATCAATTGTGGAATTTTCACCAACAATTGCATTTTCAAGCCAACAGTTAGGTAAGAGCGTAGTTCCTGTCCCAATAGTCGTATCACCATAAATATGATTATTAGGATAGATCGTTACATCTTCCGCAATTTGAACATCCGTTCCGATGTACGTTGATTGTGGATCCATAATGGTTACTCCATTCGCAAGATGCTTCGCATTGACGCGTGCCTGTAACCACTTATTAGAGATATTAAGTTGCATTCGATCATTTACACCTAAAAATTCTTGGTGATCTGATACACGTAAAGACTGAATCGAATGACCATTCTTCTTCAAAATCTCTACAAGTCGAATGAGATTAATTTCTTCAGTAACTTCTTCGTCACGAATCTCTGGTAAATATTTAAAAAGTAACTCATTGTTTACACAATAGATACCTAGACTGATTTCTGTAATTGACACTTCGGATTCTGTCAAATTACGGTAATCGATAATCCGATCAATGTGTCCTTGGTTATCGCGTACAATACGACGATAAGTCCCAGGATTTTGTAATTGTGCAGAGATAACCGTTAAATCATGCCCCTCATGCTGTTCATAGATATGATTTAGCGTCTCTGGCTGAATTAATGCACAGTCTCCAAACACTAAGAGTGTCGAACCTTCTTTTCCATGAAGTTGCTGTGCTTGCAATACAGCATCTCCAGTTCCAATTTGTTCACTTTGGAATGCATATTCAACACGATCACCCAAGTAAGATTCTACCTGCTCATTTTGGTGTCCTGTAACAACTACAATTTTATCGGTATTAACCGCTTCAAGATGATCAACTAAATGACCAATCATAGGCTTATGAAGTATTTCATGCATAACCTTGTTTCGATTTGATTTCATTCGGGTACCTTTACCCGCAGCTAAAACAATTGCATATTTCATTGTGACCGCCTCCGCAACCATTTTAACACATTTCAAACTGTTTCATTCGGTAAAACCGTCATATTTCATAAAAGTAAATGTAAAGTATGGGTGATATGTCCCTAAACATGTGTTTTTAAATCAACTTTCAAGAAATAATCATAAAAAAAGAGTTCTTTGTGAAAACAAGAACTCAGATTAATCTTCTGTTTTTAAAATCTTTCCATATTTTATAAAGGGATAATCTAAAACGAGCGCCTCATATGCCTCCATGACTTTTTCCTTTTGATTGGATAGACCATAAATGGATGTTCCGCTACCGCTCATACAAACGCCTTCAAGCCCTTGTTTTTCAAGGATTCGCACAACTTTTTTAAGCCGTGTATTGCGTTTAATAACAGGGTGTTGAAAATCATTATGTGTATTCGCAACTAAAGCCTTATAATCATTGACATCAATTGCCTCGAGACAACGATTAAACATCTTTAAGTCTGTAAAGTCTTTAAAACGTTTTAAAAACGACTTTGTGCTCACTCCAAAGCTGGGTTTAATGAGTAGGTAATAGAGATCCATATCTAAATCTAAAGGGGTTAAGATATCGCCAATTCCCTCCACAACCATGGGTTGATTAAAAAGACAGTAGGGCGTATCTTCATCGATTTGACGTGCAATATCAATCAACGCTTGATTTGTAAGGTTTAATTGATACATCTCATCAATCATTCGTATGACACAAGCGGCATCAGCACTACCGCCACCAAGACCTGCTTGTGCAGGTATGTTTTTAACGATTCGCACTTTAAAATTATCTTCGAGATTAAATTGACGTTTCATAATCATGAGTGCTTTAAAAACAGTATTTCGTTTATCATTCGGTAAATATGTTTTATCCGTTTCGATGTGCATGGTGTCATGCTTCTCAAGATAAACCATATCAAAAAGATCAATAGGGACGATAATGTTCTTGAAGTGAAGCATGTTATCGACCCTTTTTTCTGCGTGCAAATAGAGTGTTATCTTTGCATACGCTTTTTTACGCATATAAAGCTCCATAAAGACGGAGATAGTCCTCAAACGTTAAGTAATCCGCACGAATGTTTGTTTCAAGCCCTAGCGACTCTAAAACACCCGCATAATCAACATCTTTATCAATCGTTTTTAAATTATTCACTAATGTCTTACGTCTAAACTGAAAACACTTCTTAACAAATTCAAAGAATATTTTCTCATCATACGGCATTGTTTGATGTTTCGGTGTGAGTTTAATGACAATACTTTCCACACCCGGTCTTGGATGGAACGATTCCTTAGACACTTTTAAAACCGTCTTTACATCAAAATAATATTGCATTTGAATCGAAAGAGAACTGTAATCTTTTGTTTGTGGACTTGCGCCAAGACGATCTGCAATCTCTTTTTGAACCATAATCGTCATTGCAACAATATCCAACTCCATCAATCTAAAAAGAATTGGGGTTGTGATGTAATACGGTAAATTCGCACAAACCGTAATGGGTTCTGTATACATACTTAAATCCGCTTTTAAAAAATCTTGATGAATGACCTTCACATTATCGTATTCCTCAAGTGATTCGTTTAAGATTTCAACCATGTGAGGATCAATTTCATAAGCAATGACGTGATCATATGTTTCCGCGAGTTGTTGCGTTAAAGCTCCTAAACCCGGACCAATCTCCAAAACAGTCCCACCCGCACCACTTTGTGATGCAATATTACGGACAACAGAAGGATCAATGATAAAATTTTGTCCAAAGTGTTTCTTTGCGCGTCGTTCATAGCGACGTAGTAATTCCATACTTACGGAATAGTTAGCGATTGTTTTCATAATTACTCTCTTTCAAAACCATTAGGCAGTCTGCTTTCGTAATATTAAGCATATTTAGATATTTCAGGCATGATTTCGCATTTGACTTAGGAAAACGAAATGCCTCCGACAACAAATCACGACGCAATGCACTATCACTTGCGCCACTGAGTCCCAAAGATTGGAATTCCTGAAGCGTTAAGGATTGATTGTTTAATGAAAAAGTAGAGCATGTACTTAATGCCTCAACGATATCATCACAGTCTGCATGTTCAATGCCTACTTTTTGTTTCTTTTTTGTTTGTAAGACATGAAGCGATGCATGCTTGCATGTTCCGACCGTCTCAATAATACGACGTCGAATCATTTCACCAGGCCCATCCGGATCGGTAAACACAATAATCCCGCGTTCTTCATTCAATCTTTTACATAATGCCAAGAAATCTGCTGACATGTGTGTGCCACTGGACATAATAACATCGGCATCAACACATTTAAGGATTTTTTCCTTGTCATGCTTTCCTTCTACAACAATTACTTCTTGTATCTTTAGTTTGTTCATGGGTCAATTATATCATGTTTTAAAAACAAAAAAAACCGAGTATACTCGGTCTTTGTGGATAGGACCTTTGGCTACTTAAGACCCTATCATAAGCTTTAACAGCCGTTACCCACACTTATAATTTCAACATGAGCATTCTGTACAGATCCTTGGGTTACACCCATATTGGTTTCTGTACCCACAAACAGGTCAATTTTTGACCCTTGAATGGCACCACCACGATCTAATACAATTGCGCGGAACGGTACATTGTACTCAATTCCTTTACCACTTACTGTGTGGTTTGATATCTCAACGATCGAGCACATTGGAATTGAGCTTGATGTTGCAATGATGTAATATCCGTTATATGTAATTCCTGGCAACCAAGAACCATCGCCTTGTTGCACTGCTGTAGTACTTACACGAACTCCGGCAGCTGTACCACCTTCGCCCGCACTGTTCATATTACAGCCATCACAGTCAACGCCATATCGAGTAATACGGCTTGCTTCATAGTAAGCACCTGCTTGAGCCTTTTGACCCCCTTCGTAAAGCGTAGGGGTTGTTGGCTCGATAACAGCCGCTTCAGGAATTTCAACACGTGATAACAATTCGTCTTTTATGTTATATGTTTCTTTGTATTTTGTTGTTTTTGTACCACGTACACCATCTTGTGTCTTCGCATAGATCCAACTGGCTCCACCCGACACAACCTCAGAAGCTTCGCGTTCTTCAACACCAGGCTCTTCTAAATCTTCAATTTTTTCGCTTATTTTAAACCTATAAGGTTCATCGCTATTTTCAGCGATGTCATTTAGTACTGGATAGGTAATATCCACATTGGCATCCGCATTCACGGCACACCCACTAATGATTGTTACCATGACCACCATGTAGATAATCACTAAGTATTTCTTCATTAAAATGTCTCCTTTCAAAAAAGACTTGAGAAGAATAGCATAAGAATATTTGTTTGGCAAATAATTTTACGTTTCGCTTGTTTGTGAAGACATTGTGAAATTAAAAAACTCACTATCTAAGTGAGTTTCCGAGTTATCTTTTGAATTGTGTGAAATTATGTGATTATCCAAATATTTCTTGCATCTTGGTATTTTTCTTTAGTGGCTTAATTAAGAAAATACCCGGAACAAATGTTGCGATAAATTCACCTAAAAATACCCATCCCATAGCCGGTAAGTACGGAACATTGAGAACATAACCTAACATTGCGCCAACGATAATTCCGTTCACAAGAGCTGGCCACACAAGAGCCAAATGATCATCTTTTGTAATACTCATTAAGAAACAGGTGATTGCCGTTGCCAATGTACCAAAAATGACATCCAGAATCCCCGCATCACTCACAAAATTCGCGAGTAAACAACCAATTATTAATCCATAAGCATGTTTTCGATTAAATAGAACTAGAATCAACATCACCTCTGAAATACGAACTTGCATAAAGCTATATGAAATCGGTTTTAGAAGCACGGTAACTGCGATATAAACTGCCGCAATTAATGCCTCTAAGGCTAAATCTTTTGTTTTCATATTATTACCTCTCTTCATTTCGTTTGTATTATATCATAAGTCTTTCAAATTAATTTTATAAATTGTGCATTTCACGTTTTATTGAATTTATATTTTTTGATCTAAAAGGTGCCAATTATTTCAATTTTTCTATCCTTATATATAGGGCAATATATTTTGTGTAAAAATCTTGCGCTTTTAGAAGGGAATACCCCCTGCTTTTTTTGAAAAAATATTTCACTATTTTAATGAAACGCTTCTTTTACTCATAACTTTTTTTTATTATAGAACGCGTATTGTAATTCAAACTTGATGCAGTTTATCGAAATATCTTTTGGATTAAGTTAAATTTTGTTTTTCGGTAAGGTGGATACATCACTGATAGTGGTATTGCACTTGATTTCATAATTGATTTGCAGTTTGAAAAAACTTCAAAACTCGAAAATCCATGATAGGTTCCTATGCCAGAATTTCCAATACCTCCAAAAGGCAGTGCATCATTCACAAGATGTAAAATTGTATCGTTGATGCAGCCACCACCAAATTGAATGCGATTTAAAATGGCGTCTTGTTCTTCAAAAGATTCAGTGAACAAATATAAGGATAATGGTTTGGGATTTTTTTCGATGATTGAGTACGCTTCTTCCAGTGTATCAAATGAAATAATGGGGAGAATCGGTCCAAAGATTTCAGACTCCATTGCAGGTCCCTCCGCATGGTTTAGGGATAGCAAGGTTGGTTCAATAAATGTTCCATCCGTCTTGCCACCAAATACAATATCTTGTTGATGGGCTTCAATTATCTTTTTAAGTCGTTCTGCGTGTTTTAAGTTCACGATCCTTCCATAATCTTCGTTATTTTGATAATCATCCCCATACATGGCTTTAATTGCTTTGATAAGTGCTTGTGTTAGGGCCGCTTCGTTCTTTTTTGAGACAAGGATATAATCCGGTGCAACACATGTTTGGCCATTGTTTAAAAATTTCCCCCATGCAATTCGTTGAGCACTTAATGTAATATTTGCATTTTGGGTTACCACACAAGGACTTTTCCCCCCTAACTCTAAAATTACCGGTGTAAGATGTTCTGCAGCATGTTGCATCACGATTTTTCCAACCTGCGTGCTCCCGGTGAAGAAAATAAAGTCAAAGGGAAGTTTGAGTAATGCTTGATTCACCGTCACATCCCCTTCCACGACCGCAATATAATCTTCAGAAAAAAATTCTGATATCATAGTATGTATTACGCTTGAAATTTTGGGTGTCAGTTCGGATGTCTTGATGATCGCGGTATTTCCCGCTGCAATCGCTCCTACAAGGGGCACAAGAACGAGTTGTAAGGGATAATTAAAGGGCCCTATGATCAATGTATTTCCTAAAGGCTCATACATTTTATAGCTTTTTCGTCCCACTAAAACCATGGGTGTTTTAACCCTTTGAAGTTTCATCCATTGCCCAAGATTTTTTTGCGCATCGCGAATGGATCGATATACCACTGCAAGTTCGGTCGTATATACCTCCATTTCAGGTTTTGCTAAATCGATTTTAAATGCATCATAAATCTTGTTTTCATATGCCTTAAGTGCCGTTTCAAGTGTATTTAATGCATCTTTTCTAAATGCAATTGGTTTTGTATTTTGTAAATTAAAATATCGTTTTTGCTTTTCTAGTAGGTTCATAGAATCACACTCCTTATGTACATCATAAGTCACTCAATGTGAAATGTTAAATGAATTGGTTGACAAATATTACATTTTGGAACATAATAATGAAAAGCAATGAAAAGGAAAGTAAGTCCGTGAAAAGTTTTACAGAGAGTCTGTATTGGTGAGAGCAGATGAATGGAAGCGTACTGAAAATGGCCTTGGAGCTGTGTAGTTGAATTCGAAAGATTTAGGCTACGCCGGGAGCGCCCGTTAAAGCGATAGAGTTTGATAGAACTTGAAGAGGTTAATATCCGTGAGGTATTAATAAATTAAGGTGGTAACATGAGCACGCTCATCCTTTGGGATGGGCGTTTTTTATTTGTCAGGAGGAAGTCTATGAAAAAGAATATTGAATCTGCAGTACTCAAACGCATCGATCATTATAAAGAAATCGCATTGGATCTTCATGCACATCCGGAGATATGTAATGAAGAGGTCTATGCTTGCAACTGTTTAAGCACGCTCTGTACTCAAGAAGGGTTTAACGTCACGGTTGGGGTTGCCGGACATCCTACAGGATTTGATGCCCGTTATCAAGCACAGAAAACCGGCCCAGTTATTGTCTTTCTTGCGGAGTATGACGCATTACCCGGTATTGGACATGCCTGTGGGCATAATCTCTTCGGTGTTACATCAATCCTTGCCGCAACTGCCCTTAAATCACTCATTGATGAGGTCGGTGGTGAAATTCGTATTTACGGTACACCTGGAGAAGAAGGCGGAACCAATGGAAGCGCCAAGGCAAGCTTTGTCCGAGATCATTACTTTGATGATGTGGATGCAGCACTTTGCGTCCATCCCGGTCACTTACACAGCCTCACGGTTGAAACCCTCGCAAATGACCCCGTAGATGTTGCGTTTTTTGGAAAACCCAGTCATGCGGCTGCAGCGCCTGAATTAGGAATTAATGCTCTTGAAGCGCTTATTCAAGTTTTCAATGCAAGTAACGCCATGCGCCAACACCTACCTAAAGATGTCATGATCCACGGTATTATTACCGATGGTGGTGTCGCGCCTAATATAGTTCCTGAATATGCGAAAGGACGCTTTTACCTCAGAGCAAATACCCGCTCCACACTTCGCGATGTTTATACTCGCTTTGAAAATATTGTAAAAGGGGCAGCGTTATCGACTGGATGTGAATATGAATTTGGCTTATTCCAAAATGCTGTCGATGATACAATTATTACCCCTTCATTTGATAACCTCTACCTTAAACACCTTCAAGATTACGGTCATCATGTTGTAAGTCGCGATGGTTCCACATTTGGATCCAGTGACGTTGGGAACGTAAGCTATGTTGTCCCTACAATTCAGCCAACCATAAACATATCCGATACTTTTATCGCTGGTCACAGTCCTGAATTTAAAGCAGCAGCGTGTAGCCCTCAGGGACTTGAATCCATTCAACTTGGAGCACAACTGCTCGCACTGACAGCGCTTGATTTAATTTTAAGTCCTGATCTCTTACAGGCAATAAAAAACGAACACCAAGAAAGGATTTCGAATCAATCATGATTAAACTACAAAACATCAACAAAACATTCCAAACAAACGATCGAACGGTTCATGCACTTAAAAACGTCTCTCTTGAAGTTGGTAAAGGTGAAATCTTTGGCGTTATTGGATTTAGTGGTGCCGGCAAGAGTACGCTTGTACGTTGCATTAACTTACTTGAACACCCAACCTCTGGAGACGTCATTGTAAATGGTACGCTTCTTAATCCCAATCTGACAAAGGCGAATGCTAAAACAAGACATCTCCAAAACCAACAATTACGTAAGCAACGCAAAAAAATTGGTATGATCTTCCAACAATTTAATCTTATGCGATCGCGAACAGTGTTCCAAAACATTGCCTTTCCCCTTAAAGACCAAAAACTTTCAAAAGCAGTTTTAAATCAAAAAGTAACAGGCCTCCTAGAACTTGTAGGTCTCCAAGACAAAGCAAACGCATATCCCAGCCAGCTATCAGGTGGTCAAAAACAACGGGTAGGGATTGCCCGTGCGCTCGCTAATGATCCCGATATTCTACTCTGTGATGAAGCAACCAGCGCATTGGATCCACAAACGACAAAAACGATTTTAAAACTTTTAAAGAAAGTAAATAACACTTTAGGAATTACGATCGTAATTATTACTCATGAGATGGATGTTGTGAAAGATATTTGTGATCGTGTTGCGGTCATGGAAGATGGGGAAGTAAAAGAGGTTAATACGGTCAAAGATATCTTTGCGAATCCTTCTGCACAAATTACCAAAGATTTTGTGGATACAACTACAAATACGCTTGAAACCATTGAACTCTTTAAAACAAATCCAGAAATTTTAGATTTAAAAGCGGACCAAAGTCTTGTACGCATTGACTTTATTGGTTCAAATACACGTGAATCCGTGATTTCAGAGATATCACAGCAGTTCAATGTTAGTGCAAGCATCATACATGCCAATGTCGAAATCGTTCAAAATGAAATTGTGGGTACCATGCTCGTTATTTTATCTGGATACCGTAAATTGGAAGCATTAGAAAATCTACGAAGTCGTAACATCAATGTGGAGGTTATCGAAAATGATTAACAATCTTGTCCCAAATCTTATTCAGTATTGGCCTGAATTTATCGAAAGCATTAAACAAACCTTATACATGCTTACCAAAGCAGGAATCTATTCCATCCTTGCGGGTCTTTTCTTTGGTGTCATTCTTGTATTAACGCGCGAGGACGGTTTAAAACCCAATCGGTTGATCTATAGTGTTCTTGATACTTTTGTAAATATCTTTCGCTCGATTCCATTTGTAATCTTACTCACGGCACTGATTCCAATCACAAAAATTGTTTCCAACACCGCGATCGGTGTTGAAGGTACCATCTTTCCCCTAGTCGTCGGATGCACACCTTTCTTCGTTCGACAGGTCGATTTAAGTTTATCTGAAATCGACCGCGGTCTCATTGAAGCGGCACAATCCATGGGTCTTTCAACCTTACAAATTGTTATACGGGTTTATTTAAGGGAAAGCATCCCTTCTCTTGTTCGCTCTACAACCATCACACTCATCAGTCTTCTCGGACTTACAACACTGGGTGGTGTTGTTGGTGGAGGGGGATTGGGGGATTACGTCATCCGCTATGGTCATAATAAATATAATACTGACATTTCGATTGTAGCAGTTCTTGTAATTCTTATTTTTGTATCAGTAATTCAATCAGTCGGTAATTTCATTATAAAGAAAACATCACATTAAGGAGAAACTTATGAAAAAAATACTAATCTTATTTGTTACATTATTAACACTTGTTGGTTGTGGTTCCAAACCTAAATCAAATGTCGTACGTATCGGACTTCATGGTGGCGACCAAACAAAGAGTTGGAATTATGTTGTGGAGCAAGCCGCTCAGGAAGGTATCAACATCGAACTGGTTTATTTCTCAGACTATCCTCAACCCAATGCAGCTCTAAATTCTAAAGAAATTGATATGAATGCATTCCAACACCACATTTACTTAGAAGATGAGAGCCAACAAAACGGCTATGAACTCACAGCGGTTGCGGATACATTCTACTCACCACTTGGTCTTTACTCTCGTTCGATTAGCGACCTTTCAGAATTAAAAGAGGGTGATAAAATTGCCATTCCAAGTGATCGAACAAATGGGGCACGTGCATTACAATTACTTCAAACACACGGTCTCTTAAAATTAAACGATGCGAAACTTCCTGATAAAAAAGATATCATTGAAAATCCACATAATTTTGATATTTTTGAATTAGAAGCATCAAACCTTCCTGGAGCGCTCGCAGAAGTTCCCCTTGCAGCAATTAACTCTGGAATTGCGGTTGATGCAGGATTTACGCCGAATCGCGATGCTTTAACACTAGAAACCCTAACCGAAGAGAATGCAGACTATGTAAACCTCATTGCAATTCGTACAGAAGATAAGGATCGCGATGATTTAAAACGTATTGTGGAACTGTATAAAACAGATGCTGTGAAGGCGTTAATTATTGAAGAAACAAGTGGTGCTTCAGTCCCTGTATTCTAAAGGGAAGTAAGTCTCAGATGCGTGTACTAATTAAGTTGATACCAAATCAAAAAGACATTTATATCTGATAGTACTACGATACCCAAGATTATGGATGCGTTCGACATGATTCCCATGAACGTATCCTTTTTTGTTTTGCGCTTCATTTTTTTAGACACCAAAAAACACCGATGACGTTTAACGAAATATTTACACAATCGTGTTTTATTTAGTGTTAGCGTCATCGGTGTTTTTTTGGTGGAATTCCTTTTTATCGCTTAAAGAGTTGCTTATAGTTTTGATGAATTTGTTTTCGAACTTCTTGTGGTGTCAAATCCTTCAGTTCCCCTATTTTCTCGCCAGTATAACGAACAAAAGCCGGCTCATTGCGTTTTCCACGTTTCGGTACTGGTGCCAAATAAGGCGAATCTGTTTCAGTTAAGATGCGATCTATTGGCGCGATATTCAAAACATCACGAACATTTTGACCGTTTTTAAAGGTGAGAATACCACCAACACCGATATAAAATCCCATATCAAAAAGATGTTGGGCATTCTCAACTGTATCACTGTAACAGTGTACAATTCCGGATGCTGCTGCAGGATGTGTTTTAAGAATAGCAATGACATCATCCATAGCATTTAGCTCCCCATTCCGAACATGAATCGCAATAGGCTTACCCGACTCATTCGCAATCGCAATTTGTCTTTTAAAGATTTCTTTTTGTTCTTCTCTGTTTGAATCATCCCAATAATAATCCAAGCCAATCTCACCCACACAAACAACTTGGGGATGATTGATGTAGGTCATCATCTTTTCAAGTTCTTCTTCTTTTGAATCCTTCACATCACAAGGATGAATTCCAATCGCTAAATCAAACATCTCAGGATTTGTTTTTGTTTTTTCAAGTGCATCTTCAATTTCCTTTACCGATCCGCAGATAATGCATATTTTATCAATACCTTCGGCCTTCGCATTCATGACCAATGCTTCAAAAGATTCAACCAATCCTTTGGAGGCAATGTGGGCATGCGAATCAATCCAACCATATTCCATTTTCATACTCCTAACTTATGATACGAAAGGCTCCGTAAGGAGCCAAAATTTATTTACCCAGACAGAAACGCGCAAAAATTTCATCAAGCACATTAATGTCCTTCTTCGGTTTAATAATTGAAGCAAGTTCTACATACGACTCATTTAAATCAATCGTTACTAAATCGAGCTCCATTCCAAATTCCAACGCCTCAATAGCACGCTGCATTGCGAGATAACTCTTTTGTACCTGCGCAATATGACGTTCATTTGACAGTGTGGGTTTCGATAAGGCTTTCGTATGTTCGACATACCGCTTATTGATTTCATCAACGAGTTCATGAACATCTGCCTCTAGAGCACTGACGTATAGACCATCGGGAGCTCGCTCTACAAGATCTTTTTTGTTGTATACAATAATGCGTTCTTTGTGCTTAGTTGCTTCTAATAACTCAAGATCTTCTTGATCTCTGGGTTGCGATGCATCAAAAACAACAATGACAAGTTCGGCAGTTTCAAGCGCTTTTCGACTTTTTTCAATTCCAATTTGTTCAATGCGGTCACCGGTATCACGTAAGCCTGCTGTATCAATTAAATGAAGAGCTACATTCTGCAACCGAATCCAACCTTCGACCAGATCACGTGTTGTTCCGGCTATTTCCGTAACGATTGCCTTATCTTCTTCAAGAAGGACATTAAGGATACTTGATTTACCAACATTGGGCTTTCCAAGGATAACCGTCTTGACCCCTTCTTTCATGATACGACCACTTTGCGATTCTTTTAGAATTTTTCCAAGATCTTTTAGAAATTCTTTTGCATCCGGGAGAATTACCGCTTCTGTTAAGACCTCCACATCATCATACTCAGGATAGTCGATATTTACTTCAATATTGGCAATCATTTGGATTAAACGTTCAAGTAATGGCTCAATTAATTTACGTACATTTCCTTGGACCCCAGAAATTGCAAGTTCTTGCGCAAACTCATTTGGAGCTTGAATCAATTCCATAACTGATTCTGCTTGCGAAAGATCAATACGTCCATTAAGGAATGCACGTTGGGTGTATTCGCCTGGTTCTGCCATCCGTGCGCCTACAGACAGACAAAGACTTAATATTTTTTTGGTCACTAAAACACCACCGTGACAGCTTATTTCAACAACATCTTCTCGTGTATAAGTTCGAGGCGCTCTAAAAACACTGACGAGTACCTCATCAACAACTTGTTTGTTCACAGGGTCAATAATATGACCGTAATGAACGGTGTGTGAATCAACTTGTTCAAGATCCCGAGAGAATATCTGATTCACGGTTTCTATGGCATCGACTCCACTTATTCTTAAAACATTGATGGCACTTTCTTGCAGTGCCGTTATAATTGCTACTATTGTATCTGTTATCATACGCATATTATAGGTAAAAAAAAGAGAATGCGCAATGAATTCTCTTTTTTAATCGTGTTTTAGGGATTCAAGTGTCTCGCGAACTTGCTCAACAGCGTTTTCCTGAATTTCAATGATTTCCGCTCCATTTGCATATGCAATTTCACGCAAATCAGTTGCGACTGCGGTAAAACGTGACGCACCAATCACAAGAAAGATATCATCTTCTCGTAAAGCATCAACTTTTTCATACGCACGTCGATAATTAGGTGCCGGATCGCCATATAAGACGGGTTTATTAAAAAGTTTATCTGCATATGCAAGTTCACTTTCATTGGGCATGGTCCCGTGTAACGCAATTGGTGTACTTCCTGCTTTCTCATGTAAGCCATCAATGTTCATCGTGATAATAGGAATCTTGTATTCCGCCAATGCAAAATGAGCATCATTGGGTTCCGCTTTTTGAATCATATAATACATTTCTGAAATTGTTTCGCAATATGTTTTCGGATTTTGTGTCGCAAAGCTACGATGCAAACGATCTCGAATCTCAGGTTGTTCCATAAACGTATTAATTCCGGATGCTTTACTAATTCCTGCACCTGTGAATGCTAAAATCATCAAACCACTCCTTTAAATTATTGTATCACGATATTGAATCAAGTAGTGAATCGATATCCCCCAATAAAGATTTCTTAAAATGTTCAATATCCACATCGAGTGCAACCTTAACATTTGGTGTTTTCCCAACCTGATACGCATGCGTATCCAAAATCGTTCGTCCTTTTTGTTCAGGGTCTGTCAGAACTTCGACGTTTATAGTCGGTCCGGATACAAATTCAGGATGAAGTGCCGCAAAAACAGCGAGAGGGTCATGCAAGGCACATCCCCCCCACGTTGGATATGCATCTTTATAAGCGTCCAAATAATATTGAATAATTTGATAAAGTTCGGGCGCCGATGTTGTCCAATGGTTGATGTCTTCATAGGTAATAATTGCACGTGTCGTAACATCCAAACCAATCATCGTTATTGGGATTGAACTTCCCAAGACAATCTTGCTGCTTAAGTCATCTTGTGCAACATTTGCTTCCGCAAACTTGCTGACATTTCCAGGAACACTCAATGCACCACCCATTAAAACAAGATTATTAATTCCTGCCATCGCCTTAGGATTTCGTTCAATGGCTCTCGCCAAGTTTGTAAGTGGTCCCGATGATATGATTACAAGATCTTTTCCATACTTCTTAGCTGACTCAATTAAAAAATCAACCGCATGGATTGAATTTTCAAGTATTGGAGATGGTGATAAGACAGCATTCCCAATTCCATTCTTGCCATGAAACTTAATGCCGCCAGCTAGATGTTCATAAGCCTCATCACTTCGCGCATGCGTACACCCACGATATACGGGAATTGTTTCGCACTTAAAATAGTAGAGTAAGTCCAACGTATTTTGTGTCGCTTGATCAACATCAATATTTCCATAAACTGTAGTAATACCAATTAACGATACATCCTTTTGCGCACACATATAGGCTATTGAAAAGGTATCATCAATCCCAGTATCCACATCTAAAATAACTTTCATAACTTCCCCTCTTTTCCCTTGATTACGGAATAGAGCACGTTAATTGACGTGCTTTAACGAATTCATGAATCCCTTCAATTGTTTCAGAGCGCTCAATCCATCGTCTGTATCCCTTTACCTCATTATTATCATACACAATTTCTACCGCTCCGGATAATAAGTACTCCGGTTTGTATTCTTTTTCCTTGGTTTCAGGATTTTCTTTTTCAATGTTTACCACATAAATTTGAGATTGAATCTTTTGATTATCGCTCTTACACAGATCAATTGGATTTAGATGATAGGAACGAATGGTCTCAGATTTTACAAGATTTTGGTAAAATGCATCTGCATTTTCATTCAAGACATCACCCAATGCATTGACTGGAATCGATATATTTTGAACAAGTGAATCATCTTGATTAGTATGATCGTTAACTTGTGACTTTTGATAGACTAGAAGTCCCAGAACAATTAAAAATAATACGACTGCGATTTTCAGTAGACGTTGGTTCTTCCGATTAGACTGATCCAACACCTTTTGTCGTTCTTGTTTCATAGTTTCACCTCTAATGTTACGATATCATTATCATTTTATCGATATGAGAAATTACAATGAAAGATAGAAAAAGGACGCGTCAGCGTCCTTACTCGATGATATCAAGCAATTCTAAAATACGATTTAAATCTTCATCATCATCAAACGATATTGTTACTTTATTATTTGCAATATTAACGCGCGTTTGTAGACGTCGTTCAAATAATGATTGAGCATAATCATAATCTTTATTACGGATTTTCGGTTCAACAGGTTTAACATCTTCTTTATTAATGAGACGTTCTGCTTCACGAACAGACAACTTCTTACTTAAAATTTCTTCCGCAATGCGTTCAATTTCTTTTGGATCTTCAATTGTAACAAGTGGACGTACATGACCCATTGTTAATTTATTATCGCTCACCATCTCTTGTACAGATTTTGGAAGTCTAAGCAGACGCAACAAGTTTGTAATATGGCTGCGGGATTTACTTACACGTTTAGCAACTTCTTCTTGAGTTAGACCTAAACGATCAATTAAAGAACTGTAACCCATCGCTTCTTCAATTACATTTAAATCTTCACGCTGAACGTTTTCAATAATCGCAATTTCCATCATTTGTGAGTCATCAAAATCGACAACAATTGCAGCAATTTCTTCTATTTTCGCACGTTTTGTAGCACGTAAACGACGCTCTCCTGCGACAAGTTCGTAACCTTTATTGGTTTCACGAACTAATATCGGGGTAAACAAACCATGAGTTGAAATTGATTGTGATAATTCTTCTAATTTATCCTCGTCAAAATGACGACGTGGTTGGTATGGGTTTGTACGAATATCTTTAACTTTAAGGCTTGTCTTAACGCCTGTAAACTCATCATTATTACCTTGTTGAATATCCTCAAGGACTGAAGACACATCATCACCAAAAATTGCACCCAGTCCACGACCTAAACGATTACTATCTTTCTCTGCCATTCGAGTCACTCCGTTTCTTATTATATGATAAGACTTCTTTCGCTAGAGATGCGTATGCTTTAGCGCCTTCCGATTTTAAATCATATTCGAAGATTGAGTTTCCACGAGAAGGAGCTTCTGACAACTTAACATTTCTAGGGATATTACTCTTATAGACACGTTCTTTAAAATATTTACGAACTTCTTGTTGAACCTCAACACTCAAACGAGTACGGACATCAAACATCGTAAGTAAAACGCCTTCTATTTTTAAATCTGGATTAAACAGCTTTTGCACCAGTCGAATTGTGGATAACAATTGCGTTAATCCTTCAAGTGCATAATACTCACATTGGACCGGTATAATAACCGAATCTGCAGCTGTTAGAGCATTCGTATTTAACAAACCTAATGATGGCGGACAATCGATGATGATGTAATCATAGTCATCCTTTGCTTTTATTAATTTATTCTTTAAAAGACGTTCGCGACCAATCTTAAACTCTACCATTTCGAGATCTGCACCCGCAAGGTCAATTGTTGCGGGAATTAAATCCATTGGAGGCGTGTTTAGAGACATCTTAATGTCACTTACTTCTTTTTCAGAAAGAATTAAATCATAGGTACTGTCTTTGATGGCCATTCTATTTGCACCTACACCTTGAGATGCATTTCCTTGGGGGTCAAGGTCTACTAATAGAACTTTTTGGCCTAAGTAGGCTAAACCAGCAGATAAATTAATACTTGTCGTTGTTTTACCAACGCCACCTTTTTGATTCGCTACAGCAATTATTTTCCCCATTGACTCACATCCTTTGTTATCTTCTTAAGTTATTTAGGGAAGCGTATCGTGATGACGACCTCATCATTCGTTTCTTCCATATCATGTTTTACCGTAATTCCTGTTTTTTCGATCATACCAATCGATTGTTTGATTGTATTGATTCCAATCTTGATGTGTTGAGAAATACCACGTGTTACAGCTTTTTTCTTTCGTGGTTTGTTAATGAGGGTTTCGGTCTCTTTAACGTTCAACTTTTTATTAAGGATTTCGTCTAAAACTTCTTCAGTTTTTTCCTTTTCAACGCTTAATAACGCGCGCGCATGACGCTCCGTAATTTTACGTTCGCCAAGGGCTTCGAGTACGGGTTCTGGCAATTCAAGCAAACGGATTTTATTCGCGATTGCGGATTGCGATTTTCCTACTTTTGTTGCAAGTTCCTTTTGAGTTATTTTTTGAATTCGCAAAATATCGCGATACGCTTTCGCTTCTTCCAAAACACTTAAATCTTCGCGTTGGATGTTCTCGATAAGCGCTAATGTCGCACTTTTATCATCATCAATATTACTAATGATGCATGGTACTTCAGTAAATCCAAACATTCGCATTGCTCGATATCGACGTTCTCCGGCAATAATTTCATATTCATCTGTCTCGTCAACTTCACGAACAACAATCGGTTGAAGAAGGCCATTTTCACTAATCGATTGTCCTAATTCCAACAAACTCTCATCATTAAAAGTTAGCCGAGGCTGATTACGGTTAGGTTTAATTTTTTCAATAGCTATTTCTCTACGATCAATCATGATTCCTCCCAGACAGTGGTGTCTTTTTAATTTTAGCATAACTTCTTGGATACTTCTTCGAAGCGGACTTCACTTTTGTAATCTCTAAATTATAGCGGTCACCCATGATATCATCACTGAATTTATGTGTCTGCGTAAGTTCGCCACCAAGGATTTTAATCGCTTTGAGGGAGTCTTCATACTCCTCAATTCCTTTAGATCCTTTCATCGCTAAAAATACACCGCCTACCTTCACGAAAGGCAGACATAACTCACTTAGAATATCAAGATATGCAACAGCCCGAGCCGTCGCAATATCAAATGATTCACGAAGTTCTCCGATAACATCTTCTGCTCGACCATTAATTACAGTTGTATTTTTTAATCCACATTCAAGTACAACACGTTCTAAAAAATTTGTTCGTTTTGTTGTGGGTTCAATACAGGTCACCGTGATATCCGGACGGGCAATGGCAAGAACAATTCCTGGAAAACCTGCACCACTTCCTATATCAGCAATCCGACTGTTTTCTTTTATTAATGGTGAAATAAGTAATGAATCGTAGAAATGCTTTAAAAATATGCCTTCATCATCATCGATACCGGTTAAATTTAAGACTTTATTCACTTCTTGAATAAGATTCTTGTACGATAAAAATTGTTGTTTCATCTCTTCTGAAACAACAATTCCCAACGCTTCAATTTTACTAATAAATTCTAAAAAATTCATGAAGCCTCCAATTGCAATGCATCTTTTATTAACACATTTTTATCATATTTGATTCTTATGATTAGAATCGAAACTACGTTGTAATTATAGCGTATTTATAAGATTTCCACAACAAATCATCGTGACAAATATTTGGTCTAAAATGCATAAAAGACAGTATATACTGCCTTTTATGTGCTAATTAACAATTCTATTTTTATGCCTTTTCGGTAATAATACACAAACTCCCATTAATATCAGGATTATTCCCCATTTATTACTGTGTTTTTGTTTTCCGGTCTTAGGAAGAACGCCCTCTGTGTCCTTGTTTATTACCCGGGCAATCGTTTTCTCATCAAACTTTTGTTTAATGGTACTGTAATGACTTTTGATTACATGACTCTCTTCGGTCTTTTCTATTGGAGTATGTGTGGTTTTTATACTTTTATCTCTCACCAAATTTGATGATTGTTGTTCTGTTGTTATTTTTGAAACGCCGTCTTTTTGTTGGATAATTGGATTTGACATGATTATTTCATAATATTCAAGTGGTTCAATCACGTTGGGACTGTCTGGTTGCCTACGTAGCAATGCGTCTAATATATTATTTGTTTCACGTTCGTGCTGCTTCCGATTTTCAATATCTTGAAGTAAAATCCGCTCCAATTCCACACGTTTTTTTGTTTCAATGATACTCAAAAACTTCGATGCCGCATCCCTTTCAGTGTGGTTGAATGCATGTTCAGGAACTTCCTCTCCTTCTAAATAAGGTGGAAGGATATCCCCTTTTATAGGTTCTCCTTCAACATCTACCATACTAAAAATCTGCTGATTATCATTAAACACTCCAACTTCTATTATTGGATTAAGATTTTCGTGTAAGGCTGTTTCTTGTAGTTCAATTGGAAATCCATCAAAATGATTCTCTAAAATTATGGGG
This sequence comes from Erysipelothrix sp. strain 2 (EsS2-6-Brazil), assembly GCF_016617625.1. Lineage (NCBI taxonomy): Bacteria > Bacillati > Bacillota > Erysipelotrichia > Erysipelotrichales > Erysipelotrichaceae > Erysipelothrix > Erysipelothrix sp. strain 2 (EsS2-6-Brazil). The sequence goes on from NZ_SBAR01000003.1 coordinate 97,253, forward strand.
TTGAGGTGTGCCTCATATTCCTTCGTACTGAGTTCGTAAGCAATGCGATTTTTCCGATCTTGCTCTAAAACATCTTCTAAATATTTTTGCTTCATCCTTTCCTTCTGCATAATGGCTTCCATTCCACTGATGTATTCGTGATTTTGAACGTCTTCGATACCATATCCATCAAGAAATACCGGATCGGGTCGTAAACGATTTTTAGGTTCATCGAGAGTATCGTGAATAACAAAACCGTCTACCGATAGCATGACCTCACGATCAGGTTTTATTGAAGGCTTCGGAGTTTCATGAATGATAAATCCATCCACACCAAGCAGTTCGTTCAAATCAATTTTGCCTGTTGCACGAGGCGGACTTAATATTTCTACTTGGATATCCAAATCGTCATCTCTTTTCGGCTTATATGCCTTCTGAATGTCAATCTGAAGCGGCTGAATCACCCGATCGATATAAATTTTCAAATCATTTGCGACACTTACAAACCCATCATCAACGGAGAATGTCGTTTCTTTACGAGGATTTACCTTGAAGGTTACTTCCGACTGATTAAAGGCGACGGTTTTTTTGAACTCGGTGGCTTGATTTCCTTCAAAGAGGTGAATATCAATCGTATCTGTTTCCTTGGCTCCTGGATAGGCCAATATATTAGGTCCCCACTCCACATTAAATGTTTTGTCAATGAATCGCTCGACTGCAATTTCAGAAATTTCTTTTAACCGATCTTCTCTGATATTAAGTTCTACGCTTGCATCATTCAAATTATATCGTTTCATTCGAGTAAATGTATTCAAGTCTTCATGTCTAATATTCTCAAATACCACATTCCCGTCTTTAATAATACCTGTTAATTCTTTTTGGTTATCAGTAATAAAAACGACTTCTCCCGTAAGACCACTTGTATTATGGCCTTTTAAAGGAATTTCTTTCGTAATATCTTGACGAATACGAAATTCAAATTCGTTTTCATTGATTACCTTTTTTTCAATTTTTACCCTATCATCACCATCGGTAATAATATCAAATGTATAAGGTCGATTCTTATCGTCATACTTGGTTGTAATAAACGAATAATGTTGACTTGAAGAACGTGTGTAAAATGTAGTGCGATGGCTTTTCGATTGCTCACCATTTTTTGTTAAGACAAAAGGAAGCGATCGCACACCATTGATGGGTCCATCCCGGACCACCGAGAATTTAATTGTTTGATTTTTAATTCGCACAATATTAATGATATTTTGAGTCTGAATCACTCTATATTCAAGAGCATCTGGCGTTTCTTTATCAATTTTAAAGCCATAAACTTTGTGATAAAGATTGCCTCCATCAGCATTAAAGTTGAATGCATCTTGAACGACTAGATTATCAATCGTAATTGACTTTATATCTTTTGTAAGATTTGTAATCTTACCAATTTCAATGGAGGTATCATCATTAAACTCCTCTTGCATTGTTAAGGAGATGGGCTGATCACCGCTCTCCATCCCGAACCAATTAATTGTGTAAGTTTTAGAACCTGATACACAGGTATTAGCGCGATGACAAAGACCGCGTAGCATTACATCAGTTCCTTGATTTAGATTTTGAAAATCAAAACCTACTTCCGCAGAAACATGTTCTGTTCGAAAAATACCAAAAAGTAAAATAAACATTACAAATATACCGATTTTTCGTATCATTAAATCCCCCTCCACATTTAATAGCATTTTAAATTTTTACATATACATCCTTGGATTGTAAAGAGGTCTTTCGATTTACAACAAAGTGTTGTCTACTCAATAAGAAATCATAAAAGTAAAAGTGGTGCGGTTGAGATTTGATAAAAGAAAAGCCAACCCTACTGGGTTGGCTTTAAGTAATTATTAGCTGTTTTACGGGCCTTTTCTGCAATTCGAACCACACTCAGTGTTTGTTCTAAATACAGATCTCGAAGTTCAAAATCCTGTGTTCGAATCGCACGCTCAAATACTTCTACTTGATATGCAAGCCTTGGAAGATCTTGAATGTTAATCATCTCTTTTGAATCTTTCGTTACAATACTTACAGACTCAATGCTGCTGACACTTTCAGGAATATAAATATAGCCCTTTTCCCCTTGGATTTGTCCAAAATTTTGAGAAAAACTATCCTTAGCACCAACACACTCTACGGTCATGGTCGGATATTTCATAATTAGAACACCTGAAGTATCAATACCATTAGAATGTTTATTTGCATAATATTTTACTTCATCGGGCATTCCAAAAATCCCAACAACAAAATGAATATTATATATATTGATATCCGCTAAGGCACCTCCAGAAAAATGAGGGTTGAAGACATTGGGTATTTCACCTGCTAAGAGTGCATCATATCGGCTTGAATATTGACTGAAATTACACTGAACAAGCTTAATATCACCAATAACTTCTAAATTTGATTTGATAAATTGATAGTGCGGTAAATGAATATTGCAAATTGCTTCAAAGAGGAACAAATGATGCTCTTGTGCATAACGAATCAATCGTTGCGCACGTTCCTCTGTTTCAACAAAAGGTTTTTCTACAATGACATGCTTCCCGGCTTTTAACGCAGCATATGCTTGTTCATAGTGAAGACTGTTGGGTGAAGCAATATAAATCGTATCCACCAACGGATCTGAAAATAATCCCTCAAGTGTCGTGTGTGTTTGTGTAATCCCAAAACGCTTCGCTAAAGCATCCGCTCTGCCTTGCGTGCGGGAATAAACCGCTTTAAATGACACACCCGATATATCTTGTGATGACTTAATAAATTCTTCAACAATAATTCCTGTACCAATTGTTCCAATATTCATGTTTTCCACCCTATCCTTTGTGTTTGAGTACCATAGCAAGAATTGCAATATCTGCTGGATTAACACCTGAAATACGCGATGCTTGACCCATTGTAATCGGTCTTACAGCAGTCAGTTTTTGACGCCCCTCAATTGATAAGTTTTCAATAGAATCATAGTTAATATCTTCCGGTAATTTAATATTCTCCATCGAACGAAGCTTTTCTGCTTCTTTCATGGCTTTCTTAATATAACCTTCATACTTGATTTCTACTTGGATTTGGAATGCTAAGTCTTTGCGGACTTCCATGTCCATCAGTTCTAATACCTCTAACAATTCAATACCCGGTCTTTTAACCGCGTCGTAAATTGTTAAATCATGTGCTTGAAATGGTGAATCCTTTTCAGCAAAATATGCTTCAAATTCCGGACTATGCGGTAATTTGATGGTTTTACTTGCTTCAATGAATTCATCAATAATTTGAATATCTAACTCTATTTTCTCATAATCTTCGTCACTTAACAATCCAATCTCATGACCAAAGTGAGATAATCGTCGGTATGCATTATCATGACGCAATAAGAGACGATACTCTGCTCGTGAGGTTAAGAGACGATACGGCTCTAATGTTCCTTTAGTTACAAGATCATCGAGCATTACACCAATATAAGCCTCATCGCGTTTAAGAATAAGGGGTTCTTTCCCTTGATTTTTAAGTGCTGCATTAATCCCTGCCATCAGACCTTGACCGGCTGCTTCTTCATAACCTGAAGTACCGTTAATTTGCCCGGCAGTAAATAAATTTTCCACAGTCATGATTTCAAGTGATGGTTTTAACTGAATTGGATCAATTGCATCATATTCGATAGCATAACCATAGCGTTGAACGCGACAGTTTTCTAATCCAGGAACGGTTCGAATCATTGCGTCTTGAACCTCTTCTGGTAATGATGAAGACAGCCCTTGAACATAAGTTGTATCCAACTCTGCGGATTCTGGCTCTAAAAAGATTTGGTGACGATTTTTATCTGCAAAGCGGACAATTTTGTCTTCGATTGATGGACAATAACGTGCACCGACCCCTTCAACAACACCTGAGTACATGCTTGATTTTTCAAGATTAGCCTCAATTAGATCGTGAGTTGTAGGATTTGTATAGGTTAAATAACAAGGATATTGTTCCTTAATTACATCTTCCTTCTGAGTACTATTGGAGAAGTAATACGGCTCATCATCCCCAGGCTGAATGGTTGTCTTACTAAAATCAATACTATCTGTATAAACACGTGCTGGCGTTCCTGTTTTAAGACGGAACGTCTTCAACCCTAAAGCACGTAATGATTCTGATAGGCTATTGGTTGTGGGATCGCCATCAGGTCCACTTACGGTAACCGTTGAGGACAGTAAAATTTTTGAACTCATATACGTTCCACTGGTAATAATTACAGCCTTAGCCGCTACAAACTCATCACCTTTACAACGAACACCGGTGACAATGCCGTTTTCAGCAACAACACCTTCTACCATTTTTTGAACAATTTCAATTCCAGGTTCCGCAAGAACAGCATCACGCATCGCACGCGAATACGCTAATTTATCCGACTGAACACGCAAGCATTGAACACCCGGTCCCTTACTTGAATTTAATATCCGAAACTGCAAGGCTGTCTTATCCGCAATTTTCCCCATAACACCGCCAAGTGCTTCAATTTCACGAACAACAATCCCTTTTGCAGGTCCACCAATTGATGGATTGCAAGGCATTGATGCAATTTTATCTACATTTAACGTAAAGAGTGCAGTTCTTTGCCCCATTCTGGCTGAAGCAACTGCTGCTTCAACACCGGCATGACCGCCTCCTACTACTATAACATCATACATATAAAAGCCTCCGTTGGTATTTTATCACAATTATACAACATTCGAGTTGATAATGATTTAAGTTCACTTATTTATTCAAACTTGACACATACGTCATGATGTAATACTGTATTAATGTAAGTGGTACAGATAGGAGGTATCTATGTTTACAATTAACACACGAAACGCAACACCAATATTTGAGCAGATTATTCAACAAGTTGGAAAGTTTATCGCAATGGGGATACTCCAACCACATGAACAACTTCCAACCGTACGTTCCCTCGCCAAAGATCTCGGTGTCAATCCCAATACCGTTTCAAAGGCATATCACGAATGTGAAATGAATGGACTTATTTACTCAATTCCTGGTAAGGGATCTTTTGTAAGCGAGCATGAAAAAGGTGTCAGTAATCTCGTTAGTGATGCCTATCAAGAACTCACCCTGATCTATCACAAATTACTTGAACTCGGAGAAACACAAGAAACGATATTCAATCTATTAAAGGAGTCACATAATGATACGATTCACTAATGTAAATAAAAAATTTGATAACAAAATTGTTCTCGAAGATATTAATATTACGTTTGAAGAAGGTTCAATTATTGGCCTTGTTGGTAAAAACGGTTCCGGAAAGTCGACACTATTACGCCTTATCAGTGGGGTCCTTCATGCCGATGCTGGTGTTGTTTTAATTAATGATCAACGCGTCTACGATAACCCCGAAACCAAAAAAGACGTATTCTTTGTTGGGGATGATCCTTTCTTCTTTAGTCAATCTACGATTAAAGACATGCAACAGTTTTACAAAGTATTCTATAAATCGTTTGATGACCATTACTACCAAGATCTTCTTGAGTTGTTTGGTTTGGATGAAAATCGAAAAATCAATGCACTATCAAAAGGAATGAAACGACAAGTTTCCCTTTTACTTGCTTTGGCATCAAAACCAAAAATATTACTTCTTGATGAAGCTTTCGATGGTCTTGATCCGATCATGCGGTTTCGAATTAAGCAGTTTCTTGGGGAAATGATCATCGATCATAACGCTACCGTTATTATTTCATCCCATAACTTAAGAGAACTTGAAGATATTTGCGATACAGTTGCGATTATCGATGAAAACAATATCATGATGAATCAATCAACCAATGATTTTGGATCAATTTATCATCGCTATCAAATAGCTTTTGAATCTGAAATGAAACGTTCGGACTTTGATTTTATGAATCCTTTAAATATAACAGGTTCAGCACGTATTTTCTCAATTATTATCAAGGGAAACCGTGAAACAATTGAAAAAGAACTCAATTCAATGAATCCCTTACTCGTCGAACATAATGACGTGACCCTTGAAGAGATATTTATTTATGAAATGGAGAACAAGAATCATGAAAACATTGATTAATTCACGAATCAATTTTGATTATTTAAAGTTTAACTTTAAAAAATATAAAGGTTTACTGTTATTCTATACAATACTTCTAATGACTTCGTTTCCAATACCCACTTTAATCCGTTGGATCCAAACTCGAGATCAGCAGAATTTTGAGAATTACTCAAATGCTTCTGTGTATGTACCAATCATCATCACAATATTTTTATCCATCGTTACCCCAATGATTCTCTTCAATTACTTGAGTAGTAAGAAATCTGTCGATGTATTTCACTCACTACCGATAAAACGGAGTGATTTATTTCTTACAAACTATGTTGCATCCCTTCTTATTATCTTTATACCGTTCACCATCGCCTATTTTTCAGGCTATGCCCTTAATAATCTCTTATTTAATATTTCTTTAAAATGGTATCATATTGAGACTTACTTCCAATTACTCGCAATTTTCTTTGCAACCACAACACCGGTTATGTTTGTTTTGATGAACACGGGTACACTCTCAGATGCATTAATCTATACCGTGATTATCTTTATTGCGCCATTTTTAGCTTTTGGTGCTTTAGAATTGTTTGCATCCACTTTTGTAATTGGATATACCTCGATGCGCATGGATTCATTGGCCTTTCTATCACCGCCGATTTCCGTACTATTTGGACTAAGAACTACGAATTCACCTTATGATATGGGTCTTTACGCATCATATTGGTTAATTCTTGGACTTATACTGCTGTCTGTGTCGCTTGTGATTCATGATGCACGTAAATCTGAAAAAAGTGAGACGCCATTTATTAATAATTGGTTTTTCCCTTTAATCATCTATCTCTTCACAGGCATTGTTTTGATATTTTTACTTCCAATCTTTGCCATGGGAACGCGAACCCTTACTGTAGGATCGGTTGTGATGCCCATTTTAATCGCTTTATTACTTTTTACGCTTTTAAACATTATCAAAAATCGTTCTCTAAAAAACATGACAGAAATCCTGAAGAACTATACAATCTTTGCGGTGGTATTAATGATATTCTGTACAATCTTATATGTAACCAACGGGCTGGGTTATACATATTATATTCCGAAGATTGATAAAATTGAGTCGGTTACGATAACTTCTCAAGGGGAATTTTCGGGAATCGAAGATGAAGACTTCCTCATAAATGCTGGAAACTATCTTTTTCAAAAAAATCTTCATATTACCCGTGAACAACCCGAATTACTCCAACTTACAAATACATTCCATTACTCAATCGTTAGCCAATTGAAAGAAAATGAAGGCTTAGTAAGTTCAAATCTTGAGTATACTTCAGAATATACGCCCATATACATCGAGTACAAACTCAAAAGCGGAAGTAAAATTAAGCGCCGTTTTAATGTAAAGGATGAGTTATTAAAACCACTCTATCCTGCAGTTGTAAATCCTGATACTTTAAAAGATACAAACATCCTCTTCAATGAAGAAAAGCAAATCAATCAAATTTATATCTTCAATAATACCCTAACCAAGGGATATCGATTTACAGGTTCACGAAGCGAACTCATCGAAACATATAAAGATGACCTTCAAAATGCTGAACTACAACCCAATGGCGATACATTAAACTTTGTCCTTGCCTATAAACTAAAAGATCGTGACTATATGAACGATTACCTGTTAAACATCGATAATCGTCATCCTAAAACAACAGAGTACATCAAAAACAACTTAAAACCAATCGATAACATCAATACTGAAGGGATGATTTATCGTGCCGAGAATGAGGATTCTGTATTCGCGAAAGGAATCAGTGCATCTTCATCAATCTATGTCAGTGACAGTGTAAGTAATCATGATTCGGATTTTGTTTCTTCAAGCGAATTAGAGTTACTTAAAGACAAAGTATCTTCATTTGTAATTTCGGATCGACCTCATGATATTTATCGAGTTAATGTTGAAGTTACAGATCTTAATATTTATTTTGAATACTACCTCTCTGTTAAAAAAGATTCATAGAGTTCTACATAAAAAAAGACACGTATCGATACGTGTCTTTCTTATTTTTTTGGTAATGCTTCTACACTCTTTAAGATAATGCGATTTAACGAATCATCGAAATCAACATCAAGTATGTATCCCAGTCCATTGGGTGCATGAATTGCTCTAAAGTCTAGGAATGGTCTGTTTTCTAAGAAAATTAACAGTGTTTTAATAACACCTGAATGACAAACAATTGTTGAAGATTCCACACTGTTTGCTTTCATATCTTTTAGAATGCATTCCAACTTAGAGATGATTCGGTAGCTAAATTCAGTTAACGTCTCTCCATGAGCAATGCGTTTATTAATAAGGAATCCATCAAAATAATTTTCGGATACGTCATCCCCATGTACATCTTCATAATCACCAAAATAGATCTCGCGTAATTCTTTACTTGATTCATAGATTGGTGTCTCTTTACCGTAAAGAATTTCAAACGTATCAATCGTACGTGTTAAATCAGATGTATAATAACGCTCTGTTTGTGGATACGCGTACTCCAATTTATATTGTTTTAGGTCTTCAATTCCTTGTTTCGATAAGTGAACATCAGACCAACCTGAATACGTTCCTTCTTCATTAGAAGTCGTATAACCATGTCTTACTAATACAATTTTCATAAAGCACCCTCTTTTCTATACAATACCTATCTTAACGCAATAGCGTTCCGTTTGCGACATCACCACCGGTTACAAGTCTTACTTTGTCGCCTTCTTCAGCTGTAAGAATCATACCATTTGACATTATACCGCGTAGTTTAACGGGTTTGAGGTTTGCAACGAGAACAACTTTATGATTGAGGAGTTCTTCTTCCGTAAAGAAATCTACAAGGCTGCTTACTACAGTTACTTCTTTGCTTCCTAAATCAACTTGTAAGACATAGAGTTTATCTGCTTTAGGATGTTTTTCGACTTTTACGATTGTCCCCGTACGAAGTTCTACATCTTGAAATTGATCAAATGTTATTTCTTTTGTTTCTTCTTCAACAACGTTTGTTTCTACCACAGGTTCTACCTCCTTTTCTAATAACTCAAGTGTTTCTTTCACATCTAAACGATTAAAGATGATGTCTGTTTTTGAAACAACAGGTTTATTAAGTTCAAAGAGTCCAAACACCTTCGCACTTTCAAACGTTGTATGTTCTGTTTGTAATTGTGCAAGAATGCGTTGGGATGTTTCTGGGATAAATGATTCAAGGGCGATACCACCAATACGAATCAATTCCGTTAGATTATAAAGTACTGTTTGAAGGCGATCTTGTTTCGTTTCATCTTTCGCAAGAACCCAAGGTTGTGTATCATCAATATACTTATTCCCTTTTCTAAATAAGGAAACAATCTCAGAAATTGCATCCGCTACATGAAGCGTATCCATCTTCGCTTCAACATTTGGAATAAGATTTTTACATGCATCAATCAATTCATCATCGATTGCTTCATGCACATGATTAACAGTCAATACGCCGTCAAAGTATTTATTGGTCATTGAAATGGTACGGTTAACCAGATTCCCAATAATATTCGCAAGGTCTGTATTAATACGTTCAATCATCAATTCATATGTGAGGTGACCATCACGTTCAAAAGGCATTTCATGAAGCATAATGTATCGAACTGGATCAACACCTAAGACGGATGTTAGATCATCAACATAAAGTGCATTCCCTTTTGATTTACTCATCTTGCTGTCGCCAGTAAGTAACCATGGGTGTCCGAAGATTTGTTTTGGTAACTCAATATCAAGGGCCATTAATAGAATTGGCCAATAAATTGTATGGAAACGTAAAATATCCTTACCAATTAAATGCACGTCAGCTGGCCAGAACTCATCAAAAAGTGGCCCATTATTCCCATCAACATCATATCCTAAACCCGTGATATAGTTAATCAGTGCATCAATCCAAACATACACAACATGTTCAGGATCAAAATCTACAGGAATTCCCCATTTGAAACTTGTTCGTGAAACCGCAAGATCATAGAGATCTTCTTTAAGGAAGTTTTGAAGCATTTCATTTTTTCGTGATTCAGGTTGAATAAATGATGGATTATCCTTGATGTATTGTACAAGGCGATCTTGATAGTTACTCATTTTAAAGAAGTAGCAAGATTCTTGTTGGCGTACAACCTTCGCACCACACTCTGGACATGTTTCATCTTCTACCTGTGAATCTGAATAAAAGGATTCGCATGACTTACAGTACCATCCTTCATAATTTCCTTTATATAAATCCCCTTGATCAAAGAGTTTCTTAAAAACCTTTTGAACTTGTGTTTTATGATAGTCGTCTGTTGTTCGAATAAAATAATCATATTGAACATTCATCAGATCAAATAAACCACGAATCACACTCGAAATATTATCGACATATGCTTTCGGTAACATATTATGTGCTTTCGCATTATCTTCTATTTTTTGACCGTGTTCATCCGTTCCTGTTTGGAAACGAACATTATAACCTTGAGCACGTTTAAATCGTGCAATACTATCTGCTAGCACAATCTCATAAATGTTACCAATATGAGGTTTTGCTGATGTATAAGCAATAGCGGTTGTTATATAGTAATTTTTATTGTTTTTCATTTGATTGCCTCCGCTAGAATTTCCCCTTAATTATAGCCTATTTATGTAAGCTCTACAATAAGACAAAACCTCGTACTTTTCACAATACGAGGTTTTTAAATATAAAACTAATGTTTCTTTTTCAATAATAAAATAACACCCAAACCAAACAGTACCGTTCCCGGAATCAATCGAACTTGATTTCCAACGCCTGTTTGGGGGAGAACCTCATGATTCACAGTATGATGATTCGGTTTTTCATCTGGTAGGATTGGTTCTTTATTCGGTGTATTCTTTGAGGGATTTTCGTTCCGAATGTTAGACACATCTTCTTGACATTTATTAAATATTTCCAGTCCATCTTCACTATAGGAAACTTGGTAACCTTTAGGGGGATCAATTTCATAAACACGATAGTCATATGCATTGCCTTGTTCATCGGTCTCATCTAAATGTTTCCATGTATAGGTGCTTTGACCACTCTCTAAAGTAATTGGGTCACCCATTGGTTCATTGTTTCTTAAGAGTTGAAGATGAATCGTTGGTACCGTTTCAGGCGCATTGATCCAATGCTTTGTCACGGTTACATCACGTTTAGGTGATGTGTAGGTATTACGGAAGGTCCATGCATCAATACGTTCCGATACAAAGGCATCAGGTACGGAAGTTTCTTCAAGGTGATACGTAAACGCATTTCCTTTAAGATCCTTTGCGTCTACAAGCCATTTATAATTTGTATCGTTGTATGAAAGCTTTACCACATCATAGACCTTTTCGTTTTGATACAACGTAAAGGTTGCTTCTGCCTGGGTCTTTTCGCCCCCCACCCATTGCTTATTTAACGTAATTTCCTGAACAGGGGGATGATATGTGTTAATTACTGTTAAGCGATCGACACCATACCGCATTGTGTAATCTTCAGGAAGGTTTCTTTGCTTTACAAAATACTCGATGTTTTTTCCTTCATGTGTTTGCACAGGTACATCCCATGATACATGTGACATGCCAGTTACCAAGGTTTTAGATTCATCAATACGTGTTTCTACACCATCGACAACTTGATAGAGATCAAAAATAACCGTTGGCTTTTCATCCGGTCCATGTTCCCAATATAAGTAAGCGTTAATGGTTCGAACTTCAGGTTGAAAGTGATTTGTTATGATGGCGCCTGTTTCATCAAGTGCTTGGATATATCCTTCAGGTTCGTTGATTTCATGAACACGATAGTTAATTATATTTCCGTCTTTGTCAAATTCATCAAGATCGGTCCACGTATAGGTTGTTTCGCCGTGATGAAGAATGATTGGATTGCCTACAGTTTCACCGTTTTTTAGAAGCTGAACTTCAATTTCAGGTTTAATTTCTGGACCACCATCCCATATTTTTGTCATGGTGAATGTTGTTTTAGGGGAATGATAGTGATTCACGATCGTGAAGGCATCGATGCGCTCAGCGGTATAGTGGTGTTCTTGAAGCAGACCCTCTTGATCGCCTTCTTCAACCCAGTATGTATAAAGATTTCCATTTTTATCTGTTTTTTCTAAATCAGTAAATATGGCTTTTGTTTGTCCATTTGTTAAGCGTTTTGAATCTACACGTTCAGGATTTGTCACACTTTGACGATAAAGAATCATTTCAATCTCTGGTTTTTCGAGAGGACCGCCATCCCATATTTTAGTTGCAATGATGGGATCGGTAATACGCGGTTGGCGGTATTCATTTTTAATAACAAGCGGGTCCTCGGATGGAATGTTTACGTAATCGTGTGCCCCTTGCGTTTCAATTGCTCTGTATGTTATCGGTAATCCATTACGATCATTAATAGGCTGTTCTTTAAATGTAATACTGGTCGTTCCTGTTTCAATTTTTTGTCGCGCTACTTCATGACCATCCGCAAGCAGTGCTACTTCGATAGTTGGTTTAATATCCGGTCCACCAATCCATTCTTTTGTAACGATGATATCTCGCGTAGGACTTACATAGGTATTGGTAATGGTAGATCCATCAAGGTTCATTTTATAATTCTCCGGAACATTGATTTCATCGATATGGTATTTAAACGTATTGCCTGAGTCGTCTGTCTCAGGTAGATCATTCCATGTATACGATGTTTCTCCTGATTCTAAATCAATACGATCATAAGGTTGATCATTTTGGTAAAGTTGGAGTGTGATGGTCGGTTTAACGGTAGGACCGCCGTCCCAAATTTTTGATGCCGTATAACTTCGTTTTGGAGTTATGTAAGTATTTGTAATCTTATTTCCCTCTACGGATGATTCAAAATGATCTGGAACATTCGGTTCATAGGGCTCATACACATATTCATTACCTGCCTCATCAAATCGTGGGAGATCTGTAAACTCAATCTTTGTATTCCCTTTCTCAAGGACTTTAGGTATGTTAAGGGGTGTTCCATTTTGTTTTAAATCAATCAGAACATCCGTATGTCGAGTCGTCCCACCAACCCAAATCTTTTCGACCTCATAAGATGTTTTATTCTCAACATCGTTTGTGAAATGAAGGGTATGATCACGACCTTGATACGTTATTTCAAGGGATTGTTGTGGGGTTCTTGGACTAAATCCTTCTAGTGTTTTTTCTTCAACACGATAGGAGCCCAGCGGTAAATCGGTGAGTGTTTTATGCTCGCCCGCTTTTAACCGAATTTCATCAATTTTGTAGTCTTGATTAAAGACTTCAAAAATAAAAATATCATCAGGATATATTGTTTTTGATCCCTGTTTAACGGTCTTATCAATTGTGATAGTTCCTAATTGTTTCTGATAAAGTTTAACCACAACCTCATACGATTCCGGTTGATTCTGAATGTTTAAACGCGATACAGGTTTACGCTCACCATTTACATACTCATAATATTCGTAGACAACATCATAATCCTTAAGATTATGTGCTTCGTCTTTCACATTGAGTGCCTCAATCCGAACATCATACGCTCCATAATCTGTAAAGGACCATGACGTCGTGCTTTCATTCATTGCACTAACATGATGAAGTTTCTGTTCATCATGTTCCGATTTAAAGACGACATTCGCTTGATAATCTGTTTTTAAATTGCGTGATTTATCCGCTTTATAGACTTCTGTTTTAAGGCGAACGGGTGTTGGCTTAGCTTGTGGAACTGTAATCTCTTTTTTAACGGTTTGATTATTGATGTCTGTATACGTAATGGTTGTTGTTTTGTTTAGTTCAAAGAAGTTGTGCTCATTTATATTTGCCAATGGATTTGTTTTGACTTCATAGTGATAGCCAAAGTGTTGGATATCACTATCGTAATCATACAGTCCTAGACTTCGAACATTAAAACGTTTTTGGTTTGAATCATACATTGGTAAGAGTGCATCATCCAAACGTGACATATCAACATCAAAAGCATCGCTCATTGGGTCATCAATATGAATATCCTTCGCCGCAGAAAAAATATTGTTTGAAATTTCCTTAAAGATATCATCCAGATTATCACGGCTTGATGTAGCATCATAATAATTTCCTTTACTGATACGCTTCAATATTTCGGTTCCCTTATCATCGGTATCAAATCCAATTGAGTATAAATGGATTTGTTCTTGATGAATTTGATTGGATTCGACAATGGATGCGTCTGCTGAAGACATATAGACAAAATAATTCTTATTTTCATGTGATAGTACATCGCCAAGTTGATCCAAATAATACTCATTACCCGTTCCGTAAACCGGAGCGCTATAATCAAAATGATCGGTATTCGGTAATGATTTAAATCGATATCCGGGAATCGCATAGTTCCCCGAACTTGGAATTCCCGTATCAAAAGGACGTTGTTGTCCATTATAGCGTTTTTGAACCATAACATTTCCCTCAAAACCAAGTAATTCTTGATTTACTTTTGCCTTGAGTGGATATCGATAAGTGGGTTGCCCATCTGATAACAAGATTATTGTTTTATTTGGCGCCGTACTCTGATTTAATAATGTTTTCGCTTCATGAAGTGCCCCTTGCGTAAAGGTCCCTCCTTCGGCTTTAAGATTATTAATTTCATCAATTAAATGCGTTGCATCATTTTTGGTATGAAATGAATTTGTTTTTACCCGTGTTCCATAGGATACAAGGGCAATTCGAGCGGTGTCATCTCTTTCAAAAATTTCATTCACAAAACGAATCGCTTCACGTTTAGCCTTTGATATCCGATCAATTCCTTGTGGATTTTTTTGTGGATCCATACTTCCGGATGTATCAAGTACCAAAACAATGTCTGATGGTTCCCGCTTTACGCGTCCATATACATCAATCGATATTTCCCAACGATTAATCGTGTTGGGAATTGGTTTCGCTGTTTTAAATACGCGAACCGAACCTTCTTGCATATCATCTATTTGTACTGAATTTGTTATTGTTTTAACACTTGTAGAAGGATGTCCTTCCGCAGATACAAAAGATGTACTTACTGATAATAATACCATTGTGATTAACACGGTTGTTAATCCGCTTTTAATGATTCTCGTTCTCATTTTTTTCCTCCTTACAAGTATCATTTAAAAGTGATTTTTAATCACAACGTTGATAATATTTGTTTTCACATATTTAGTCAATTATTTTTGTCATAAAATGTCCACTTTTTTTACCATCTTGGTAATAATTTATCCAAAAGGGCGTATTATTCACCATATAAATTCAAGAAAGGACAGATTTTATATGGAAATTTCACACTCTCTGAATAGATATTGCAAATTAGAGATATAAATGCTATATTCATTGAGGTGAAGGAGTAATTATGTCGAATATATTAGGTCAAAGACTGAAGGCACGTCGAAAAGAACTACGTATTTCTCAACAGGAACTTGCTGTTGCTGTAGGGTATACATCACGTTCTACAATTGCCAAAATTGAAGCAGGTGTGATCGATCTTCCCCAGTCAAAAATTTATGATATCGCCGAGGCTTTAGAAACAACTCCAACGTACTTATTAGGTTTAGAAGAAGAACTTGAAGCTTTAACCGCAACAGCAATCGTTGAACATCTTCAATCTGTTACAGTTGATCAACTTGTTGAATGTTTTTCTCAATTAGATTTATATAGTTATGAAAAAGTAAATGAAGCAGTAGGTAAAGTAGCACTGGGTTACAAATAGAAAGCCATCATCTTTCGATGAAGGTAAAAAAAAGGAGCAAAGGCTCCTTTTTTTGTTCTTACTTATGTTTTTGATTTGATTTTGCCAAACAGTCCTTACAAATCCCCTCGAATGTAATGTCGTGATCTAACACGAGGCATCCTAATTCTTCTTCGACGAGTTGATGTAATTCTTTTCGGTAATCTAATTCCACATCTTCAATGCGATTGCATTCTCTGCATCTAAAATGATAATGATCGTGTAGATTTTTATCGTAGATAAATCCAAGTTCTGGATGTCTTACACGGTTTATTAATTTTTCATTATAGAGCACATTTAAATTTCGATAGACCGTCGCAATTCCAATTGATACATCACCTTCTTTAAGTTTTGTATGAATTTGATCTGCCGTCATATGACCTTCAGATGCTTGAATTAAATCTAAAATCTCTTGTCTTTGTTTAGTAAGCTTGATACTCATTATCATCACCATCTTAATTATAGCATAAAATATGCTTTTACAAGAATATTTGCTTTAATCTAACGGTCCCCATTAAAAATACTGTTCTTAACAATCACGTAATCAACCTTACGAATCGCTTCAAGATCGCGACCTCCAGCATAAGAAATGGATGATTGAAGATCTTGTTGCATTTCGCGTAGCGTATCCTCGATTTTTCCTTTATGTTCAATTAAAATGCGCTTTCCTTCAACATTTTTATGTTCACCTTTTTGAAATTGTGATGCACTTCCAAAATATTCTTTGAATGGAACGCCATCAACTTCAATTGTTTCTCCAGGTGATTCTTCATGTCCTGCAAATAATGATCCAACCATACACATCGTAGCACCAAATCGAATTGACTTAGCGATATCGCCATGATCTCGGATTCCTCCATCTGCAATCAAAGGTTTGCGAGCGGCCTTAGCACACCATGATAATGCGGATAATTGCCATCCACCTGTTCCAAACCCAGTTTTTAATTTCGTAATACATACCTTACCCGGGCCAATACCCACTTTCGTAGCATCTGCTCCTGCATTCTCAAGTTCACGAACCGCTTCTGGGGTTCCAACATTTCCTGCAATCACAAATGTGTTTGGTAAGAATTCTTTTATGTGCTTAATCATTCGAATAACTTGCTCAGAATGACCATGCGCAATGTCGATTGTAATATAGTCAGGAATGACATTATCTGCTGCCAATCGACGTACAAAATCATACTCGTCATCTTTTACACCAACACTAATGGATGCATATAGACCGCGTTGATTCATATCTTGAATAAAGCCATAACGACGTTCCTCGTTAAAACGATGCATAACATAAAAATAATTATGTTCTGCTAACCAAATAGCGAGCGGTTCATCGATTATTGTTTGCATGTTTGCAGGAACAACAGGCATTTCAAAGGTTCGATTTCCCAATTTAACGCTTGTATCGCATTCAGAGCGACTTTTCACAATACATTTATTTGGAATTAATTGAATATCTTCGTAATCAAATATTTTCATTACGGCCTCCTATTTATTCTCGTGATAGTAAGAATAGAGCTCGTTTTTTGAAACACCATTCTCTTTGGCCACAGAAGAAATTGAACGTGAAACAGAATTTCCTGCATTAATCTGTTCCTTAATGCGAATGATTAAATCATCAAAGCTTACTTCTGATACATCAGTGTTCGCCTCAATAACAATTACAAACTCACCTTTTATCGTCTCAACTGACTCCATAACCTCGGTAACCGTACCACGTATAAACTCCTCGTGCATTTTTGTAATCTCACGCACAAGACAAATCTTTCGATTACCTAACACATCATACACGATTTCGAGTGTCTTTTCTAATTTATGAACTGATAAATAATAGATTGTCGTCATTGGTAAATCCTTGTTTTGGATTAATTGTTTCTTAAGTTGGCTTTCTTTATGCTCCATAAAGCCCATAAATGCGAAAGGTTGAACAATAAGTCCCGATGCAACCAGTGCATTAAGAAAGGCACTACTTCCTGATATTGGGACAACATTAAAGCCCGCGGCAATGACATCGCGAACTAATGTTTGGCCTGGATCAGAGATTAATGGATATCCTGCATCACTGACTAAACCAACACTTAAGCCTGATTCCAATAAATCAAGAATCCCTTTAGTTGATTCTTGTTCATTATGCATATGATGGCTGATCATTTTTGTGTTGATATCAAAGTGTGAACAGAGCTTGCGTGCATTGCGTGTATCCTCTGCCGCAATAACATCAACATTTTTCAATGTCTCAATCGCTCTGGGTGTCATCTCATTCAAATTTCCTATTGGTGTTGCAACCAGGAATAGTGTTGGTTTTTCGTTTTTAAAACTTTGTTGTTTTATCATAACATTCTCCTAAAATAGATAAACCTTTAATCGAAATTAAAGGTTCTGATAGTATTTCGTTAATTCATAAGCAAATTGATCAATGATAAGGTTAATATTGATGCCCGGTCGAATCCGATCTTTTAAGCTTAAAACAATTTGAAGCAAATGAATACGATCTTCATTTGTAATGTGATTTGTTCGAACTTGGATTGTTTGTTCGTGTTGACCTTGTATTGAGAACGATAATTCGAATAATTCAAAGAGTAATACCAATCGTTCCCGATCCAATCTTTTTTTCTTAATCCCCTCAACTTGTAAGGTTAAGATCGCCGACAAATAGTCTCGTTGATTTAAAGAGTCAAGTACATCAAAGAAAATTGAACTGGCTTCTCTATAGACGTCATCATTAATCTGATGATTTAGTTCTTCACTATTTTGATTCATCCTCGATAATAAATAAGCATCAATTGGATCAATCCCTTGTTCACATGCCACATCAAATAACATTTGATGATTCATCGATTCCAAATGGATTGTGAGACATCTGGATCGTATGGTCTCAAGAACACGATTTTCATTGCGTGTTGTTAAGATTGCAACGATATCACCTTCTGGCTCTTCTAAGAATTTCAAAAGACTGTTCATCGCCTCTACGGTCGCATTATCCACATCTTCAATAATGTAGACTTGGTGCCCTGATGTTTCTATTGATGATTGACTGAAATATTCCTTGAGATCAATGATCTCTGATTTCTTAATACTTTGTTCTTTACCACTAAGTATTCTAAAATCCGCATGGTTTTCATTGTTTATTCGTTGGCATGTAAGACAAGAACCACAGGCACCAATGTCTTGTTCGCAACACATCATACTCATTGCCATGTATTTAGAAAAATCAAGCGTTCCATAATCTCCAACGATTAAATAGGCATGGGAAACACGATTTTTTGATTGTTGACGATGAAAGAGATTTAGCGCTTTAACCTGACTTGAAACATTATTCATGATTCAAATGTTTCTCAATAATCTTAATAACATCGAAAGCAACATCATCAATCGATTGATGCGCATCCACAATCTTAATACGGTTTGGGAAACGACGAATCACTTCTTGATACCCTTCATATACTTTCTCATGAAAGACATCGCCTTCGAGCTCTAAACGATCTTTATATCCACGAACACCAATTCGATTTAGTCCTTCTTGTGGTTTGACATCCAAAAAGATTGTTAAATCGGGCAGAAAACCATCAATAGCGAACATGTTTATATCCCATACATCATCAATACCAATACCTCGAGCATAACCTTGATAAGCGAGTGAGCTATCAATAAATCGATCACATATTACCAATTCACCTCGGTTTAGTGCAGGTTGAATTTTCTCAATTAAATGTTGTCGGCGACTTGCAGCATAGAGCAAAGCTTCGGTACGATCATCCATTTCTTTATGATCCGGATCAAGAATCAGTTCTCTAATTTTCTCAGAAATACGAATTCCTCCAGGTTCTCGAGTACAAAGGACGGGTTGATTTTTTTTCTCAAAATACTCCGAAACGATCTTGGTAATTGTTGTTTTACCACTTCCCTCAGGACCTTCAAATGATACAAATAATGTCATGTTGCCACCTCTTCTTTGAATATTATAGCATGGTATAGCGTGGTCTATTCTAAAAGTTGTGTGTTTTATCATTTTGGATTATTATGTAAGAGAAGAAGAAAACTTTAGAGGAAAAAATTATGATCCAACAAATTAAAAAAGGATTTCAAAAAGCATCAAATGACAACGTCTATATGATTGTTTTAGGGATTGTTGTACTCTTAATCGTTATTAATTATTTTCTTAATACGACGGTCCTCACAATTCTCACGCTCTTGATGTTTTGTGTCGCTTTTGGAGTTCTTATCAAACACATTATAAAGAAGGAAGATTAGATGGTAAGAGATGGCTTAAAACTAAATGAAATATTAAAGTATCAAGGAAAAATTGTAGATGTATATAATGTTGAATTTGAAACACAAACTGGCATGTTTGAAGCTGAGATTTTAAAACATGATGGCGGTGTCTGTATTGCCGCAACCCATGACGATCAAGCATTCTACTGTGTTGATCAATATCGTTATGGTGTTGAACATATTATGCAAGAGTTCCCTGCAGGAAAAATTGATAAAGGTGAGTTGCCACTTGATGCTGCGCTAAGGGAATTGCGGGAAGAAATTGGATTTGTAGCGAAAACACTTGTTCCACTTGGATACATTCATCCATCACCCGCATATCTTGACGAAGTCTTGTATCTTTATTATGCATCGGATTTAGATTATGTCGGCCAAGACCTCGACGACAATGAAGTGCTCAATGTTTATACTCGTGATCTTCATGATATTATTACTGATATCGAAGCAAATAATATTACGGATGCAAAAACTATTTCCCTTGCTTACAAAGTAAATCATTATCTATCACAAAAATAATGAGCGAACCGTCCAATTGGTTCGCTTTTTTTATGCTTCTTCACTAATTGCTCACATAAAATGGTAATATATTAAAGACGAGAAAGGCGGTACTTATATGTGTACAGGAATACAAGTAATTTCAAAGCAAAATAATACTTATTGGGGTAGAACTCAAGAATTTGATACATTTTTGCCCGTTTGTGGCGTGCTTGTCCCTCGTGGAACAGCAATTAATCATATGCTTTCACCCATTGTAGCGAAAAATGCTGCAGCTGGCATTAGTCTTCATGATTCGAACCAGGATCTTTTATTTATGGATGGTATGAATGAACATGGACTCGTAGGTGGGAGTTTCTATTATGGAAATGATTACTCAGATTATGCACCCACCAGTGCAATTGAATTGATGGGTAAACAGGCCTTAAGAGGAGAGGAATTTGTAACTTGGGCTCTACTAAATTGTGATTCGATTGTCGATTTACACCGTAAAGCAATTAAAGAGGTCGCAATATCCAACGAACCTAATATTCATGGTAATGTAATCCCTCAACATTATGTTTTTGTAGACCGTACAGGAGCTAGCATCGTTCTTGAACCTTCCTCCGCCGGTTCCTTTGATATTTATCCCAACGAGATTGGAACCTTCACCAATCAGCCTGAATTTCCTTGGCATGTTCAAAACCTTCAAAACTATGTCTCCATGAACAATCAAATTTATCCTTCACGTAAGTTTGGTAAATTTGAAAGTTTGAGTTCTGGTACGGGGAATGGATTGTTTGGCTTACCCGGAGACTATACACCACAATCACGATTTGTAAGGGCAACAGTCTTGAATAACCTCTCAAATCAACCCAATGATGACCAAGCACTTGATAAAGTTTTCCGCGTCCTCAATACCTTTGATATTCCTTACGGATTGATTATCGATGAAAAAAACCAGGTACAATACACACAGTATACCTCTGCATACGATTTAGAGAATAGAACGGTTAACATCTCAACCTACGAGAATAGACAAATCCAACAATTTTATTTTGATCCCTTATTGGTTAATAATCATGAGATTATTCGCTATGAGATTAAACGTAAGCAGATGATCGAAACAATGAATAAATTATAATAAGCATTAAAAAAAGAGTAACATTAAATGTTACTCTTTATTGTTTGTTATTCTGTTTTAGGTAAGATGAATACTTGTTCTTCTGACTTCGACAAGAGATGTTTGCCTCGAGCATAGTTTTGAACATAAGTAGGATCTTGAAGTTTTGCCTTCTCAAGAGCAAGTTCACCTTGTCTTGTTTCGAGTACTTTTAAATTCGAGCGCTCGCTTTTTAGTTGTTGATTCAATTGGAATGTTGATACTAATTCTTTTGCAGATTTAGATAACATCAGGCATGAAACGGATACTATCAAAATACCAAGAATGATTGATGCAAATTTAATTGTTGGATTCTTAGCTATTCGCGGTTTCGTAACTGTTTGTCCCATCTTTCCACTTCTCTTTCTTTTTTGTTAGTTTATTTATCTATATTCATTATACTGACATTCTCAAAAATTGCAAGAGTTGTCAGTTTTCTGAATCGCTTCTATCGATCCGTTGATCTGAAATAAGTTCATACATCGGCGGATTACTTCGTAAAATTTTGTCGCTTAAAAATGTAACTTCTATTTTAATATGGCGATGTTCAAATCGAATTTCAATTACATCTTCAAGTGTAACCTCTGATGATGGTTTTGCTTTCTTTCCATTAATAAAGACACGCTCATCATCAGCGAGTTCTTTCGCCACAGTACGGCGTTTAATGATTCGTGATACTTTCAAATATTTATCAAGTCTCATAGTGTTTGCTCCTTTAAATTTTCGAGTATATAAATCAAATCTTCTGCCCACTCTGTATACATTGGCATGGTAATAATGATTGTTTGATTTAGATACTTTATCTTAATTTCACTCGACTTTTCAGAGATTAATTCAAAGAGATGGACACCATCTACTTGACTACTATATTCCTCTGTAAAGACTAATTCTACTTTATTAACACGTTCTTTAAATGACTTAATGCGCTGATCATTTAAGAATAATTCCAGACGTGTTTTTTCCAACAGCATTTTAACTGAATTTGGTAATTTCCCATAGCGGTCATCAATCATCTCATGAAACTGCTTCAATTCATCCAGTGATTGGATTTGGTTAATTTGTTGATACAGATCTAATTTTTCGCCATCATCACTTGCGAAGTCTTCGGGTAAATATCCATCCACTTTAAGATTGAATCGTTCTTGTTCTTCAACATCAATAACCTCTTTACCTTGTCTTTTCGCAATGGCCTCTTTAAGAAGTTGTACGTATAAGTCGATACCTACAGTATCAATAAATCCCGACTGATTACCACCAAGGAGTTCTCCGGCACCACGAATCGTTAAATCACGCATTGCAATCTTATATCCACTACCAAGCTGTGTAAACTCTTTAATTGCTTGAAGTCTTTTTTGTGCTAACTCCGTTAACCCACGTTTATTGGGTACAACAAAGTACGCATACGCTAAACGATCTGACCGTCCAACGCGTCCCTTGATTTGATAGAGCTGTGACAAACCAAAACGATGCGCATTGTCCACAATGATCGTGTTGGCATTTGGAATATCAATTCCAGTTTCGATGATTGTTGTACAAACTAAAACATTAATTTCCTTACTAATAAATCGTATCATCACATCTTCAATTTCATGACGTTCCATTTGGCCATGCACAACAGCTACACGTGCATCTTCCACATGATTCGCAATGACTGAAGCAACAGAGTAAATTTGCTCTACATTATTAAATAGGTAGAAAACCTGGCCTTCCCGACTAAGTTCTTTGGAAATAATATCATTAAGCGTTTGTTGGTTTTTTTCAATGATATAAGTCATTACCGGAAGACGGTTTGATGGCGGAGTATTGAGTTGTGATAAACTACGAAGTCCAATTAGAGACATTTGAAGTGTTCGTGGAATCGGAGTCGCACTGAGTGATAAAACATCCACAGAAACTTTAAATTCCTTAATACGCTCTTTATGTTCCACCCCAAATCGCTGCTCTTCATCAATAATTAGTAATCCTAAATCTTTAAACTTTACATCGCGTGATAATACACGGTGTGTTCCCACTAAAATATCAACTTTGCCATCTTTGACCCGTTCAATAATTTCCTTTTTTTCTTTATCTGATACAAAGCGATTTAAAACTTCAATCGTCACAGGAAAATCACTCAATCGTTCTTTAAGAGTTCGTGCATGTTGTTGTGAGAGGATTGTTGTAGGACAAAGAAAAACGACTTGTTTATGATCTACAAAGGCTTTAAACGCTGCACGAATGGCTACTTCGGTTTTTCCAAATCCAACATCACCACAAAGTAAACGATCCATCGGAACATTGCGTTCCATATCCCGTTTAATTTCTTCAATGGCTGTTTTTTGATCATGAGTTAATTCATATTCAAACGCATCCTCAAACTGTTTCTGGTATTCCGTATCGGGACTAAAAGCAAATCCACTTGCCTCCATTCTTGAAGAATAGAGCGTTACGAGTTTATCTGCCACATCGGCAACATCTTGTTTAATACGTTCTTTGTTCTTTTGCCAGGTACTTGTACCAAGCTTGCTCAGGCGAACTGATGCTGCCTCTCGTGACATAAACTTACGAACCAGGTTAAATTGTTCGAGAGGTACGAACAGTTCATCACCGTCACGATATTGAATGCGCATAAAATCTTTATGAATTCCTTCAATTTCTTTGGTAGTAATTCCCATATACTTACCGATACCATATTGGCGGTGCACAACATAATCCAATGTATCGAGATCTGATAATTGATTTAAAGATTCTGCCTTTAAAAACTTATTATCGTATCGGAACATCTTTTTCTTATACTTATACAATTCACTTGCTGTATAAACAACCGTATCAATATCTTCTAGAATAAATCCAGAGGTGATATGACCGTATTCAATATAGATTCCATTTGTAGTTGGTTTGTCGGTTAACACCTGATACTCAATACCTTGATTTAGTAGCGTCTTAACAAAATCTTCCATAGTATCTTCATCGAGTATGATGATCACTTTTTGTGTTATTGCCTCTTTACGAAGCCACTTCATGGTTTGCTCTATACTTTCCGATACAATATTGGGTGCATGCCAAGGAATAAAAACTTCACCCTCGGTTTGATATTCAAAAATTTCACGATACGTATGTTTTGCTTTAATCCGTTCAAATGACTCGAAAATATCTGAGACATAAATCATTTGATTCATCTCATACTGTTCTTCAATAAACGTGTGAGCATCTAAGGTATTTTGTTTAAGTGTTCTTTCAATAGCTTCAATCGGGCTCATGTACGTCGTTGATTCACTTAAATAATCATAAATCGTCGCATAGTTTGACCAAAATGAGAGCAGAGGGTACAACGATACATCAAACTGATTCATTTGTAATAATTCTCGTTTTTGTTCCATTTCATGAATCAAATCATCATTATCGATTCCCTCGATTTTTTGCGTCAATGAATTACTGATTTCTAAAATATCCTGATCGTTAAGAAGAATATCTGTCGCAAATGCAATCATCGCTTCATCAACTCGCGATAGCGATCGCTGATTCTCAATGTCAAAATATCTTAGACTATCTACTTCTACATCAAAAAATTCAATTCGAAGTGGCTGCTCCATTTGGATAGAAAACACGTCACAAACACCACCACGAATTGCATATGTAAATGGCTTTTCAACATATTTAACACGCGTATACCCCAGTCGTTCGAGCTCACGTGCAAGTTGGAGCGGTTCCCACTCATCACCGGTCTTAATGTTGATTATCGAATTTTTAAGAACTTTCAACGGGGATAATTTTCTTACTGAAGCAATTGCATGCGTAATACAAATATCAAAGTCTCCGTTCACAATTTTAAATAATGCATCAATTCGATTCGCTTTCATAATTTCTGATTGAACAATAGCCTCAACACGTAGTGACTCTTCATGGTTGTAATAAACTACATTTGCATTTTCATCAAGATGTTTTATCTCATTATATAAATTTGATGCTTGCTGTTCGTTTTCCTTAATTATAAACAAAGGTTTTTTACTTACTCTACTGGATCCTAGAACTAATAAAGCTTCTTGAACCACGCTTAAATGGGCAAAAATACTTTTGCCCTGGGTGTACTCTTTAACAAGTTCATGCTTTTCTAAATAATTATATAACCAATTCATTTTTACACTCTTACATTGTATTCATTCATCAATTGATCAGTCCGTTTTCCACTGATAAAATCACTTACGCATCGAGCACCCAATGAAATTGCTGTTTCTTCATCAATTTTTCCAAGTACCCAATCAACTGTTTTTATTTGACTGCTTTTACCAATTCCAACTTTTAGCCTTAAAAATTCATTTGATCCCAAATGATCAATGATGCTCTTAACACCTTTTTGTCCACCTGACGATCCTTTTTCGCGAAGTCTCAGTGATCCGACGGTAATATCCATATCATCACTAATAACAAGAAGATCTTCAAGATCAACATTATAATAACGCATGACTTCTCCGACTGATTCTCCTGAGAGATTCATATATGTTTGTGGTTTAACCAAAACGACTTTTTCAGTACCTACAAACGTTTCAGCAATAAGTGCTTTAAATTTATTCGTTGTGATCGAAACACCTAATTTCGATGCAACTTCATCAATAACCAGAAAACCTGCATTATGTCTTGTATTCTCATACTGTTTTCCGGGATTTCCTAATCCTACGATTACTTTCATACATTCCTCCATTAAGCAAAAAAGAATAAGGGACTCCCCTTACTCTTTGTTTGGATCATAGACAATCTTAAGATGACGGTCTCTTCCTGAACCTTCACTTTGTGTGCGAATTCCTGGAAAATCAGTCAATTCTTTATGAATCACACGACGTTCGTCGTTTGGCATTGGGTCTAAAGATGCGTCAATTTTAGAACGACTAACATTCTTAGCAATCCGTTTTGCCATTGCCTTAAGTTTTTGATAACGATCTGTTTTATAGTTGTTTATATCAATCATAACGTAAAAACGACGTTTAAACTCGGAATTAACTGCATGTTTGAGTAACATATTCATGCCTTCCAATGACTTCCCATTTTTACCAATTAGGATTGCATTGTTTTCTGCATTCAATGATACTTTAACGTTATTATTCTTAACAGTAATTTCTTGTTCAACTTTTAATCCCAAACCGGTAAAGAATTTATTAAAATATTCTTCAACAAACAATTTGACATCATTAAGGGCAAACACTTCAGCAGTAACACTCGCCCCAATGCCTAAGAAACCTGATTTTTCTTCGATGACATAGTAGATAAGATCACTTTTTTCAACATTCTTTTCTTTAGAGACATTGTTTAGAACATCATCTAAAGACTTAGCTGTATATTGCTTCACGTGTATTCCTCCCTTTTTTATTTTGTGCCGTATTTATGATTAATAAATAATGTTTGTACTAATTGTGCAAGAGCCGAAACCATCCAGTATAAACTCATACCCACTTGCCAGTTAAGAGCAAGAACTACAATCATAATAAGTGATGAATACATCATCATATTTGCTTGATTAGCAGGTTGTTTTTCATATGAACGTTTACGAAGTTTTTGTTTTGCAAGATATTGTGGCAAGAACATTGAAAGGAACTGTGATATTGCCATTAGAATGAAAATTACAATGATAATAATATTTCCTTGAGTAAATCCTTGCATCGGCGTTACTTCTAGAGTTTGTCCAAATACCGTACCATTAATGATGGCTTCTGAACGCATAACAGCTTGATACATTGCAATCATAATTGGTAACTGAAGGAATGTTCCACCTAAAGCACCCATTGGATTAATTTCATGTTTTTCAAACAACTTTTGCATTTCAGTAGCTTTTTGAAGTTTTGCTTGTTGATCATTTCGACCTTGATACTTCGCTTCAATTCGAGCTTGTTCAGGACCAATTAATTGCATTTTTTGTTGTTGAACTGTTGCTTTAATTGAACCTTTGATTGTAATAAGCTTAATAATCAATGTTACAACAACAATTGAACCAATGGTTCCAATGTATTGTGAGAAAAAGTTTAATGCTTGTGCAATTGGCCATACAAAGAGCGCTCCAAACCATGTGTCCGTACCCCATGACCATGCATCACCTAAACTAATAATCTTGTCAGCGTATACTTGTTTCGTTTGTGGATCAATAACTTGAGTACATCCCGTTAATGCTAATAGCAAAATACTGAATATAATCAGTTTTTTATATTTTTTCATATCTATCTCCTAATCTAAAATACTCACTTTACATTTTAACCGTTTTTATTAGGTTTTCCAAGTCTTTTCGATTTTCCTCATAACTCTGTTCGTAATATTTTTTTCGAACTAGAACGATGTAATCGTAAGGTGTATCAAACATGTTGATGTCTTGGAGCATACTTCTTATTTGACGTTTTGTTTTATTGCGCACTACTGCATTTCCTAGTTTTTTAGGTGCTGCAATTCCATATCGCGAGTGATTTTTAGTTTTTTTATTTATATATACTGTAAAAGCTTTGGTATTTTTAAATCGACGAGCCCCCATGATTTTTTGGAATTCCGCTGCTTTTTTTACTCTATATTCTTCTCTCATTTTTTTTCACTTCCATTATGACAAAAAAGTCACCCATAAGGGTGACTGTTATGCAGATAACACTTTTCTTCCTTTTGATCTACGACGTGAAAGCACGCGGCGACCGCCTACTGTTTTCATACGGGCTCTAAAACCATGGACCTTTTGGTGTTTCCGTTTGCTCGGTTGATAAGTTCTCTTCATGAAAACCACCTCCAGTTCTTTATATATACGAAGAGCAAATGCTTTAAAATTATATAAGAAATACTTTTCAATGTCAATAAAGTGCCTTAAATAACGTTTTGATTATCTGATTCACCATCTAATTGATACTATTTCATTCTAACTTTATAGAATTATCATCGCTATTGTAACACATTCATCTTTCAATCACGATATTTTTTTCAATTTTTTTTTATTGATCGGAGCGCCTTTAAATAATTCACAGGTAATAAAAGAGTGAGCATTCCTCTTTAAAATTAGTTGATGCTTGCCCTTTTATTACCAATATCGGATTATTTTCGTTCGAAAATGCTTTTGGTTATCCACTTTTTCATGCATATGCAACGAAATGTTGGTAACTCTATCGGATTCGTGGGATAAATTTAGTGGAAGATTTTAATGATTAAAAAATCAGTGGAAAACTATAAACCATCTTTTATACGAGTTCATAACAATGTTTATCAACAGATTGTGGATAGTGTGGATAAATGCATCATACCCTTTTATAAGTAGCTATTTTCATGTTGAGATGTCCGCGTATAAATGACAAAAATCAAGCTCTACATTTTTTGTCAACGCTATGTTGAGAATGTATTTAAGAAGTCCGCAATTTATAAACATTCATAATTTTGTGGACAACTGTGGATAACTATCAAAATAAGCATTAGAATAGCCGTATTCCACAGTAGATTATGTGGATAACTTGTTGGGAGTTTTTTTGTCTATGGAATTGTATTCTAAATTTGATATTATAGAACTTGCAAAGGGGTATTTGAATATGACAACTATGAAATTTTATTTAGAAGATGTGTGGGGAAAAGTAAAGCTTGCGATCAAGGAAAGCAATCATTTCGATGAGCCCATTTATAATACTTACATCGAAGATACAAACCTTGCTGCGTTGGATGAGACAAAAGCGATTATTGTGGTCCCAACCTATCTCCAAAAAGTAATTCTTTCTGAAGAAATTCCTTTTTTAAATGATGTTATTAATCAAATTTTAGATAAAACATCTATGGTTTGTGAGGTTCTGCTTGAAAATGAATTCAAGAAAAATATCGCCGTTCAAGTTCCTGTTCAACCTCAAATTCCAGTCGTTGTTCGCAATGATGGCATTGCCCCAAATCAAACTTTTGATAATTTTGTCGTTGGTCCAAGCAATAAAGAAAGCCATTCTGCAGCATTAGGGTGTGCGTATCGCCCTGGACAATTTTATACGCCCCTATTCATTTATGGAAACTCCGGTCTAGGAAAAACACATCTTTTAAATGCAATTGGAAATTACATCAAAAAACTAAATCCAGATGCACGTGTCCTGTATACGTCTAGTTCAGATTTCGTTAGACAAGTTGCTAATTCAATACAGAATCGCACGATTGAAGACTTTAAAGAACAAATGTATAATCTCGATGTCTTACTTATTGATGATATCCAGTTCCTCGCAGGTAAAGAAAAATCTCATGAGATCTTCTTTCATATCTTTAATGAACTTATTTACAATAAGAAACAAATTGTTATTACAAGTGACCGCCTTCCTACCGAGATAAAAGGTCTAGAAGACCGCTTAATCAGTCGATTTTCTTCAGGTCTTTCGGTCGGTGTTGATTCCCCGGAATTTGAGACCTCACTTGCCATTCTTGAATTGAAAATCAAACATAAAAGTGTTGATCCAGGATTATTTGATGAAGATGTTTTAAGCTACATCGCCTCTAATTTTTCTAAAGATGTCCGTATGCTAGAAGGTGCCTTAAATCGACTGCTCTTTTTCTCGATTGAGTTTTCTCAAAATGACCATATTGACATTAACATCGCAATGAACGCCTTTAAAACAAATGGTGAACCTATTAAAACAAATGAATTGGATACAAAGACCATTAAACGGATTGTTGCAGATTACTATGGGTTAACCCAAGCTCAGCTTGTTTCAAAGGCTCGAACCAAAGCAATTGCAAATGCCCGACACATTGCAATCTACTTATGTCGTAAGCATCTTGATTTGCCTTACAATAAAATTGGTGAGGATTTTGGAAAACGTGATCACTCTACAATTATTAGTGCTTGTGACAAGATTGAAAAGAAACTTAAAACGGACCAAATGCTGGCTCGTGCTGTTTATGAACTTGAAGCCAAAATTAAATAGTTATCAACAGTTATCCACACTTTAATAACACCGTTTTTCGTAAGTATTGTCGCTTGTTTAGAGTGTTTTATACAAGTTATACACTTATCCACAGGCCCTAGTAATACTAATTAATTATTTAATACTAATAAACATATCGCCTTGGAGAATAATTTACTTAAAAGTTCTCGCAGTGATCCATTTATTTTTATAAAAAAGAATATAATAAAAAGTACATAATATGATATAATTAATACAATAGTGTTTATCATTTGGAGGGTTATATGAAGTTCAATATAAAGAAACAATCATTTTATAAAGCATTGTCCTCTGTAGGACGTGCAGCATCTACACATTCACCATTACCAATTCTTTCAGGAATTAAATTTGAATTAAGAGATGATGCTCTAACATTAATTGCAAGTGATTCTAATATTTCAATTAAAGAAGTTCTTTATGCGAATGACGAAAATAAATTGAACGTATATGAAGAAGGGGAAGTTGTTTTAGAATCTCGTTATATTCTTGAAGCAGTTCGAAAACTTGATAGCGATTTTATCGACTTTGAAATCATTGATGGTGCTTTAACACGTATTAGTGGAAATAAAGCAGAATACAACATCAATGGTAGTAAAGCAGAACTTTATCCAACAATTGATTTTACAAAACCAACAAAAGAATTTAAGATGCCAGGCTTTAAACTTTCTGAAGTAATTCAACAAACTGCTTTTGTTTGTTCGACAAGTGAAGATCGTCCAATATTTACTGGAGTAAATTTTAAAGCAGATGGGAATGTTATGAATTGTGTTGCTACGGATAGTTATCGATTAGCCAAAAAATCAATTGAACTTCCTACACCAATGGATTTTAATATATGTATTCCAGCAGTTAACCTTTATGAAGTAGCAAAAACGATTAGTGATAATAAAGATGTTCATATTGCTGTTTCTGATAAACTTGTTCAATTCTATGTCGATTCAACGTTAATTCAATCCCGTTTAATTGATGGATTATTCCCCGATGTTAATCGATTAATTCCTTCGGAATATGGTTTTGAACTCACAGTTAATAGTCACGATATGATCAGTGCAATCGATCGATCCTCTTTCTTAAAGAGTGATGGATATTGGACTGTTAAATTGGAGGCATCCAATGATGGTGTCCTAATTAGTTCTAAGTCACAAGAAATTGGTAGTTCAGAGGAAATTTTAAGACCGATTGATTATATTGGTGGTAACTTAAAAATCTCATTCAGTGGACGTTATATGATTGAAGCCCTTAAATCATTTAAAACAGATATCGTTAAGATTTTATTTGTGGGAGAAATGCAAGCGTTTATTCTTAAAAACCCAGAAGACGATTCAATTGTCCAACTTGTTTTACCTGTAAGAACATTTGATTAACGATTATGTTAAAGAATCAAAGACATTTACAACTTATCCACTATATTGATTTGCATCAATTTGCTAAAGTTGAAGAGCTTGCACAACTTGTGGATGTTTCCGAAATAACCGTTCGTCGAGATATTAATGAGTTGGATGAAAAAGGGTTAGTTCATAAAGTACATGGTGGTGCGACATCCATCACAATTCGTGATTATTCAAATGATGTTGAATTACATACTCGAAATGATGTGAATTCAGAAATCAAAGACCAACTCGCTAAAACAGCTGCAGCGTTGGTTAAGCCGAATAGCGTCGTGTATCTTGATGCAGGAACATCTGTTTCGCGGATGATACCGTATCTTAAAGATAAGCATGTTACTGTGTATACACATGGATTGCATCATGTTGATGCGTTAGTTCAATTTGGTATTGAGTGCTATGTTATCGGTGGATTTGTGAAGCCGACAACTCGTGCAGCAGTGGGTGGATTAAGTACTCAATATCTAAAGCAAATGAATTTTGATCAATCCTTTATCGGATTTAATGCTTTGGATGCAGATTTTGGTTTTTCCACACCGGATGAAATGGAAGCAGTAACAAAATCTACGATTGTTGCGCAATCATCGCAGGTATTCTTTATTGGGGATAGCTCTAAGTTTAATAAGCGCTCCAGTGTGAGTTTTGCGTTATCAGATGATGGATTGCTCATTACGGATAAAGATCCAGGCGAAGCATATAAAAATTATGATATTAAAATACAAGGTGAACACTAAGTTCACCTTTTTTTATAATTTGAATATAAATGATATTATATGATAAATAATGTTTGAAACCACTTACATATTGTGTTATTCTATATTTAGGAGGAAATTAATATGATTTATATCGTTACACTTAACCCTTCGATTGATTACCTAATGACACCTAAAACGTTATCACTTGGCGTTACCAATCGTTCTCAAGAAGAACAGATACGTATTGGTGGAAAAGGGATTAATGTTGGTATTGTTTTAAACAATCTGGGACAATCTTCTACATGTATTGGTTTTCTTGGAGGTTTTACAGGGAATCATGTTCGTGAAGAATTGAAAAAATATCCTCTGCTTGTTGATGGGTTTATGGACGCAAACAATCCAACCCGCATAAATATTAAACTCGATTATAAAGGTGAGACTGAAATTAATGGTAGTGGTCATCCGATTGATGACGCTTTAATTGAAGAACTTTCCACATTTATCACGACACTTACTCCGAATGATTTTGTAGTCTTAACTGGAAGTGTTGCATCGGGCATGTCTTACGACTGGTATGTCTCAGTTTGTGAGGCATTGAATAAACAAAATATTCCCTTTGCAGTAGATGTCAGTTCCGATAAACTCATCGATATGATCGCTTATCATCCGCTTCTTATCAAACCGAATCAGGATGAAATTCGTGCAATTCTTGGCATCGAAGAAAACGATTTATCATTAGAACGTTTAATAAGTGAGTCAAAAATACTTATTGAAAGGGGGGCTCGTAATATCATTGTCTCACTTGGATCACAGGGATCTCTATTGATAACTGAAGATGCATGTTATCGAGCTTACGCGCCGGAAGGTGTCTTAGTGGATTCTGTAGGTGCTGGAGATTCTATGGTTGCTGCATTTATTTATGGTTATGTAAATAAATATTCATTACTTGAATCGTATCAGCTAGCCTGTGCTGCGGGAAGTGCAACTGCATTTTCGGACCATCTTGCATCAGCGACATCAATATCTGAATTAAATGAAAAAATAATTATCGAAAGGATCGATTAATAATATGAAAAATATAACTCAAGTTTTAAAACCAAATCTTGTTATTTTCGAATTAAATGCATCATCTAAGGAAGAAATCCTATCTGAAATGACTCGAAAACTAAGCAAAGAGGGAATTGTTTCCAATGAACTGTCGTTTATCGAAACACTTAAAGAACGCGAAGCCATTAGTACAACGGGTGTTGGAGATGGTATTGCAATCCCTCATGGTCGAAGTTCAGTCGTATCAGAATCTGTTGTCGTCTTTGGTCGAAGTGATAAGGGCATCGATTTTGATTCTATGGATGGTGAGCCAGCCCATTTGTTCTTTATGATTGCAACTCCAGAAAATTCTGGGGATGATCATTTAGCGATTTTATCTACATTATCAGGTTTACTCATGAAATCAGAAGTTCAAGAAGCATTAAAAACTGCTTCAACGTATGATGAACTTGTGGCGGCTTTTGATGTTGATCAAGAAGAAAAAGAGAATAATGATAAGAGTGAATCTTTTGTAGTTGCGGTAACAGCATGTGCAACAGGGATTGCACATACGTATATGGCAGCAGAAAAGCTTCAAGAAACAGCTAAAAACAAAGGAATCGCAATAAAAGTCGAAACAAACGGTTCTTCGGGTGTAGGAAATCGTTTGACACAAAGTGATATTAATAATGCTGATGCAGTTATTGTTGCCGCAGATATTAATGTAGAGATGAATCGCTTTAACGGAAAAAAATTAATCAAAGTTCCGGTTGCTTCCGCAATCAGTCATCCCGATTCTCTTATTGATAAAGCATTAACAGAATCGGAAATCTATACGTCATCATCTTCTGTAACATCGAGTGAGGAAAATGAAGGCAGTAATCTGTATAAACATCTCTTAAATGGTGTATCACACATGCTCCCATTTGTTGTAGGGGGCGGTATTCTAATTGCGATTGCATTTATGCTTGACCAATTGATGGGAGTTCCAACTACAGAATTAGGACAGCTTGGTTCATATAACGCATTTCCAGCGATTTTAAAAGATATTGGTGGGCAAGCATTTGGATTTATGTTGCCTGTACTCGCTGGTTATATTGCTTACAGTATCGCTGATCGTCCAGGACTTGTTGTAGGGTTTGTTGCTGGAGGTATTGCTTCGGCAGGTGGAGCAGGATTTTTAGGGGCATTAATTGGTGGTTTCTTAGCGGGTTATGCAATGAACATGATTAAAAAACTCCTTGCAACGCTTCCACAAAGTCTTGATGGTATTAAGACAATCCTCTTGTATCCCGTTTTAGGTGTACTTGTGATCGGTTTATTAATGGTTTTAATTAATATACCGATGAAGTCCGTAAATGAGGCGATGAATGGCTTCTTAAATGGTTTATCAGGTACCAATGCAATATTGTTAGGTGCATTATTAGGTGGTATGATGGCTGTAGACCTTGGTGGGCCAATTAATAAAGCTGCTTATGTGTTTGGAACGGGTACGTTAGCTGCAACTGCCGCAGGGCAAGGTAGCGCTGTTATGGCTGCTGTTATGGCAGCAGGGATGGTTCCACCACTTGCTGTTTTTGTTGCTACACTGTTCTTTAAAGACAAATTTAAAGATGAAGAACGTCAAGCTGGTATGACAAACTTAATTTTAGGTGCTTCGTTCATTACTGAGGGAGCGATTCCATTTGCATCCAGTGATCCTCTTCGTGTTATTCCAAGTTTCGTTGTGGGTTCTGCCTTGACAGGAGCCTTGTCATTAGCATTTAATATTACCGTTAACGCACCACATGGAGGTCTCTTTGTGATTCTTCTTGTGAGTCAACCACTCTTAT
Organism: Erysipelothrix sp. strain 2 (EsS2-6-Brazil); assembly: GCF_016617625.1. Classification (NCBI taxonomy): domain Bacteria; kingdom Bacillati; phylum Bacillota; class Erysipelotrichia; order Erysipelotrichales; family Erysipelotrichaceae; genus Erysipelothrix; species Erysipelothrix sp. strain 2 (EsS2-6-Brazil). The sequence continues at coordinate 132,761 of NZ_SBAR01000003.1, forward strand.
ATATTCTATTTATCATTATTGGTTCGATTGTTAGTGGGCTTTTAATGGGTATTTTAAAGCGTAATTAGTTCTTTTTTAACACAATTATCATGAAACCACATTTGGTTTAAAGAATGTGGTTTTTTGTGCGTTATATGAGCCGTAAAAAGATGATTTTAATTCGTTTTTATAGTATAATAATAAGGTAATAAAAAGGATGGGTGCTATGAAAAAAGAGACTCAATATATCACTTTAGGGCAATTTCTAAAAGTGGCGGATTATGTTAATTCAGGTGGAGAAGCGAAACACCTCATTCATACGTTTTCGATTCAAGTAAACGGTGAAGAAGAGAACCGACGCGGTAGAAAGTTGTATCCTGGAGATGTTGTTGTAATTAACGGTAATAAACACGAAATCACAACAGAACATGAAGGTTAAAAATCTTGAATTAAGGCAATTTCGAAATATTTCGAATCTCAATCTATCATTTAACAAAAACATAAATGTTTTTGTAGGGGATAATGGTCAGGGGAAGACGAATATTATCGAGTCGCTTGTCTATCTTTCTTCAGGGCGATCCTTTCGTGTTAATTCGGATGAATATCTCATTCAATACGGTAAGGAATTTTTAAGTGTTTTTGCCGATATTGAGGATCAGAATAATACTCAAAACCTTAAGGTAGTACTCAGTACTGCTGGAAAGTATCTTCAAGTAAACCAACAACCATTAAAAAAAATGACCGAGTTTATCGGTCGTTGTAATGTTGTGCTGTTTAATCCTGAGGATATTAACTTTTATTCTAATAGTCCGAGAAAAAGACGAAGAGAAATTGACTTTGAATTGGGGAAAATGTCAAAGCGGTATCTCAATCAATTAAGTTTGTCGAATAAGTTACTATCAGAACGCAATGCGTACTTGAAAAATAAAAGTGTTGATCGAGATTATCTAGAAATTTTAACGGAAAAATTAGTGGATGCGTCTATTTTGATTATTGAAATGAGAGCAAAATTTGTTCAAGCGCTCAATCCAATCATTAATCACTATTATCATCTACTCAGTGATTCTGATGATCATATCGTTCTACATTATAAAGCACCGATTACACTCGAAGGGGATTTGAAGGTGCAATTATTATCAAAGATGCAAGATTCATTCCAACGTGACTGTGATTTTAAAGTCACACAGAATGGAATTCACCGCGATGATTTTATTTTTATGATAAATGATATTCCTGTTGTGAATGTATCATCTCAGGGACAAAAGCGAATGCTTATAATTGCTTTTAAACTTGCGATTGTGGAATTGATTTTTCAAAGTCGTAAAACTTATCCAATTTTGTGTTTAGATGATTTGTTTTCTGAATTGGATAATGTCAGACGTGAGCGTGTTCTAAACGTGTTACACGAAGAAATGCAAGTATTTATTACTACTACAGATTTAGATTATATTAAATCCAAACGCGATAAGACGGTCTTTAAAGTTGTTAGTGGTAATGTAGAGGAGGTTATTTAATGTCGAATACAAAAGTAGATCATTCATATACGTCTTCCGATATTCAAGTTCTTGAAGGATTGGAAGCGGTACGTAAACGACCTGGGATGTATATTGGTACAACTTCATCCCGTGGTTTACATCATTTGGTTTGGGAAATTGTAGATAATGGGATTGATGAAGCTTTAGCTGGATTTGCGACAGAAATTGTTGTGAATGTCGATAAAGATAATGTAATTTCTGTATCAGATAATGGTCGTGGGATTCCAATTGGAATTCATGCGAAAACAGGCGTTTCAACAGCTGAGACGATCTTTACAGTACTCCATGCCGGAGGAAAATTCGGTGGTGGTGCATATAAAGTATCGGGAGGTCTTCACGGTGTTGGGGCTTCTGTTGTTAATGCGTTGTCAGAATGGTTGGAAGTTAAAATTTATTTGGATGGTACAGAATACTATCTTCGTTTTGAAGAAGGTGGAAAAGTAGCAATACCACTTAAAGAAGTTGGTAAAACAGATAAAAAAGGAACAACGGTTCGATTTAAGGCTGATCCTACTATTTTTACGGAAACAACTGAATTCTCACATGATATTTTACGTGATCGTTTACGTCAAATTGCATTTTTAAATAAGGGAATTAAACTTGTTTTCCAAGATGAACGTGAACCTGAAGAAACAAGACATCTTGAATTTATTTACGAAGATGGGCTCCGTGAATATGTTCAGTATATGAATGCGAATAAATCTCCAATACATGAAGAGATTGTTTATTGTGAAGGAGAAGAAGAAGGAATACTCGTTGAAGTATCAATGCAATATAATGATGGTTTTACGCCAAACATTTATTCATTCTGTAATAATATTAATACACATGAAGGTGGAACCCACGAAGATGGGTTTAAGCTCGCATTAACACGTGTAATTAATAATTATGCAAAAGATCACAATCTACTTAAAAAGGATGATGATGGATTTTTAGGGGACGATGTTCGTGAAGGACTCACCGCAATTATTTCTGTAAAACATCCTGATCCTCAATATGAAGGACAAACTAAAACTAAACTCGGTAATAGTGAAGTGCGTAAGATTGTTTCTAGTGTCTTTGGTGAGCAATTAGAACGTTTCTTGATGGAACATCCGGATGACGCTAAAATCATCGTAGATAAGGCTGCAATCGCATCGAAAGCGCGTGTTGCTGCTCGTAAGGCGCGTGAGTTAACACGTCGAAAAGGGGCTCTTGAAGTTTCTTCTTTACCTGGAAAACTTGCGGACTGTTCAAATCGTAATCCATCTGAGTGCGAAATTTATATCGTCGAGGGGGATTCTGCGGGTGGTAGTGCTAAACAAGGCCGCGACAGCAAATTCCAAGCGATTCTACCGCTTCGAGGTAAAGTTATTAACGTAGAAAAAGCACGCCTACATAAAATATTTGATAACAATGAAATTCGTATGATGATTACAGCATTTGGTACGGGTGTATCAGATGAAATGGACATCGAAAAATTACGTTACCATAAAATTATTATTATGACTGATGCGGACGTCGATGGTGCACATATTAGAACGTTATTATTAACATTCTTCTACCGATTCTTAAGACCGCTCATTGAAAATGGATTCGTCTATATCGCGCAACCACCACTTTATAAGATTTCTCGTGGAAATAAGATTGCTTATGCCTATGAGGAAGAGGAGTTGGATGAACTAAAGGTCGAATTTGGAGACCGATTTAACGTACAACGATACAAAGGTCTTGGGGAAATGAATCCGGAGCAGTTATGGGATACAACCATGGATCCAGAAACACGTACATTAATACAAGTTACAATTGATGATGCAATGGAAGCCGATGTTATTTTTGAAACCTTAATGGGTGATGAAGTGGCACCGCGTCGTGAATTTATTCAGACGAACGCTGAATATGCTGATTTGGATATTTAGGAGGACACAATGGAAGATAATACACAAAGTTATGACAAAATAAAACAACGTAATATTTCTGAAGAAATGAAAAAATCATTCGTCTCCTATGCCATGTCGGTTATTGTTTCACGTGCGTTGCCAGATGTCCGTGATGGTCTAAAACCCGTTCATCGTCGAATCTTATACGCAATGAATGATCTTGGTATGACGAGTGATAAACCTTATAAAAAGTCAGCACGTATTGTTGGTGAAGTAATTGGTAAGTATCACCCGCATGGGGATACGGCTGTGTATGATTCAATGGTACGTATGGCCCAAGAGTTTTCATACCGCTATATGTTGATTGATGGTCACGGAAACTTTGGATCAATCGATGGCGACGGTGCAGCTGCGATGCGTTATACCGAAGCGCGTATGTCTAAAATTTCGATGGAATTAATTCGTGATATCAATAAAAACACCGTTGATTTCATTGATAACTACGACGGTGAAGAACGCGAACCTGCAGTGCTTCCGTCACGTTTCCCAAACGTTCTCGTTAATGGTGGAACCGGAATTGCGGTTGGTATGGCAACAAACATCCCTCCTCATAATCTTGGCGAAGTTATTGACGCAACGATTGCACTTATCGATAATCCAGATATTACAATTAAAGAATTAATGGATGAGTACATTTTCGGACCCGACTTCCCAACAGGTGCGCTCCTATTAGGTCGTAGTGGTATTAAGTCAGCATTTGAAACAGGACGCGGTTCTGTAGTTATGCGGGCTAAAGTGGATATCGAAGAAATGAAAAACGGGAAGCCACGTATTGTTATTTCTGAAATTCCATATCAAGTAAATAAAGCCACATTAGTTGAAAAAATTGCTACTCTTGTTCGTGATAAAGAAATTGACGGAATTACCGATTTAAGAGATGAATCAAACCGTGAAGGAATTCGTATTGTTGTTGAATTACGAAGAGAAGTTCAAGCAGAGGTTGTCTTAAATCAACTTTATCGTCTTACTGCCCTCCAATCATCTTTTGGGGTAAATATGCTTGCGTTGGTGAATGGCCGTCCCGAGCTCTTAAATCTATTACAGGTATTAAGTCATTATCGCGACCATCAAATTGAAATCGTTACACGTAGAACACAATTTGAATTGAAGAAAGCCGAAGATCGGGCACATATTCTTCAAGGGTTGATGATTGCACTTGATCATATCGATGAAGTAATCTCAATTATTCGATCATCTAAGGACGATCCGGAGGCGATTACCCGACTTAATGAAGCATTTGACTTAACAGAGATCCAGTCTAAAGCGGTATTAGATATGCAATTACGTCGTTTAACTGGGTTACAACGTGATAAAGTCGAGAGCGAATTTAATGAATTAACAATTCTAATTATTGATTTAAAAGATATTTTAGCGAACCATGATCGCTTACTTACCATTATTAAAGACGAATTGACCGAAATTAAAACAAAATTCGGTGATGATCGCCGTTCAGAAATCGTAGAAGCGGATATTGACATGTTGGATGAAGATTTAATTCCGGTGGAAGATATTGTTGTTACGATGACTATGAATGGTTATATCAAGCGAACAACAGTTGATTCATTCAACACACAAAACCGTGGTGGGAAAGGTGTACGTGGTATTAGTACTTATGATGAAGATACAGTGGATCAGTTCATTGCAATGTCGACGCATGACTATCTACTACTCTTTACAAACCTTGGTAAAGTGTACCGTATTCGTGGATTTAATGTACCGTCTTCAAGCCGAACATCAAAAGGGATACCTGTTGTAAACTTATTGAATCTTGCAGAAGGTGAAACCGTTAAAACGCTCGTGAAAGTTGCCAAAGATGATGAATCGAGATATGCATTCTTCGTTACAAAGCAAGGTATAGTGAAACGAGTTGAAGTTCAAGAATTTGAATCGATCCGTCAAAACGGTAAAATTGCAATTACGTTACGAGAAGATGATGAACTCGTAGGTGTTCGTATGACTAACGGGGACAACGAAATCATTATCGGAGGAAGCAACGGTAAAGCTGTTCGATTCGATGAGAATGAGGTTCGTTCAATGGGACGTACAGCGTCAGGTGTTATTGGATTCAATGTTGATGAAGGTGAAGTTGTAGGGATTGCGACGGATCGTGAAGGTCAATATATTTTAGCGGTAACTGAAAAGGGATACGGTAAGCGTACAGACATTTCAGAATACCGCCGTACGAAACGTGGTGCTAAAGGTGTTAAAACAGTAAATATTACTGAGAAAAACGGCGAACTTGTTTCATTACGTGCAGTTAACGGTGATGAAGAAGCATTAATTATATCAAACGAGGGTACTGTTATTCGAACAGAGATTAGCAATATCGGAATCTATGGCCGTTCAACAATTGGTGTAAGATTGATTAATGTTGGTGAATCGGATTCTGTTTCTCAAGTAGCAATTCTACAACCGACAGTTGATGAGGAACCCGAAGACGATCAAACGAACGAACCGGAAGTACAAATTGAAAACAAAGAAATAGAAATAACCGAATAAGCAAAGCAAGGATAAAATCCTTGCTTTTTTTCTTTCGATTCTATTTGACTTAAAATATGATAATCGCTATAATTTACTTAAACTCGTTGAAAGGGAATAATATAACTGTTTTATTTAAGAGAGATGATGTTTGGTGAAAATCATTATAAAACGCTATAGTTCCACCCTGGAGAGATTAATTTCGGAAGACAACCGTTATCTGTTAAAGGTATGTTCCACGTGGAACATATGAAAAAGGGTGGCACCACGTACATACGTCCCTTAAGAGGTGTTTTTTTTATTTTCAAAAGGAGAAAAATATGTTAGATATTAATCTATTTAGAACGAATCCTGAGCTTATTAAGGACAACCTTAAGAAGAAATTCCAAGATCATAAGGAAGATATGGTAGATGAAATCATTGCTTTGGATATCGAATACCGCGGTATTAAAACACGTGCGGATGAATTAAGAGGGCAACGTAATGCTTTAAGTAAGCAAATCGGCCAACTTATGGGACAAAAGAAGATTGAAGAAGCAAATGCTGTAAAGGAACAGGTACAGGCCTTCGCCCTTGAACTAAAAGAAATCGAAGAGAGAGAAGAACCTCTATTTGAAAAAATTAAAGGTTTGATGATGGAAATCCCTAATATTATTGCGGATGACGTTCCTATCGGAAAAGATGATAGCGAAAATGTAGAACGTTATACTGTAGGTGAAATTATCGATAAAGGCTTCGATGTTCCTTACCATACGGATATTATGGAGTCATTTGGTGGAATTGATCTTGATGCCGCGCGTAAGGTTGCCGGAGCAGGATTCTACTATTTACAAAAAGACATTGCGAGACTTCATTCAGCGGTGACAACTTATGCCCGTGATTTCATGATTGATCGTGGATATGACTATGTAATCCCTCCATTTATGATTCATCGTGACGTTGTTAGTGGTGTTATGAGTTTTGAAGAGATGGAAAACATGATGTATAAAATTGAAGGTGAAGACCTTTATCTTATCGGTACGAGTGAACACTCAATGATAGGTAAGTATATCGATACAATTATTGATGGAGAAACGCTACCACACAAACTTACCAGCTACTCACCATGTTTCCGAAAAGAAGTGGGCGCGCACGGTATTGAAGAACGCGGTGTATACCGTATACACCAATTTGAGAAACAAGAAATGGTAGTCGTTTGTCATCCAAATGATAGTGCAGCACTCTTTGAAGAACTTTATCATAATTCAGTAGATTTCTTTAGAACCCTTGATATTCCTGTACGTGTACTCGAATGTTGTTCCGGAGACCTTGCCGATTTAAAAAACAAGAGTGTTGATGTAGAAGCATGGAGTCCTAGACAGAAAAAATATTTTGAAGTTGGAAGTTGCTCAAATTTAACAGATGCACAAGCGCGTCGATTAAAAATACGTATTGACACACCAGAAGGACGTGTTTACGCACATACCTTAAACAATACGGTAGTAGCACCACCACGAATGCTTATCGCCTTTTTAGAAAACAATCTTCAAGCAGACGGAAGCGTACTTATACCAGAAGCATTACAACCCTATATGGGATTTAAGAAAAAAATAGAGCCGAATCAATAGGCTCTATTTTTTTATTTAGTGATTAATTTTTGAATTTGATTCATTACCGCATTATTGTTATTTGAATCAATTACCTCAGTAACGATTCGCTTCACATCTTCGTGTGCGTTAGAAACGGCATACGAGCGTCCAGCGAGCTTTAACATCTGGATGTCGTTGTGATAGTCACCAAACGTAACAATGTCCGCAGCATCAATATTAAGCGTTTGTAGAAGGTGCTGGATTCCTTGTCCTTTATTAACATCAGAGTGCATAACATCGATCCACACCGCGCCAGCTGTAACGGCATTAAAGGTTCCGTTTAGAGCTGATTGTACGATCTCTTGGAAATTAGAAACGGTGTGATGAAGACTGCATGCAGTTATTTTAACGAAATTAAGATCAACGTCTGTTAAGTCATCAACGATAACAAAACCAGGATAATACTCTTCAAGATATTGTTCGTGGACTGGATCACCAAGTTCGACATAGGCGCAATCAATACCGGAAGCGATAATCGATGTTTCTTTGCATTGTCTAAAAACCTCGGTAACGGTCTTAATATCGCGTTTTGAAAAGATAGATTGATAAAGTATCTTACCCTGATGTTCAACGATCGCACCATTATCAGAAACAAACGAAAGATCATCGATATAATCATGGGCCTTTTTCTTAATGCTAAAGAGGGTGCGACCACTTGCAAGTACCATATGGATGTTGTTGTTCTTGAGCTCCGCAAGCACCTCTTCAAAATTACAAGGAAGATTTGAATCATCATCTAAAAGCGTGTGATCCATATCAGTTGCTATTAATTTAATCATAAGAAACCTCCATTGAAATTATACCATAATGTTTCACGTGGAACATTTAAATTAGTCGTTTAAGAGGTTGCATTTTAAGACAGTTTTGGTATAATAACTATGCTACAACAACATAATCTAGTTAACCAGGTCAGGGCAGGAATGCAGCAGCCTTACATTAGCTCTTATGTGTGTTGTGGCTCTTTTTGTATATAAGGGGGCGTTACTATCGAACATAACAAATATATGGATGCGGCATATCAAGAAGCACTTCAAGCTTATGATAAAGAAGAAGTTCCTGTTGGTGCTGTCGTTGTCTACAACAATCAAATCATTGGACGAGGTCATAATGTTCGAGAAACGCAACACCAACCTTCTGGGCATGCGGAAATTATTGCGATGGATCAGGCAGGAGAAACACTTGGTTCTTGGAATTTAGAAGGTTGCACTTTATATGTAACACTGGAACCCTGTGCAATGTGTACAGGAGCCATTATGCAATCAAGGGTAAGTACCGTTGTTTACGGATCAAAAGAACCTAAAAGTGGTTGTTTAGGGTCGGTAATCGATTTTACGAAGATAGAGGGCTATAACCACTATCCAGAAGTGATTGCGGGAATACAAGGAGATAAAACCAAACAACTGATGTTGGATTTCTTTAAACAGCAACGAAATAAACAAGTGAAAATTAAAAAGGTAGATGAATCTATGTTTGAAAGCTATCTTGATGTCCGTAAAAAAGTATTTGTAGATGAGCAAAATATTGACCCTTTAGAAGAATATGATGAACTTGACATCCTTGACCATCAACAAGTTAGTCATGTAGTTGCAATGCAACAGAATCACGTTATCGGTACAATGCGATTATATTGCTCTGATGGAACAATGAAAATTGGAAGACTCGCAGTTCTAAAACCATATCGTAATAAAAAAATTGCTTCCAAACTAGTTCGCTATGCAATTATCCAAGCAGAAAACAATGGGATTGATAAAATTGAATTGAACGCACAACTGAGTGCAATGAACGTATATAAGAGACAAGGATTTGAAATAACTGGGGAAATATATGAAGAAGTAGGTATTTCCCATATTAAAATGATTAAACATATAAAAACACCGATTCAATAAGGGGAACTAGTTCAGTTCCAGGAAACGGTGTTTTTATATGTTTAACGAGTTGGTTCAGAGCTTTCAAGCTCTGCTTTGATTATTGTACGGTTAACGCTGTAATCGTTCGCTTCGGTACAAGTCACAAGTGTAAGTGTTGCACCACGTGATTCATCGTCATTCAGTACAGAAGTATCCGTATAAGGTACTTCAAAGTTGTCATAGACTTTATAGATATAAGTTGTATTATCTTCTTTTCGATGCAATTTAATTGTATCGCCTTTTTCGATTTTTTCGAAATCACGGAAGACACAGCTTGCACAACGTCCATTATGTCCTGCTATCGAGAAGTTTCCTTCTCCAGGCGGGTCAATTGAACGATTCCAAGCTACAACATAACGGTTGAGATAACCCCAGTCGTCTGATTTCACAATCAAATGGTTGATATCAAGTTTTTCAATCTCGATCGAGCCCCATTTATCCGTCTCTTGTTTTGAAGGACCATCAGAATCATCTTGAGGTAGGGGAGCATTTAGAAAGTCTTGTAATTCTCGTTTGAGCGCTTCGCGTTCAAGGTAAGAAGAACCGACATCGTAAATGATTATTCCTAATCCAGCGAGGATCATCATGATTCCTAAAAAACCAAATAAATTAAATTTTTTCTTTTTCTTAGTATTGTTTTCCATAGTCATCCACCTTAAATACATTATATAGATTGTAAAACAGAATATCAATATAAGGTCCTCCATGATATAATGAGATAAAGGTGATAATATGTCGTATCAATCGTTATATCGTAAATATAGACCTTCACATCTTGACGAAGTTGTGGGGCAAGAACATGTCGTTCATGTTTTAAAAAATTCAATTACTAAAGATAAGATATCACATGCATATCTTTTTTGTGGTCCACGTGGAACAGGAAAAACATCGATAGCGAAATTATTTGCGCGGGCAGTCAATTGTGAGAATCCTGATCAAGTAATTTGTGGAACTTGTGACAATTGTAAGGCTGTAGCGGATGGAACGCATCCAGATCTCATTGAAATTGATGCCGCAAGTAACAATGGTGTTGATGAGATTCGTGGTCTTATTGAAAAAGTGAAATATACACCGATTCTCGGAAAATATAAAGTCTACATCATCGATGAGGTTCATATGCTTTCACAAGGTGCTTTTAATGCACTTCTTAAGACATTAGAAGAGCCACCAAGTCATGTTGTATTTATATTAGCGACAACAGAAATACATAAAGTGTTGCCTACAATAATTTCGCGCTGTCAACGCTACGATTTTAATCGTATTGGCGAAGTGGATATTGCGAAGCGATTGGATTATGTCCTTGAAAAAGAAGATGTAGAAGCTGAACAAGGTGTTTCGAAACTTATTGCAAGTTTATCTGGCGGTGGTTTAAGAAATGCATTAACGATTCTAGAACAAGCGATTGTTCTCGCAGATGATCAGATTACGGTAGCACAAATTTATGATACCAATGGTATCATTACAGACCAAGATAAGATTCGTTTATTCAATAGCATTCAGGAACAAAATATGGAAACGCTTGTGAATCAAATTGCAATGATGAGTGAGAAGAGTGTTAATATTGATCGCTTGATGATGGATCTCATTAGTGGATTAAAAGATTCAATTATCTATTCACATACAAATTCTGAAACGCTTGTCAACGAGAATAGTTTAATGTTTATCCAATATCTTGCGAAGTCGTTACAGGTTCAAGAACGCTTGCAAGTGATTGACAAACTATTAGGTTATATGGATAAAATGAAATTTTCTCAAAATCAATCAATATATTTTGAAGTCGCTATGGTGGATGTTTTTAATTCATTTAATCATAAAAAAAATAATGTGAATTTGAATCAACAAAGCCAAGAAGCAATGACAGCTGAAGAAATCTATCGATTAGAACATGGTAATAAGCAGAGAAAGACATCACACAACGATGTTCCTAAGTCAAACGAGTCGACTCATGAACCAATTATTTTCGAAACAAATAATCCGGAAGAAATGATTGAAGATGAGATTATTGAAGAAGAAATTCAAATTGATACAGAAGTCTTTATTACAGATCCAAATGACCAGCCGGATGCACTTCTAACAGTAGATGAAGTTGTTCAGTATATGGTAACGGCTGATAAAGCAATTCGTATCCAAGACGATGCCTCATATCAAGCAATTGATCGTTATAAGGTTGATTTAACGTGGGCACGCGCAAGTAGACTCATAAGTGGTGGGAAACTGGTATTAAGCAGTAATTTCTTTGTTGTTATTGCACTCGTCAATGACGCAGCGGTTCGAGAAGTGGCAGAAATACGAAATCAAAGCGAACTTTATCATTTTTCAAAAGTTCTTTTTGGTGGATCAAAGCAAATTTTAGCCATTACACAAGAAATGTACGCAGAAGCTGTTTCTAAATTTCTAGATCTTTCAAAGAACAACAATTTACCAGAACCAATAGAAGCAAAACCGTTTAACGATCAATCTCAAGAAGATGAAGTTGAACAAAAAGATGAAAGTTTAGAAAAAGTAAAAGAACTGTTTGGGGGAATCGTAGAGATTATAGAATCGTGAGGTTGTTAATAAATGTATCCTAAAAAACTAGAAAAATTAATTGAATCGTTTATGATGCTGCCTGGGGTTGGACAAAAAACGGCTGAGCGTTATGCACTAAGCATTTTAGATCAAAAACCAGAAGATGTGGATAAATTCTCACAAGATTTGAGTACCGCACGGCATGAAATTCAATCATGTAAAGTTTGCCATAACCTCGCGGATGAGGCGGTTTGTCAAATATGCCAAGATGAAACGCGTGATCGTTCAATCATTTGCGTTGTCGCAACAGCAAAGGAAGCATTTTCAATCGAAAAAATGAATGAATATCACGGTGTTTATCATGTCTTAGGGGGATTAATCTCTACTCAAAAAGGGATTCTTCCAGAGAATTTGAATATTCAGTCACTCATTAATCGTGTTGATGAAAACGTAACTGAAGTTATATTAGCGCTCAATGCTACCGTTGAAGGGGAAATGACATCGCTTTATCTGGCGAAAAAATTAGAAGATCAAGCAGATGTTTCACGTTTAGCTTTTGGATTACCAATTGGTGGTCATTTGGACTACGCAGATGATATGACATTGATGAAAGCTTTTGAGGGTCGCAGTAAAGTTAAATAGGAGGTCCATATGAGCTCAATAGCATATATTTCCGATGAAAAGATGATTGAATATCATCGAATTAATGGAAATCAAACCGTAAATTTTTGGAGACTCAGTCTTAAAGGCTTTGAGCGGTTTGATGTTGGCGACTTACTTTTTTTCTTAGACAAGCGTTATATCCATCCTCAGACGAAAGAAAAGGGGATTATTGGTTATGGTCGCGCAAAAACAGTGCGCACCATGAGTGTAAAACGAACATGGGATCAGTATGGAACCATGAATGGCTATACTTCATTTGAAATGTTTGAAGAAGCAATTTTGAACCGTACTAAAGATCATGAAGTGCCAAAGCAAATTCAGAGCATCGAACTCGAAGATCTCAAGTTCTTTGCTGCACCAATCTATCTCCATGAAGTAGATTTTAAACTTACCAAACGTTTAGAATCATTTACTTATCTTGAGGATGATGACCAAAATACCGTATTGAATCTTCTAAACAAAGGATTAGAAATTGGGCTGGATGAGTGGTTTACCAAAGTCCATAAACATGAATTAAGCGAACGTGACATTATTCAAGATCTCGAGCATCAACGTCTAAGAGATATCCTATCAAGCATTCGGACGGAGTGGACGCTTATTCAGGAGTCGATGATTTCTACCAATCAAGAAAAGTATAAAATCGGACCGATTGGATATACCTATTATGGAAACAAAACTGCATCCATATCATTGCCCTGTTCATCCCTTAAGAATCAAATATATCCTTTGCTTGGTATTTCCTGGGTAATAAAAAAAGAACTTGAAGATTTCAAGTTCTCAATTTCTTTATGCATTAAAAATCAAACAGCATCACAATCATACAAGGATCTTATTCAGCAGATGAATCTAGAGCTCGTAGATATTTAGGTTTTGAAGGTTTATATTGAATCCCCAATAATTGAAGCGTATCAAGGTAGTGCGGGTACGCTTTTTCATTGCTTTCATGAAGTTCATATTCCAGTTCATAATCGGAATTATTTAAAAAACGGGTATAATCTAAACACCAAACACCATAGATGTCAGAGTATTCATAGCGGACTGTATTACTGAATGCGGTGACCTCCATCGTATTTACGTCAATGTCTTTTTCATTTAAAAAATCAATAATGCGTTCATCCATAAGTGACTTTTCATTTAAAATAACCTCGTATTCCAATACACCTTCTTCTTGAGGTACTTTTAATGTGAACTCATGAATACTACCAATTGTGCGTATACGGCACATGGAGTGTTGTTTAAATAAAGAACCTTTCGGTGTATCATAGTATGTATTTTCTTGATACTTAGGATCTTTAAAAGGGAACGAATTCAAAATATGGTTAAATTCGTCCTGGGTGAGTTGAGTTTTATATTCAATTTCGAGATGTTGTTTCATACATCTATGGTACAATAAGTCTAAAGGAAAAGGAAGTGGATTATGAAACGTTTTACACTTGTTCAACGTGGTGATGTTGCGTCACAAGGTATCTGCATGAAGATTCGCGATGCTCTTGTGGAAAATAATTTTATATTTGATGACCAGAATCCTGAACTCATTATTTGTGTTGGTGGAGATGGAACACTTTTAAAAGCGTTTCATGACTGGATTCACATTATTGACGATGTAGCCTTCGTTGGAATTCATTCGGGAACGTTGGGTTTTTCCACAGACTATACTAAAGATTGTGTGGATCAATTTATAAAAGACGTAATCCATAATGAACCCGTGATTGAAGAAAAACGGATTCTTGAAGCACTCTGTATAAACGATACGCGTGAAATCCATGTCTGTGCTCTAAATGAAATACGTGTTGAAAACATCGTTAAAACACAAGCGTTAGATATTTACATTGATGATTGTTATTTCGAGACATTTAGAGGGAATGGTGTTTGTATCTCTGGGCAATATGGTTCGACGGCATATAATCGTTCCATCGGTGGTGCCGTTATTTTCCCAGGATTAGATTTACTACAACTAACCGAAATATCTGGAATTCATCATCGATATGCACGCAGTTTGGATTCGCCTTTGATTATGAAACCGGACTCTAAAATAATTCTAAAAAGTGATTCATTCGATCATGCATTATTATGTTATGATCACCTTCATAAGCATTTAGATGGTATTCATGAAATTAGAATTTCCAGCTATCCAAAAGTGATGCGTTTTGCGCGGTTTAATGATATTCCGCATATTCAACGATTGAATGCTTTATTTTAAAAAGAAAAGAAGGAGTGACCCTAAAGTCCTTCCTTCTTTTTTAGTGTTTGTGTAAATTAATGGTTTCGCTGTACATATGCAGTGCGACAGCAATGGGTATCATATAGGAAACAAGAGATGATCCTCCATAAGATATAAAGGGTAAGGTAATTCCGGTAATTGGCAGGATGCCTAGAATCATACCGATATTCTGTAAATCCTGGAACACAATCATTCCAATGATTCCCATCATCATATATCGTTCTTTAGATAAATTACTTCTTAGTGTATTTATCACAAGTTTTATATCAAAGGCAAATGATAAGATAACAACTAAAGATGCACCGAGAAACCCAAAGTTTTGCGAAATAACGGCGAAAATAAAGTCAGTTTGAGGTTCTGGGAACTGAGCAATTACAGATCCTAAGGGATGACCTGTAAGACCTGCAGTACCAAGTGATAACAGTGCTTGGAAGAGTTGGTATCCATATGTTTGAGGATACTTCTCATAATCGAGCCAACCATAGAAACGGGTGAGACGATAATGCGTTGCACCACCACCCAAAATGGTATTGAGTAACTCTTGATTATTGTAATAAAGCCAAACAATACCCAGTAGCAGTCCAAGTGCAAGACCAACAATAACAATGATCCATTCGCGTCGAACACCAGATAGGAAGAACATCGTAGCGAGGCTGACAAGAATAACAATTGGAACCCCAGTATCAGGTTGTAGAAATATCAAGATAAAGGGTGGAAGAACATATTTAATCATTTTATAGATTAATTCAAAATCACTTTTAAATGAATATTCAGTTTTCAATGTATTATGTTCATGAATAGTATTGGCGGTTTTAATTACGAGTACGATTTTCATAAATTCACTCGGTTGGAAGGAACCAATACCCGGAATAGAATACCAAGCATGCGTCCCATTTATTTCTGCAGCGAAGGGTATGTGAATACCGAATCGAGAAGATAGAACACGTGCTATAACAAGACCGAGTAGACATACCATTAAAATCCAATAGGCAATATCTACTGCAGTGAAGATACGATCGACGCCGATTTTGAGGAGAAAAGCAATGACTCCAAGACCTACGACAATCCAGCTAATTTGTTTTATTACTAAATTGACGCCCCCATCTTGGTTCATAAGTGGTGCTGCAAGATGAATTGCCACAAGACTTATTCCAAAGAGTGCAAAGAGTAAGACAATTAAAGTTACATCAATGGTGAAGTGTCGTTTGCTTTCATTTATAAATTTGTTCATCGTGCCTCCTTTTGCGAATGAATGTAATAGTGTATAATAGAATGGAAAAGTTAGAGGTGCTCAAAATGAATCGTCTTCAGACATATTATGAACAGTTACAACTCCCATTGAAATCATTATTCTTGGGTTGTTTCTTGATTACAATCGGTTCTATCATAGCAAACCCATATATCGTAATGATATTTAAATTTAACAGTCCACTATTTGTTACAGCATCGAAATTGTTGTTGTATGCTGGTGGTATCATTTTATCATATTTTCCACTGTATGTTTTTATTAAATTGTTAACGCATCGAAATGATGAAACCAATGTCGTGGTTACAGGATTTATTTCATATTTAGTGTTCTTAGTTGTGATGACGCTGTTGTCACCAACAACATCACCAAAAGCTGCGTATTCAGACATTTTAAACATTACAATTGGAAACGAATCATATGGTTTGTTTAAAACAGGAATTTTTGGCTTCTTAGCCGTACTCCTTGTGGTTCGATATTGTTATCGAAGCCATAAAGAAACAACTGGTTTCTCCCAAGTTTCTTATTTAGATAAAGATACACTTAAATTAGTAAATGCAATTATTGGATCTGCAATCGTAGGGGCGCTTTTTGCATATGGATGGCCTATGTTTGTGGATGGTATCTACAATGCATTGAAATTTATATCTTCAGATTCTCATAATCCGATGAGTCTTTTTGCATACGGAGGGTTAGAACGACTTCTAACACTTGGGAACATTCAAACGATGATGCATCAAGAAATATGGCTTGGATCTCTTGGGGGGTCCTGGATGAATATTGGAGGCGAAACGTTTGTAGGGGATGCCAATATTTGGACGGCTCAACTTAAAGAGGGTCTAAATATGATTAGTGGTGCTGGACGCTATACGAGTGCATACTATGTGCTTAATTTATTTGCGATTCCAGGTTATCTGCTTGCAGTTGTTTCAACAATCTCCAATAAAAAAGTTTTAAAGAAAAACATTTCACTCTTCGTTATTGTAATTCTAACATCAATGCTCGGGGGAATTATCTTCCCAGTTGAGTTGTTAATGCTTTTAACAAGTCCAATTCTATATTTCTTCCATCTCTTTATGACCGCATTTATTTATGCGATTCTTGTAGGATTTGGAGCAACCGTAGGCTTCTCGTATTTGGGAACGTTGACAAGTGCAACACCGGGAAACCTTATCGATTTTATTGGTCTTATGAGAAATACAGTAATGTTTAATAAAATTATGATTATTCTATTAGTTGGTATTATTACATTTATTATTTACTTTGCGATGACCCGTTTCTACTATAGTAGAATGGCAATTGATGTCTTAAATATTGGAAGTAAAAAAGAACGTGTTAATGATTTTATTGAACGATTGGGAGGCCTTGAAAATATTGAAGCGATTTCAAGCACACCAACGCATATCCATGTTGCGCTCCGTGATCGTGATGAATTAAATGTTTCAGGATTACACCGACAAGGGGTTACTCGTATCGTTGAGACTCGACAAGGTTTTACACTTTCTGTAGGATCCTCATCGTATATGTTGCAACGTGCGGTAAATCGTCATCTTGATGCACTTCCTAAAGCGGAAGAGGATGCTGAAGAATGACACAAGCAACATTAACACCAATGTTACAACAATATATGGACATAAAGAAAAACACCAATGATGCGTTGGTGTTTTATCGCTTGGGAGACTTCTATGAATTGTTCTTTGAAGATGCTATCACGGCATCAAAAGTCTTGGATCTTGTTTTAACAGCGCGTTCAGCTGGAAAGGATCAAAAGGCCCCAATGTGTGGTGTTCCACATCATGCGGCGCAAGGTTATATTCAAAAATTAGTGTCCGCAGGGTACAAAGTAGCAATTGTGGAACAAGTTGAAGATCCTAAAAACGCAAAAGGGATTGTTAAGCGTGATGTCGTTGAGATTGTAACGCCAGGAACATATTTTGAAATGGATGATAACGAAACGCGCGAAATTGCTTCAATAACGCTCGATTTAGTGTATGCAACGATTGTCAGTTGCGATATCGTTTCAGGAAATCTACGTGCAATTCGTGTCATGAATGATTTTGTTGAAATTATTAAAGTACTCCAACAATTTCAAGTAAAAGAAATTGTTGTTTCTGAACATTTTGATTCTAAAATTCTAAATGAAATTAAAAGTAAAACCGAAATCTATATTTCATATCAAGAAGACTTAGCAGAAGATGTTCAACATCAAGATCCAACAATTTGTAAAACACAAGCACGGTTAATTCAATACCTCATTTATACACATAAGCGTAGTTTGAATCATTTATCAGAAGTTGTAGTGCTTAATGATGAAGCATATTTACGTATGGATTATGCTACAATGACGAATCTCGAACTCATTGACCATCAAAAGGGAAAAGAATTATCCCTATTCCACTTTATTAATCATACTAAAACAAACATGGGAGCACGCGCACTTAAAGAAATGTTGATGCAACCATTGGTGAGCGTTGATTCCATCAATAAGCGACACATTCAAATTGAGACACTTATCGAAGATTATCTTCTTGCGGATGCACTTTCTCAATGTTTAAAAGAAACTTATGACATTCATCGCGTTATTGCACGCTTATCAACCGCAAAGCATAATGCACAGGATCTTGTACGTCTTAAAAAAACACTCGGTACCTTCAAACGAATACAAGAAGTAGTGGACGGTATTGACTGTTTTAACTTTATGCAGATCAACCCTCTTCAGGATGCGTATCAAGTACTTGATACACATATTTTAGACGATGCGCCGGTTGCACTTAAAGAAGGGAGAACCTTTAAACAAGGGATTCATTCTGAACTTGATGAACTTTTAGAGTTATCAAAAAATGGGAAGAAATGGCTTGTTAATTTTGAGGCGGAACAACGCGAAAGAACGGGCATTAAGAACTTAAAAGTGGGTTATACCCGTGCTTTTGGATATTACATTGAAATTAGTAAAGGCCAAATTGAGAATGTTCGTGAAGAGTTTGGTTATATTCGAAAGCAAACCTTAACAAATGCTGAACGATACATTAGTGAAGCATTACAAGAATATGAATTAAAAACAAGCCAAGCCAGTGAACGTATTTTAGAAATTGAACATGAGTTGTTTGATTCTGTTACTCAATATATTTCACAATTTTCAACGGAAATCCATAATATTGGATCATCGATAGCGCTCATGGACGCTTTGCTCTCACTTTCAGAAGTGTCTGCTTTACCAGGTTATCAACGTCCAGAATTTGTATCCGGGAGTGAGTTAGATATTAAAAACGGAAAGCATCCAGTTTTAGAATCAACATTAAAAGATCACCAGTATATTGCAAGTGATGTATTAATGAATGCGACCCGTAATACTCTAATCTTAACGGGACCCAATATGGGTGGTAAAAGTACCTATATGAGAATGGTCGCACTTAATGTTATTTTGGCGCAAATTGGATGTTATGTTCCGTGTGAAAGCATGACACTCAGCCTTGTAGATCAAATCTTTACAAGAATGGGTGCAAGTGATGATATTTTAATGGGACAGTCAACATTTATGGTTGAAATGATGGAGGCTCAAGCAGCACTTTCGCGTGCTACCAAACATTCCTTAGTGCTTTTTGATGAAATTGGACGAGGAACGTCAACATATGACGGAATGGCACTAGCTCAGGCAATTATCGAGTATATCAATAATTCAATTCAAAGTCGCACAATTTTCTCAACGCATTATCATGAATTAGTGACGTTAGAATCGATGTATGAGGGGATTAAAAATATTCATGTGGAAGTACATGAAGAAAACGATGAAGTGACGTTCCTCTATAAAGTCATTGATGGACGTGCGGATAAGTCGTATGGGATTAATGTAGCGCGTTTGGCTCATTTACCTCAAAGTATCATTGAACGTGCTAAACACAATTTAGAGGTTCTTGAATTGTCCAAAAGCCGTTTAGATATTGATTCTAAGGTTGTTACGGTAGAAGTAGAACCGCAGGGATATAGTGTCGTAAAAAATAAATTGCAGAGCCTTGATGTTAACCAATTAACACCAATTGAAGCACTCATGGTTCTTTCTGAATTAAAATCAATCATTGAGGACAAGGGCGATGAATAAAATAAAAGTACTGGATACACATCTAACGAATATGATTGCTGCTGGAGAGGTTGTAGAACGTCCTGCGGGTATTATTAAAGAACTTGTAGAAAATTCAATTGATGCGAATGCTACAAGTATTGAGGTGCGTATTGTTGAAGGTGGGATGGGCCTTATTGAGGTCAGTGATAATGGTGATGGAATGAGCGGTGATGATTTATCACAAGCATTTGAACGTCACTCAACATCAAAAATTAATAGTGTCCTCGATCTTAATGCGATTGCTTCTTTTGGATTTAGGGGTGAAGCATTACCATCGATTGCTTCAGTAAGTCATGTTGAAGCGTTATCAAATGACGGTACTGAAGGTCATCGCATTATTATTGATAATGGAGTAAAAAAGGTTAAAGAGCGAGCAGCTCGCAATCAAGGAACAACCATATCTGTTTCAAGTCTATTCCTTAAAACACCTGCAAGGTTGAAGCACATCAAAAACATCCATTATGAAACATCAATCATCCTTGATACAATTCAAAAGTTTGCAATGGGAAATCCACACATATCATTTACCCTTTATAACGAAAGTAAAATAAGTTTTAGAAGTTATGGCCGGAATGATATAGCGGATGTTTTTCATCGTGTTTATGGTGCTCAAGTGACTCAAGACACGAAACTTTTTAATGCTGAAAATTACGATTTCAAAATTGATGGAATTATGGCGCTCCCTCAACATAATCGCGCAAACCGATATTCAATTTGGCTTTATATTAATAATCGTATGATTCGATTCCCTAAGATTCAAAAAGCAATCGTTGATGGTTATCGCCGTCATATGCCTACTGATCGCTACCCAATTGTTGTGATGAATATTCACGTTGATCCTCAATTAGTGGATGTGAACGTACATCCAAGCAAGTGGGAAATTCGTTTATCAAAAGATAATGTTCTTGTGGAACTGATTCAGGACTGTTTTTCATCAATTTTAGATCAACATATGCGTCCACAACGCATTACCTTTCCCACGCAACCACCCGTTCAAACAGATATAAAAGAAGACCTGCTTGGTGAACCACTACCACGTTTTGAACCGTTGATTGAAGAACCCAAAAAAGTCTATGTTCCTGATTATCTGCCTGAATCATTGCCACTTTCAGACTTTAAACCCCGAGAAATTGAACCTTTGGAGGTATCTGAAAGAATTGAACCCCTTACCGTCTTATCACAAATGAGTGGATGTTATATTTTAGCTCAAGGCGATCAAGGCCTGTATATCATTGATCAGCATGCTGCAATGGAGCGTGTACGGTATGAATATTATCAAAATAAAATGTTAAATCAAAACAACCCTACACAAGATTTTTTAATACCTCTAATAATCGAAGGACGTAAGCCAATTATTGGTCGTGTTCACGAGATTAATCAGATTCTTAAAGAATTTCAACTTGAGTTGGAAGTGTTTGGTGATGATGCATTTGTATTAAGAAGTACACCTCTATGGATCGAGGAAAAAATCGTTTCGGAGTTTATACATGAAGTTTTGGATATGTTTGAAGATGAACGAACAATTCGTGAAGAAGACTTACGACGAAATGTTTTGGCTACGTTAGCATGTCATTCTTCAGTTCGATTTAATGAATATATGTCTATGGATGAGATGACGGAGTTGGTGCGACAACTGAGATCGTGTGATCAACCCTTTCATTGTCCACATGGTCGACCAACATTTATTACAGTTGAGCATAAACAACTCATCAAGGAGTTTAAACGATGAAAAAAGTTATCGTCATTGCCGGTGTAACAGCATCCGGAAAATCGAGCTTGGCAGTTTCATTAGCCAAAGAACTTAATGGAGAAATTATAAGTGCCGACTCCGTTGCTGTTTATAAAGAACTCAATATTGGCAGTGCAAAACCAACCGAAAAGGAACAAGATGGAATTTCGCACCATCTCATTGATATTGTTTCCATTACGGACGCATATCATGTTGCACGTTTTCAAAAAGAAGCTCGAGAAGCGATTGACTTAATATTAAGTAGAGGTAAAACACCAATTGTGGTAGGTGGAACAGGGCTCTATATTAATGCATTGCTTAATGATTATAGATTTAATGAGGAGGTTCACCTTCCTCAAATTGATGAAACGTTATCCAACCAAGATTTACTGAATGAACTATTAGAAATTGATCCAGTTACTGCAGAAAAAATTCATGTCAACAATCGAAAGCGTCTTATTCGATCTTTACAAATGGTCAAGAGTGCGAATTTGACCAAAGCGGATGTTAATGAGAATCGGGGAAAAACACGTCTTTATGATGCTAGAATCTATTTCTTGCAAGGGGAGCGTTCAAGACTTTATGACCGAATAAATGCGCGTGTTGATATAATGATGCAACAAGGACTTTTGGAAGAAGTGACTGAACTTTATTCGAAGTATCCTGAGTTATTCACGATGCAAAGCATGCAATCGATAGGGTATCGAGAGTTCGTAGATTATTTCCAGGGGAATAGTACGTTAGATGAAGTTCAAGAATCCATTAAAAAAAACACCCGAAGATTGGCAAAGCGTCAAATTACCTGGTTTAAGCATCAAACTGAAAGTACATGGATTGATATTTTTAACAGTAATCCGTTAGAGTTCGTGCTAAATGATTTAAAAAAGTGGTAGATCCACTTTTTTTTAGGTCAAAATTTAAAGAGTGCACATCTATTAGAGGGGTGTACTATGAAAGTTGAACAGTTAACGAAGCTTTACAAGAACAAACGAGGAATCAAAGATATCTCGTTCGAAATCAATGACGGTGAAATTCTCGCTGTGTTGGGGGTTAACGGAAGTGGTAAATCGACGCTGTTTAAGACAATTACAGGTCTAATTCAGAAAGATTCAGGAAATATTTATGTTACTAACATCGGATATATTCCGGAAAATCGTTCGCTGTATAAGGATATTACAGTAAAAGAGCATTTAGAACTCTATGCGCAATTGCATGGTATGGAACTTAATGAAATACGGTCAAGTTTGGAATATTGGATGAAGTATTTGGAAATTGAAATCTATTTCAAATCTAAAATCATGACACTTTCTAAAGGGAACCAGCAAAAAGTACAAATTCTATGTGGGCTGATTCACGATCCCAAAACAATCATAATGGATGAACCACTCAGTGGTTTGGATATCCACAATATGAGACTGATTAAAGGATTACTTCGTAAACTGGCGAAAAAAGGAAAATCAATTCTAATTTCAAGCCATCAATATGAAGAGGTCGAAGAGGTCTCCGATTATGTTCTAATTTTAAAAAACGGAAAAATGATGAAATATGGTTCACTCAAAGCGTTAAAGCGGGATGCAGCGATAACATATCTAATCGTGGAAAAGGAACAGTTTTATGATATCAAACATCTTGGCTTAGACTTTAAAGTTGTAGAGGACAAGGTGTACCTGATTATTCATAATAAGGACATTTTAAAAACTATACTTCCAAATTTAATTGAAAATCGATGCGTTGAAAAAATTATCGTTGATTCAATTTCTTTAAAAGAAATGGTGGAAACTACTTATGAAGACACTCATTAAGTTTTCAATTAAGCGACGCATGCTGAATCGGGCTACCATCCTATTTTATGCAATCGTATTTACCGTGATGGGATGTTTGCTTTTTGGTGATAAAATTTTAGCGATTCTTTTACCCAGTGTTTCAGAACCAACTCCCATTAAAACCATCGATATTGATTGGGAACGTTTTGCTGATGGATTCGAAAAAATAATAAAATATGATGATGAAGCTTCAGTTCTAATTACAAAAAAAGAAGGCGTTTATACAATCCAAACGGAAACACCCTTAAGTCCGACGGAGAAGAGTACATTAGGCTTGATTATTGATAGCTATGAAAATGGGAGTCATGAGAAGCCAGTGATTTTATACAAGACTACCGCCAAGAATAATCTTAATCTTGAAATTGTCTTTTCAATTCTTACAACCTTATATTTCTTAATTACCTCTTTAAGTTCTTCCGCAATGAGTGAGGTTATTATGGAGAAAACTTCCAACGTCCTAGAGATGGTATGTTCGGTGATTCATGTGAAAACATATTTTGTAACTAAAGTAATTCTTGGACTCATGATGATGACAATTCAACTCACAAGTCTTGCACTTATTTTTAGTTTTTGGGTATGCATGCGTCAGACATATGATCAAGGTGAGGGGTTGGTCGATTTATTACAAACGCTTGGTATTCTTGATTTTGAGGGACAAACATTTATTGATATCATAAAGAACCTAAACTTATCACAGAGTGATTTTATTAATATTGGATGTGCCTTTTTAATTCTAATGGTTGGAATTGCAACGATTCAAATCATCCTACTCGTACTTGCAGTTCGTATTCGATCCATTGAAGAAGCAGGTAGTGTTCATGGTCCGCTATACTTTTTAATGTTGTGTATTTACTATCTATCGATTTTTCTCAATACACGTTATCATATGACCGAAGGTTGGGGTGTCTATTTGTCCCTAACACCATTATTTAGCATGTTGTTTCTCCCTCTTCGTGTGCTTGTCTATGATGTCAGCATCTACGAGATTGCATTTTCATTTGCGACGGCCATTGGTTTTTTTACACTCGTTTTTGAGTACTCGAAGTACTACAGTGAGAAGTTTATTTTTGACAATGATACGAAAAAGATTGACTAATAACATCTAATGTATTACTGTGTTAATACATTAGAGGTGAAAATAAAATGTTAAAATTAGATAAAATAACCAAAAGATATGGTGAAGTAGAAGCGCTCAAGGGCGTCTCTTTAACATTTAGAAAAAACGAGTTCGTTTCAATTCTCGGTCCTTCAGGATGTGGGAAGACAACGATGTTGAATATAATAGGTGGACTTGATCGTTATACGAGTGGGGATCTTAATATTTCAGGAATCTCAACGAAAAACTATAAAGATCGTGATTGGGATTCTTATCGGAACAGCTCTGTAGGTTTTGTTTTTCAATCCTATAACTTAATTCCGCATCTTACGGTTCTTCAAAATGTTGAACTATCATTAAAATTATCCGGAATTTCAAAAAAAGAAGGGGAGTCACGTGCTCGTACTGCTTTAGAAAAAGTTGGATTAATCGATCATATTAATAAAAAACCGAATCAATTGTCAGGTGGACAAATGCAACGCGTTGCAATAGCGCGTGCGATTGTTAATGATCCTGAAATTATTCTAGCCGATGAACCCACGGGAGCACTTGATAGTAAAACCAGTGTTATTATCATGGATTTACTCAAAGAAATTGCTCAAGATCGTCTTGTTATCATGGTTACTCATAATGCAGAGCTTGCGCATGAATACAGCAATCGAATTGTAGAATTGTTGGACGGGCAAATTATAAGTGACAGTAATCCTTATGAAACAGATATTAATGGAGAAAAACTTACTAAACAAAAACGTACAAAAATGCCATATATTACAGCGCTTGGGCTCAGTGGAAAGAACTTGTGGGCTAAAAAAGGACGTACCGTCTTAACAAGTTTTGCTGGAAGTATCGGAATTATCGGAATCGCGTTGATTTTGGCGCTTTCTTCAGGTTTATCCAACTCAATTAATAAAATGCAGTCGGATACACTCGCGACATCACCGATTACAATTGGTTCCTCCGATTTTGATTTTTCAGGACCTGTTGTGGCAGAAGATACATCGAATATGAGTGAGTTTCCAACAGATTCCAAGTTGCAAATCTATGAACCTAAAGTTCAAACAAATGTTATTACAAACAATATTACTCAAGAGTATATTGATCATGTGAATAAGCTTGATGCAGATAAATATATCTCAATCCAATATATTCACAAAGCAAATATGAATATGATACGTAAAACCAGTGATAAATACGTTCATGTACAATCAAGTTCATCACATATGGGTGAGTTACTCGATAATGAAGACTTCAACAACAATCAATATGATGTTCTTGAAGGCCGTATGCCTCAAGGTGATAACGAGATGATTTTAGTTGTGGATAACTATAATCGTATCGCAAAAGAAACAATTAAAGAATTAGGTCTAGGTGATATCGAAAATAACGTTGATTTGAAATCGCTTGTAGGTCAAGAATTTAAGTTAATTCAAAATAATGACTATTTTGTTAAAGATGAATTTGGGCTCTATCGCGAAGCAAGTCAACAGAACTATGAGACAATCTATGGATCTGAAAATGCCAGAACCTTATCGATTGTGGGTGTGATGAGACAAAAAGAAGATTCATCATTCCAAATGTATCAGCCGGGTTTATATTACCGTTCGGATTTAGTTAAGGCCTTTATCAAGGACTCTACAAATTCTGATGTTGTAAAAGCTCAAAAAGAGGTTGGTAAAGCGTATAGTGTTGTATCGGGGATGGGATTTGAAGGGCATCCATTTAAAGAAGCGGATGCACTCTACCAAGATCAACTTGAGGAACTTGGGTCATCTTCATTACCACGAAACATCTCAATTATTCCTTCAGATTTTGAAGCGAAAAAGGAAATTCGTACACACCTTGACGCTTACAATATTGATAAAAAAGATGCCGATAAGATCACTTACAGTGATATGTCAGAAATGATTACAGGTGTCATGGAAACAGTCGTGAATACAATTTCTTATGTGTTGATTGGATTTTCATCCATTTCTCTTGTCGTTTCTTCATTGATGATTGGAATTATTACATACGTTTCAGTTATCGAACGTACCAAAGAGATTGGTGTACTTCGTAGTCTTGGAGCTCGTAAAAAAGATATTTCGCGTGTATTTAATGCTGAAACATTCTTAATAGGATTTGTATCCGGGACATTGGGGATTGTAGTTACATATCTGCTTACCTTCCCAATCAACGCGGTTATTTATAACCTCACAAAAACAGAAAATATAGCCGTGGTTAATCCAATACATGCAGTGATTTTAATTATAATTAGTATCGTACTAACATCCATTTCTGGAGTAATACCTTCAAGAATGGCTGCCAAAAAAGATCCTGTAATTGCTCTAAGAAGTGAATAGAAAATAAAGGCGTCCTCGTTCAAAGGATGTCTTTTTTTAAAAGAAAAAGAAGTCCAAATTAGACTTCTATTTTTTTCATATATTGAAATGCAAGTGAACCAATTCCCACATGAACACTAACGGTTGAAATTAACTCCGTTACATATATTTCAGTATTTGGGAATGCTTCTTCAAACTTCTTAACAGTTTTTTGAAGTTCATCTTTCGCATCCACATCTACGATTGTAATTTTAAAAGTTTCATCAACGCCCGCTTCCTGCATCGCTTCAATAACACGATCAATTGCTTTAGACATCGTTCGTACTTTATCAAAAGGTTCAATAATTCCTTTTGTTTCTTTATTAAGATGAAGTATTGGTTTGATTTTTAGAAAACCACCAAGTTTTGCGGCGAGTGGTGATAGTCGACCTCCACGTGATAGATGCGCTAAATCATCAGGAATAATAAACGTGTTGCCGTTATTGAGCGCTACATCAATGCGTTCTTTAATTTCAGGGATATCATATCCTTGATCAAGAAGCTTGCGAGCAGCAATTGCACAGTCCAGTTCAATCGAAGCAGCTGTAAAGCAGTCGATATAAACAAACGCAATATCAACAAATTGAGCCGCAGTATTCATGGCACCAATTGTTCCAGAAATTCCAGTAGTTATCGGTATCGCAAGAATACGCTCATAACCTTCTGATTTAATTTCTCTAAATAAATCTTCAATCATGCCCAGTGCAGGCAGTGATGTTTGAAGCATAATATTTTCCCTCATGAGGGCATTAACTTGATCAATTGATATCTCAACACTCTCAAGTGAAGCATCCTCCTCATTGATGATCTGTAAGGGTATCGCGAAAAGACCATCCATTTCGATATGTTCATTATAATAATTACTACTACTATCGACAATAACCGCAGTTTTCATAATACAACCTCCAAGTACTACCATTATACACTAATAATGAAATGCATACGACCTCACATGATATATTTATCGGTTTTTGGAATCCATTGAATTGCGACGGTTCCAAGGCCTGCATGCGTGGCAACCGCAGCTGGAAGATCCATAATATATGCATCATGGTTCCCAAACGAATCTAAAAGTGCGTCACGAAGACGTGTAATGATTTCTTTAGCGTCGCTATGTAGGTAATAAAAATCATACGCTTCAGGGGTAATGCCTTGTTCTTTCATATGATTAATCAACAGTTCAAAAATTTTAGTTTCAGTCCGTGCAGTACCAAATTTTTCAATCGTCAAACCATGATTTTCAAGATAGAGGAGGGGTTTCACCTTTAAAAGTGAAGCCAGTGTGGCTGCATGTTTCGAAATACGACCACTTACTCGTAATTGATCTAAGTTTTGGGGATAAACAAATGATTCTGTGTGAAGTAAGAATTTGTTTATTCTTTCAATCATCACATCAAGTGTAATTCCATTTAACTCCATAGAGCGCACAAGCTTTACGGTTTGTTGGACGGGTCCACCTAACGTAAAGGAATCTACAACGCGAATGTCGCAGTTCTCGACATGAGAAGCAGCCTGGTTGAAGGCACTATAAGTTCCTGATAAATTCGATGAGAGTGTTATCGAAAGAATCTGATGATAGCCCTCGTCTCGAATTGATTCAAAAAGATTAATCAAAGATCCAAGATTTGGTTGTGAAGTCATAATCTTTTCTTTCTTAGAGAGTAAGTCATGAACTTCTTCTTTGGAAATCGTTTCTTGATCTAAGTACTCCACATTGTTATGAATTAAAGTTAAGGGTGCAATAAAAACGTTATATTTCTTAATTTCTTCTGGTGTGAAACAAACTGATGAATCACATACAATCGCTAAATTTTTCATACATATCCTCCGATGAGAGCATTATAGAATATAATACTTTGAAAGTCAAACTATTATATTCCTTTATGAACGCGGCGAAATGATTTATAATAAATACATGGAACAATTAGACTATAAAACAATTCAATCAGAAGTCATTGCGGAACAAGAAATCAATAAGTCAAAATTTATTGGTTATTTGGCCCCGATTCATTCTGAAGAAGAAGCAAAAGCATATTTAAAATCAATTAAAAAGATGCACCCAAAGGCAACCCATCATTGTAGTGCTTATCGGACGGGTGATATTGAACGATCAAATGATGATGGTGAGCCTGCATCGTCTGCAGGATTACCCATGCTTCAAGTGCTCCGTGGTCATAAGC
This sequence comes from Erysipelothrix sp. strain 2 (EsS2-6-Brazil), assembly GCF_016617625.1. Classification (NCBI taxonomy): domain Bacteria; kingdom Bacillati; phylum Bacillota; class Erysipelotrichia; order Erysipelotrichales; family Erysipelotrichaceae; genus Erysipelothrix; species Erysipelothrix sp. strain 2 (EsS2-6-Brazil). The sequence continues at coordinate 162,147 of NZ_SBAR01000003.1, forward strand.
TTGACGGTGTTATTGCGGTAGTGGTTCGCTATTATGGCGGTGTTTTGCTAGGGGTTGGTGGTCTTATTCGAGCTTATGGTTCAACCGTTTCGCTTACACTTGACGAAGCAAAACTCCTTGCACCTCAAAAGGTATTTACGATTGATCTTTCGTTCCCATATGAGTTTATTAATGATGTGGAGATTCATATCACAAGCGTGGGTACGGTGTTGGATCGTAATTATGATTCCTTAGCTCGCTATCAGATTTGTGTAACTGACCCAATGTTGCTTGAGCCACTAAAGGATATAACACGGGGTACGTTAAGCACGTCCATTGTGAATGAAACCATTGAATTTATCTAGGAGGTCTTGATTATGGATATCAAAACAGAATTAAATCATCATGGCATAAAATCAACACGCCAACGCGAGGCAATTTTAACGATCTTAAAGGATAGCGATACGCCTATCACGATTAATCAGATTCGTGAAGCCTTGGATGCAGATGGAGAATATATGGACTTATCAACGATTTATCGCGTGTTGGATGTCTTTGAACAGAAAAATATCATAACCAAGACGGTTCCGCTTGAGCCCTCTCAAAGTGTTTATGATTATAAACGTCATATTCACAAACACCATCTTATTTGCACGCATTGCGGAACAATTACGATTATTGAAGGATGTCCTTTGGGAGATTATGAAGGTAAGGTAGCCCGCGAGAGTGGTTATATTATCGATCGTCATCAATTAGAACTCTATGGTTTATGTCCGAAATGTCAAAAAAGTGCCTAGCACTTTTTTTTATGCATAATACTTCCATTTATAACATAGTGTAGTAATATGTTAATAGAGGTGAAACTATGAAAACATTAAAAAATATTTCAATTAAAAATGTCATTCTTAAAGTTCTTGATCTTGAAGCGATGAAATCATTTTACGAAAATACATTAGGACTTACTTTATTAAGTCAAAATCAAAATACAGTTATCTTGGGTATTGATGATGTGCCTCTTGTCACACTTAAAGCTTCCGAAAGTTATGAAAAACCAAACAAAAACTATAGTGGGCTTTATCACATGGCCTTTCTCTTACCGGATGAATCACATTTAGGTCCATTTTTAAAACATCTCATTTCGGTTAATCAATCGATTACAGGACTTGGGGATCATCTTTATTCTCAAGCCATTTATCTCAATGATCCTGAAGGAAATGGTATCGAGGTTTATGCCGACCGACCACGATCATCATGGATTATTCATGATGATGGCAGTATTGTTGGTGGGACAGAACCTGTAGACGTAGACCGACTTATGCGGATTGCTGATCCAAAAGCATGGGATGGGATGCCTTTGGGTACAATTTTAGGTCACGTTCATGTTCAGGTCGCCGATATCGAGAAAGCACGGATGTTCTATATTAATCAGTTAGGGTTTGATCTAAAAACAGAAATGCAAAAGGCTCTCTTTGTTTCTCGTGATGAATATCATCACCATATAGGGATCAATGAATGGGCAGGACCTCATATTGGAGACCTTCCTCATAATAAAACAGGTATGGAATCCTTTACAATTTCAACGTCATCTTTTACGGAATATCGAAATGAACTGATTCAAGCCGGAGAAACGATTAGAGATCTCGATGAGAATCATTTTAAAGTCATGGACCCATTTCACATAAACATTATCTTTGAGAAAATTTAATATGATATAATATGGGTATGAAAAACTTAGAAAACAGAAATGTGATTGGAATCAAGGCAGGTATCGTGGGGATAATCTGTAACTTGATTCTTTTTACTTTAAAATTAATCGTTGGTACTTTGTCGCATAGTTTTGCGATTCTTGCGGATGCAATTAATAATCTATCAGATAGCTTATCATCCATTATTACGATTGTTGGATTTAAAATTGCGGCAAAGCCAGCAGATAAGGAGCATCCTTATGGACATGAGCGATTTGAATACATTAGCGGATTTGTGATTTCGATTATCATGCTTTATTTAGGTGTTGACATTATCAAGTCATCCGTTAAAGATCTTCTCAATCCTCAACCGATGCAGATGAGTCAAGCCATGATTTTTGTATTGGTATCCTCAATCATCGTGAAAATAGCGATGGCTTTATATTATTCAAAGAAAGCGAAAGAAGTAGATTCTGATGTATTGGTTGCGAGTGCTAAAGATAGTCAAAATGATGTCTATATAACAGGCTCGATTTTGTTGGCATTGATTGTTCAATATTATTTTAAGGTTCGAATTGATACCTACCTTGGGATTATTATTGCTCTTTTTATTATCTATTCTTCGGTGATGATGCTTCGTGAATTTATGAATGAACTCTTAGGAAGTAGACCGGATGGGGATACATTACAAAAAGTAAAAGAAATTCTTTGTAGGAATTCAAACATCGAGGGTTATCATGATTTAATGATTCATAATTATGGTAAATATCATATTTATGGTGTTGTCCATGTAGAAGTTAATGCAACGTTATCCCTGATTGAAGCGCATAATATTATTGATGCGATTGAACGTGAAATAAAAGAAGAAACAAATATCGACCTTGTGATTCATTTAGATCCATTGGATATGGATAGTCCGGAAATTTTAAATATTCAACAGGTAATTAAACATTACCTAAGAGATTCTTGCGCGGGATGTACATTCCATGATTTACGAATTATTAATAATGTCCTACGATTTGAAATTGTTTTATGTGATGCATTAAAGCATGAACCCGATCGCATTAAACATGAAATCACAGAGTATTTAAGAGAAGAAGGAATTCCTTACGAGTTAGAAATCACCATGGATACCGATCAGCTAATTTAAAACGTCTTGGAACAAAACCAAGACGTTTTTTATGCATACGTGGCAAGGACGGAAAAAGACCATGATAAAAGATGATAAATAAGAATGAGAGAAGGTATAAAAGGATTCATGAGATGATCCTTTTTGATTTGAGAAAAGGGGAAAAGAAGAAGTGCTAGAAAATAGAAGGGATTGATCCATAGAGAAAAGATTAATGTAAGGACGATCCATCCTGAAAATTGAAGACGCGGAGCATCTTTTAAAATATAGAGAAGACTTGCAAAGGAAATAAGGATGAGCGCTTGATTAAGATATTTAAAGCTTAGAAGCAGTGTGATCGGAAGACAAATCCAACCGATTAATTGAAAAGTCGGGTACTTTTCTGTAATAAAGTATTCGTAGAGATAAAACAACAAGAAAATTAAAAAGAACGTCAAGCACAAATTACGCTTAACCTGGTACTGAGGAGCAAGTACAAAGGCATTAAAGAAAGCATTGAGGATAAACAAAAGTACGCTACCACCCCATAATTTGTAAAGTAAAAGACGCTTGTTTTTTGAAGCAAGAAAGTAACGATATACCATCACAGCAATCATGGGATTAACAAGTAAAGCGAGGATTCTAAGCGGCTCAAGATTTAAGAATGAATGAATGGATTCTAAAACAATGGGTGAGCCCTGCGAGAATAGAACAGATAACATTGGATCAACTCCTTCTATAATTATCATAAGAAATAATTGGATTTTGAACCATTGAATTTACTTACACAGGTCTTACAAAGTTGTAAGTTTATGTATTTGATAATTATATAATTGTTTCACATTAATTTTGGGAGCATCTCTTAATACTACAATGCTTAAACTATCAAAGAAATATAAAAAAAATATCATACTGGGAATGACAGTGTTTGATTCGATTTTGGAAAAATATATGAAATAGAGCAAATGCCTTCAGAAAGTGCTTGTAGACTTATGCTTGGTTAGGTGTTCATGTTTTCATAATGTTCCAAACATTGTAATACCTCTTTTAATTTATTCTATCATCAACGTAAATATGAATGGTTATTATGTTAAGGAGTTGACAGTTAAATCAGAAACGCATATGATTAGTTAGAAATAGGAACCTTTAAAATTGTCCAGAGAGGCAAGCAAGGAAAGAGAAATTACCACTTCATCTAATGATGAGCCTCTTTTCGTGCGCGAGAAGGGGCTCTTTTCTATGATTGGAGGGAAATGATGACAAAAATGATTATGAACCAAGAAGAAATTCAACGTGCTATGAATCGGATTGCGTTTGAAATTTTAGAGCGTTTCCATGGTGTTGAGAGTGTTGTGCTCGTAGGTATTGAAACACGAGGTATCGATATTGCAACGCGAATCCAGAAGAAACTTGAAAGCATTGAAGGACCGGTTGAATGCATAAGTTTAAACATCCATGCTTATCGCGATGATGTCCGTTCCAAGCAGGCACTCAAGCGATCGGATTCATTAACACAAAAACATGTGGTTATCGTAGATGATGTTTTATTTACAGGACGAAGTGTTCGCTCATCGATGGATGCGATTATTGATTTAGGGCGTCCAGCTTCCATTTCCCTTGCTGTACTTATAGATCGAGGCCATCGCGAGTTACCTATTAGTGCAGACTTTATTGGTAAAAACATTCCAAGTTCACTTAAGGAGCGTATTTACGTTCAAACTGTTGAGACTGATGGAATTGATAGAGTTGTACTTGAAACTACGTAAAAGGAGAATATAATGGAAAACGTAATTATTGCATTAGATTTTGATGGAACGGACGCTGCATTAGCATTTTTAGATTTATTCGAGGGTAAGAACCTCTTTGTGAAAGTGGGAATGGAACTGTATTATCAAAGTGGTCCCTCTATTATTCATGAGATTAAAAAAAGAGGACATAAAATTTTCTTAGATCTTAAACTCCACGACATCCCCAATACTGTTGAGCGAACCATGCGTCGCTTAAAAACAATGGGTGTTGACATGACGAATGTTCATGCAGCGGGCGGTCTTGAAATGATGGAGGCGGCACGACATGGGTTTGGTGATGAGGGTGTATTAATTGCGGTAACACAATTAACATCAACATCGGAATTCCAAATGCAACAAGAACAACTTGTCCATGCATCTTTAAACGATTCGGTACTGCATTATGCTGAGCTAACACAGAGTGCTGGCCTTGATGGTGTGGTGTGTTCTCCACTCGAATCCAAACTGATTCGTGAAACTTTGGGAAATGACTTTTTAACCGTTACACCGGGCATTAGACCAAATGCTGCTGATAAAGGAGATCAAAAAAGGGTAACGACGCCTGCTCAAGCGCGTGCAAATGGTTCAAGCTATATTGTTGTGGGAAGACCCATTACGCAAGCCGAAGATCCTGTCTTAGCATATGAACAGATTGTTGCAGAATGGGAGGTCGCATCATGAATACATCTAAAAAAATAGCACAATATCTTCTTGAAGTAGAAGCTGTAACCTTAAGTCCAGATAATCTTTATACATGGGCAAGTGGAATAAAGAGTCCAATATATTGTGATAACCGAATCACAATGAGTTATCCTCATGTTCGAAAATATATTGCGGAAGCCTTTGCAAAAGCAATTCGTGAAACGTATCCAGAGGTAGATTATATTGTTGGAACTGCAACTGCTGGAATTCCACAAGCATGTTGGGTCGCAGATTTATTGGACAAACCCATGGCTTATGTTCGACCTAAACCGAAAGATCATGGGAAAGGGAAACAAATTGAAGGGATGATTCCAAAAGGTTCAAAAGTTATCGTTATCGAAGACTTGATTTCAACTGGGGGAAGTTGTATCAAGGTTTGCGATGCATTGAAAGATGAAGGAATTGAAGTTCTTTGTGTTTATGCGGTCTTTACTTATGAGCTCCAAAAAGCTCTAGTGGCTTTCAATGAAGCAAAAATCACGTTACATACTTTGTCCAATTACTCAACATTGATTCAAGTAGCACGGGAAATGGAAGCGATAACGGACGAAAACCTATCATTACTCCAAGCTTGGGCTGAAAATCCATCTTCATTTAAATAAAAAACTTAGTATATTTTATACTAAGTTTTTTATTTCATAGATTTAAACAAATCAAGACGGGCATCATTATCCAATGGCATGTCAGAAATTCCCTTGAGGGGATTATCAGTGTTGAAAATCGCAATCGTTTTATGCGTTTCCACCCATGAAAGATCAGGATATTGAACGAGATAGAAATCATCAAGTGGTGTTGCTTCAAGATAATCTGAAAGAACCCGTTTTGCAAGATAAGCCCCTTCAAAAAGGTTAAACTCAACAATCCAAATATCATAGTTATTATCTTTAAGTCGTTTGATGATGCCATCTCCTAGGGTCATCGCTTCCTCATATTTAATGTAGAAGTTTTTTTGTTCTTCAATACGATTGATATCTAAATTCTCAACGGGAACCGTAAATCGATCAAGGACAACATTAAATCCTTTTAAGATATAGAGGTAATGACTGCGGTGTTCGCAACTCATTTGATGATTATTAATAACACGATTAATTCTTTCCTGTAACATAATTATCACTCCTTTATTTTTATTATACTCCTCTATGTTTACTAAACAATACTGAAAGGGCGAAAACATTCTATATACAACAAAACCACGCTTAGATGTCAGTTTACGTGATATATTTCGCCTATTTTGGGGATCATAACTTTTTTGGGGGAGCATTTTAGTTTAAACAATTCTGGATCCGCTTGAATGAGGGGGAAGGTATTATAGTGCATAGGTATATAGTACTGGGATGAAATAAAGTGGGTAGCATGAGCTGCATCCTCAATACCCATCGTAAAGTGATCTCCAATGGGAAGGCATGCGATGTCAACTGGACCGATAAGTTCCATATCACTAAATAGTGCGGTATCTCCCGCATGATAGAAACGAGAAGTCCCATCATCGATGACAAATCCAGCAGCGACACCTAGTTCCTTTCCTTTATAAGATGAAGAATGGAGGGCAGGCGTCATTTTTATGGACGCAAAGGGAAGACGATACGTTCCACCCAAGTTCATCCCAATGGTTTCAAGCCCTTCTTCCTCGAAGTAATTCGCAAGCTCTACGATACAAATAATCGGGACGTTATTTTGTTTCGCGATTCGGGCTGCATCACCCACGTGATCTTCATGTGCGTGCGTTATGAGAATCGCATCCACGGATATCTCAGTGATATCGGTCGTGCTTAAAGGATTTCCTGTAATAAATGGATCAATAATCATACGATTGTTGTTACAAATAATTTCAAAACATGAATGCCCGTGCCAAATATATTTCATAGAAAGACCTCCTTTATCTTAGTGTAACACGGGACTGTGTGTAAGGTGTGTGAAAGGAAAATGATGGATAATGGGTTGCATAACATAGAGGTTAGGTGTATACTACTAATGAATTAGGTTAGCCTAATTATTAGAAAGAGGTATGCAATGACACCGAATCGTGAAGATTATATTAAAACAATTTACTCATGTAATGAAAAAAATGAAAAGCTAACCAATAAAGAACTTGCGGAACGATTAGGCGTTTCTCCTGCTTCAACAAGTGAGATGGTTCGAAAGCTTATTGAATCAGATCATGTCGTTAAAGATAAACAACTTGGATTATCTTTAACGGAAAAGGGAACAAATGAAGCCAAAACGTTAGTTCGTAAGCATCGTCTTTGGGAAGTATTTCTTGTAGAGCATCTTGGTTATTCATGGACTGAAGTTCACGAAGATGCGGAAGTTCTTGAACATGGTACTTCAGAACTCCTTGCAGATCGGTTAAATGAATTTCTAGGTTTTCCAGAACACTGTCCTCACGGAAGTCGGATTTATGGAAATGCGACGGCAGATACGAATCTGTCAGTCCCATTAAGTTCATTAAAAAAAGGCCAACGTGGTGTGCTAGCGAAAGTACGTGATCACGAAGAACTCTTAAATTATTTAGAACATGTGAAATTAAATTTAGGTGCAACGTTTGAAGTTGTGGAAGTTGATCCATATGAGGGACCCCACCATATCTTGATCGACAATCGTCATGTTCCGGTAAGTCATAAGGCATCACAAGAAATCTACGTAATATTAGATAGCGAGGAATAGTATGAAAAAAATATTAGCAGTTTTACTTGTTTCACTCTTAGTATTAACAGGATGTAAATCCGCACCCGATAAACCATCGACTGAAAAAGAGGGGAAACTTAATGTTGTTGCGACAACAACAATGATTAAAGACCTGGTGGAAATTATTGGTGGAGATAAGGTAACCGTTAATGGAATGATGGTTGCTGGTGTTGACCCTCACTTGTATAAAGCAAAGCCAAGTGATGTTAAAGCAATCCAAGAAGCGGACGTTGTAGCATTTAATGGTGTTCATCTTGAAGCTAAATTGGATGATGTTCTATCGGGTCTTGAAGGATCTGGTAAAAACATTATTAAACTTGAAGATGCACTTGTACCAAGTGACATCATTAATGATGAAGAACAAGGGGGTCATGACCCACACATTTGGTTTGACGTAAATCTTTGGAAAAAAAGTGCACAACATGTAGCGGATAAATTATCAGCATTTGATGCAGAGAACAAAGATTATTACCAAAATAATGCAACACAATATGTATCTGAATTATCAGATATGGATACTTACATTAAAAATCGTATTGCTGAGATTCCAGAACAACAACGTGTATTAGTTACAGCCCATGATGCGTTCGCATACTTTGGTCGATACTTTGGTGTTCATGTGGAAGCAATCCAAGGGATTTCAACACAATCTGAAGCGGGTATCGCAGATATCAATAAAGTTTCAGACTTGATTGTTGATCGAAAAATTAAAGCAATTTATACAGAATCAAGCGTACCTAAGAAAACAATTGAATCGTTACAAGCAGCAGTAAAAGACCGTGGTTTTGATGTTTCAATTGGTGGAGAAATTTATTCGGACTCCTTAAAAGAAGATGCGAGCTATATCGAGACGTATAAAATTAATGTTGATACAATTGTAGACAACTTAAAATAAAAGAAAAGGGAGTGTGAATATGGCAGAGAAGGAATATGCAATCGAAGTTGAAGATTTGACGGTCACTTATGACGTTAAACCTGTTCTATGGGATTGTGATGTAAAATTTGAAAAGGGGAAATTGACCGCAATTGTTGGACCTAACGGTGCAGGGAAATCGACTATGATTAAGGCGATTATGGGTCTTTTAAAACCTATTTCTGGAAAAATAACAATAAATGGACAGCATCAAAAGGATGAATATAAGAATATCGCTTATGTACCTCAAAGCGGAAGTGTTGACTGGGATTTTCCCGCTACCGTGGAAGACATCGTTTTGATGGGACGTTATGGTCATATTGGATGGATTAAACGCCCACGTAAAGAAGACCGTGAAATCGCAAATGAGATGCTCGAACGTGTTGGAATGAGTGCTTATCGGGATCGACAAATTAGTCAACTCTCAGGTGGACAACAACAACGTGTTTTCCTTGCTCGTGCATTAACACAACAAGCTGAGATTTATATCTTAGATGAGCCTTTAAAAGGGGTAGATGTTAAGACAGAAGAAATCTTGATGACATTGCTCAAAGAACTTGCGGCAGCAGGTAAAACGGTAATTGTTGTGCATCACGACCTAACAAGCATTGAAGGTTATTTTGATAACATAGCACTTGTTAATGTAAAACTTGTTGCGTGGGGTCCTGTTCAAAATACCTTTACTCAAGAAAACCTAAAAATTACCTACCATACAGATGTAGGAGGTATTGTAAAATCATGATAAATGCAATTATCGATTTGTTTAGTAACTATACATTTCAAATCGTTGCACTTGGATCGATTGCGTTAGGAATTCTTACCGGAGTTACTGGAACATTTGCGGTACTTCGAAAACAAAGTTTACTTGGAGACAGTATTGCTCACTCAGCATTAGCTGGGATTACGGTGTCATTTATTATGACCGGAACTAAAAATACAGAGATATTGCTTCTAGGTGCCCTTATTGCAGGTCTTCTTGCAACGTTAATTATTAACTCAATCTCAAACAACACTCGAATAAATTTCGAGAGTGCAATGGCACTTGTGATGTCGGTATTCTTTGGGGTAGGATTTATTCTTCTTACTCATATTCAAAAAATGCCGGATTCACAACAAGCTGGTTTGGAACGATTTCTATTTGGTCAAGCGGCCACAATTCTACAAAGAGATGTTTACTTTGTAATAGGGGTAACCCTTGTTGTGGTTGTTCTTATGATCTTATTATGGAAAGAAATTAAGGTGTTCTCATTTGATCCGATTTATGCGCATTCAATTGGGTTATCCACACAGTTTCTTAATATTGTATTATCTGGATTTATTGTCGCTGCAATTATTATGGGAATACAGATGGTAGGGGTTGTCTTAATGTCAGCACTTATTATTGCACCTGCAGTTGCTGCCCGACAATGGACCCGATCCTTAACAGGAATGACAATTCTTGCTGCAGTATTTGGTGCAATTTCAGGTCTTGGAGGAACCATCGTAAGTTCTCTCATAAATAAATTTCCTACAGGTCCTGCGGTTGTCGTGATTGCAAGCAGTATTGTTATTGTAAGTCTTCTATTTGCTCCTGGACGTGGAATTATTAACAAAGGTCTCCGTCAACACGGTGCAAAACAAGCATTTGAAGCAGATATGGCAATTATTAATCTATTGACACATCAATTGCTTGATATTGATGCACAGTTTACAAAAGAGCAATTACAAGAAGCATGTATTATTGATCATCATCGTGAAGGAAAATCGTTTGATCGTCTCTTCAACAATCTCAAGAAACGACATATGGTCGAACGGGTTGATGACTCAATGTACTTTAAGTTAACGCGTGTTGCGAAATTAGAATACGAACAAAATCGAGGTGATCAGTTATGACAATATCAATTCCAATGCAAATCATGATGATTGCGGTTGTCGTCGCTTTATCCTGTTCATTACTCGGTGTATTCTTAGTTCTTAAAAAAATGGCGATGATGAGTGATGCAATTACGCATACGATTTTATTGGGGATCGTTATCGGATTCTTTATAACACATGATTTTAACTCCCCAATCCTTATCTTAGGAGCATCCATTACAGGTGTACTCACCGTATACCTCATTGAGATGTTGCAAAGTACGCGTCTTCTTTCAGAAGAATCCTCAATTGGTGTTGTATTTCCACTGCTCTTTAGTATCGCAATTATCTTAATTACGCGATATGCAGGTTCGGTACACTTAGATACCGATGCAGTATTATTAGGTGAGATTGCTTTCGCGCCATTTGATACAATGCTCGTTCTTGGGATGGAGTTGCCAAAGAGTTTAGTTACGATGTCGGTTATACTCGTTGTTGATTTACTCTTTGTACTAATATTCTTTAAAGAACTAAAACTTACAAGTTTTGATCCACTTCTTGCCGCAACACTGGGCTTTGCGCCTGTACTCCTACATTATGCGTTAATGACGCTTATTTCAGTAACGGCTGTCGGTGCATTTAATGCCGTTGGATCGGTGCTTGTTATCGCATTTATGATTGGACCTCCAATCACAGCATTCTTATTGACACATGACTTAGTTAAATTGATTCTTATTAGTTCTGGGTTCGCAATCTTTAATGCCATCACGGGTTATCAATTCGCAAGTCACTTTGACGTTTCAATAGCTGGAAGTATGGCACTGATGACAGGAATCTCATTTGGTATCGTATTTCTCTTCTCGCCACGAGAGGGTTTAATTTCAAATAAAATTCGCCGTCACCAACAAAAAAGCGAATTTGCTGAACTTACAGTTCTCTTCCATCTGTTTAATCACGAAGAAAGTGAAGTAGAAGCAGAAGAAGCGGGTGTATGGAGTATTTATGAACACCTCAACTGGTCTCAAACAAAGATACAAAAAATTATTGAAAGTTTAGAAATGAAAAAGTATGTTACGATTGATCGAGATATCATTAAATTAACGGACTTGGGCCGTGAAGTAAGTATCAATCATGCTGAAACAATCTTTGACCGCTAGAAATAGCGGTTTTTTTATGTCAGAATCCACACTTTATAATTCGGATTTGGTATGATGAATAGGGTGATAAATATGGAACTATCAATCTTAAACTGGATACAGACTTTGCGCACACCGATGTTGGATCGTTTTTTTGCGCTCTTTACATCATTGGGTGATCATGGTGAGATTTGGTTTATCATTTTAATAATCTTATTTATAATGAAAAAAACACGTAAAATCGCAATTTTAGGGCTCATTGCGCTTGCGATAGAAGTGGTCTTAATTAGCGGCATTATTAAACCAATAGTCATGCGTCCTCGACCTTTTTACGCTAATCCCGTAGATTTAATCATCTCGGTTCCGAGAGGATCGTCATTTCCTTCAGGCCATGCAGCCAGTTCATTTGCGGTTGCAATGATTCTGTACTTTAATCATATTAAATACAAGCCTATTTATCTCACTTTAGCGATTCTCATGGCATTTTCAAGGCTTTATGCTTATGTTCATTATCCATCGGATGTTTTGGTAGGGACGTTGTTGGGTATTCTAATCGCATATGAGGTTACGAAATATCAGGATGAACTCTTTAAAATCATGAATTCAATTCTAATTAAAATAGGTATAAAAAAAGAAATAGCTCCTTAAAGGTGGAGTAGTAAACTAAAAGTAGACAAGTAAAAAAGACTTGTCTACTTTTTTTGTGTAATAATAAAATCAGAGATAAAACGGAGGTATTAATGATGGGAAGACCCAAAGGCGGATTAAATAATAAATGGACTTATGAGGATCGTATTAAAGTCGTTACACGTCATATTGATGAACATATAAGTGCTGCGAAACTATCACAAGAAACAGGAATACCTAAAGGAACGA
>NZ_SBAR01000004.1:0-140614 GCF_016617625.1 Erysipelothrix sp. strain 2 (EsS2-6-Brazil)
TGGTCACACCTGTTCCCATCTCGAACACAGAAGTTAAGCACTTTAGCGGCGACAATATCTAGCCAAGCGCTAGTGAAGATAGTTCATCGCCAGGTAATTTGACACTCTATTTAGAGTGTCTTTTTTTTATATTTGTGTAAGAAGTGTGATATAATTATTCGGATGGTGATGAAAATGAAAAAACAAATAAAAACATACTCAGTAACTGAGACAATGCAATTAGGAGAGCAATTTGGACAAAGTCTGTCAAAGGGTTGCCTTATATCTTTAGCAGGTGATCTAGGCGTTGGAAAAACTGCGTTTACAAAAGGCCTTGCGAAGGGTTTAAATATTTCTGAGACAATTAGTAGTCCGACATTTACGATTCTAAAGGAATACGACGGTCGACTGAATTTAAAACATATTGATGCATATCGATTAGAAGGTGTTTCTTCGGATGCGATTGGTTTATTTGATTTGTTAGACGATGAAAATGTTGTCGTACTCGAATGGGGAAAATATCTGGATGACTTGGATTTCAAAATAGACTATCTAATAACTCTTGATTATGATGATGAAAATGAGAGAACAATTACAATTGAGGAGCTGAATTAATGAATACACTAATTATTGATACATCGCATAAATTTCTTGCTGTTGGCTTGGAGGTTGATGGGACCTTGAAAGTAAATAAACAATCTCTTATGGATAAAAAGCAATCTGAATTTTTATTAACTTATGTGGATGAAGCAATTCGAGAAGCTAAATTGGTTCCTATGGATATCGACCAAGTCGTAATTACAAGTGGACCAGGAAGTTACACTGGTTTAAGAATTGGGATGACTTTCGCTAAAACATTTGCACTGACTAATCATAAACTAAAGGTTTATAAAGTTAATACATTGCTTTCTTTATCTGGAAATAATAATGGTTTCTCATTCATTGATGCGCGATCAGGTCGTGTATTCGGTGCTTATGTATCAAATGGTATAGTTAATGATGAGCGTATATATATGATGGATGAATTAAAGGATATTGATCTTGATTTATTTGGTGATCTGGATTTGTTGGATCAAAAATCAGAAAACCCACGCATTATACAGAATATTCTTGATGTAAAGGACTCTTGGGAAGTAGAAACAAATATTGATTTACTTGTTCCGAATTACATCAAATAATGATTCGTAACGCAACAATTGATGATGTTCAAGCAATTATTCAAATTGATCAACTTACACTTGCTTCGCATTGGACTGAAAAACAATATTTGGATGAACTATCAAACACAAATTCCGTGGTGGATGTCATTGAAACGAATCATAGCGTGATTGGTTTTTATAGTCTTAGGTTGATTGGAGATACATGTGATATACTCCAAATTGCAATTCATCCAGATTATCAATCCCAAGGTTATGGAAAGAAACTTATGAATCATCTATGTAGTATTTCCACAAATTACAAGGTAAAAGAAATCTTCTTAGAAGTTGAAGAAAATAATACAAATGCACTCCAATTCTATCTAAAATTTAATTTTGAAATGATATCAATTCGTCAAAATTATTATGGTACAAACAGAAATGCAATTGTGATGAGAAAGGTGTTATAAATGTTAATATTAGCTATAGAGTCAAGTTGTGATGAAACATCTTGCGCAATAATTAAAGACGGTATTGAGGTTTTAAGTAACTCGGTATCAACTCAAATTGAAATTCATAAACAATATGGTGGTGTTTTTCCAGAAGTCGCTTCAAGACTTCATGTAGAAAACATCAACATCGTAATTAAGGATGCTTTAAACAAAGCAGATATAAAAATTGAGGACGTGGATGCGATTGCTGTTACACAAGGACCCGGTTTAATTGGGTCTTTACACGTAGGTGTTATGGCAGCCAAAACAATTGCCTGGAGTTTAGGAAAACCTTTGGTACCAGTACACCATATTGCGGGTCATATTTATGCCAATAAATTGGTTGGAGATTTGAAATTTCCATTGCTTGCTCTTGTTATTTCGGGAGGTCATACTGAGCTCGTCTCAATGATCGATGAATATCAATTCGAAGTAATTGGTAAGACTCAGGATGATGCGGTAGGAGAGGCATTTGATAAGGTTTCGCGTCTACTTGGATTAGGCTATCCCGGCGGACCGGTAATTGACAAACTCGCACAGACAGGAAAAACGAATTATCAATTACCAAAAGTAAAAACAGAAAATCCACTGGATTTCTCTTTTAGCGGACTAAAATCTGCAGTGAGACAATTAACGCTTCGTGAGGAGCGCAATGGTCGTGAGGTTATTGTAGAAGATGTTGCATATGCATTCCAGCATGCAGCGGTTAGAGAGCTCATGTCACGTGTTGAATACGCTCTTGAGAACTCAACAATTCAATATAAATCGCTTGTGTTGGCAGGCGGGGTCGCTGCTAACTCAGAGGTTCGTAAACAAATTGTAGATTTAAATATAAAATATCCAAACTTAAATATTTTAGTTCCGCCACTTTGGGCATGTATGGATCAAGCGGCCATGATCGGATTAGCAGGTCAAATCGCTTATGATAAAGGTGTGCGTGGAGATTGTGAAATATCGGCACTTTCTAACAAACAACTAATTTCTTATTAAAGTTTTCACATTTAATATAGGAAGACTTTGTGATATGATTTACACGGTGGTGATATCATGAGTAATATATCTAATGTACCAAAGGCAACTATGCAAAGGTACCCTATATATTTAAAGGCATTAAGAAAACTCTATAATATGGGAGTTGAACGTATTTTATCGCGAGAATTATCTTTATTTGTAGATATTGAATCTACTACAATTCGTCGTGATTTTTCGTTTATTGGTTCTCTCGGTAAGCAAGGATATGGTTATGATGTGAAAACGTTAATTGAAACGTTTGATAATCTTTTAGGTGTGAGTTTTGAAGAAGAGTTGATTTTAGTGGGTGCCGGTAATTTAGGGCGTGCTATTCTAAATTATAATCGTTGGAATCACGTAGTTGGAGAAATTGCGTGTGCATTTGATATTGATCCTAATAAATTAGGGGAGGCATCGGACATTCCGATTTACCATATGAGTGAGTTGGAAGAGCGAATGCCTAAAGGATGTCGCATTGCTATCGTAACGGTTTCAAAAAATGTGCAAGAAACAATCGATAAACTTGTGGATTTAGGAATTGTAGGAATTGTTGACTTTTCGAGTGAACATATTCAAGTTCCAAAACATGTAATCGTAAAAACTGTAGATGTCGTATCTACGGTTCAGGAATTAATTTTCCAAACTAATAATATTCGTTAAAAATAGTTGAGGTGTAAAGATGATTTCATATTTAACAATACGAGAGTGCTATGACTTATTAGCATATGGATCGGAAATTGAAGTTGATGCAATTGAGTTTGTTCAATTGCAAGGTTGGGTTCGAACCAACCGCAAAGGGAAAAATGTTGGGTTTATAGAACTGAACGACGGAACCTATTTTAGAAGTGCTCAATGTGTATATGCAGCAAATCTTGAAAATTATGATGAAATTGGTAAATATAATACAGGAACAGCCATTACCGTAACAGGTTTGTTTAAAGTAACACCTGATGGTAAACAACCTTTTGAAATTGAAGTTAAAGAAGTCAAGTTGGAAGGTGAATGCAGTTCAGACTATCCGTTACAGAAAAAACGCCATAGCTACGAGTATTTACGTGAGATTGCTCATTTACGCGTTCGTACCAACTCATTCATGGCAGTTTTCCGTGTTCGATCGGTGCTTTCAATGGCAATTCATGAATTTTTCCAAAACCAAGGATTTGTTTACGTTCATACCCCAGTTATTACTGGAAATGATGCTGAAGGCGCAGGAGAAGCGTTTGTTGTTACAACACGTGATGATGCAAAATATGAAAAGGATTTCTTCGGAAAAAAGGCAAGCCTTACGGTATCTGGACAATTGCATGCAGAAGCTTTCGCACTTGCATTTAGGGATGTGTATACATTTGGTCCAACTTTCCGTGCAGAAAACTCAAATACAGCCCGCCATGCAAGTGAATTTTGGATGGTTGAGCCAGAGATTGCGTTTGCAGATCTCGAAGACAATATGAATTTAATCGAAGACCTTGTAAAATATTGTATTGAATATGTCCTTGAAAATGCACCTGAGGAAATGAAATTCTTCAATGAACGTATTGATACATCATTGTTAGAGCGACTCAATCAATTACTCTCAAGTGAATTCAAGCGAATGACTTATACTGAAGCAGTCGAGTTACTTCAAAAAGAGAATGACCGCTTTGAATATAAAGTTGAATGGGGAACGGACTTGCAGTCAGAACACGAACGTTTTATTAGTGAAGAAGTTGTTAAAGGACCTGTATTCATTACGGACTACCCTAAAGAAATTAAGTCATTCTATATGCGTCTCAACGATGATGGTAAAACCGTAGCAGCTTGTGATTTACTCGTTCCGCACGTTGGTGAACTCGTAGGTGGATCACAGCGTGAAGAGCGTCTTGATGTCCTTGAAAAACGTATGGAAGAACTTGATATACCAAAAGAGAGTCTTGAATGGTATCTTGATTTAAGACGTTATGGTGGTGTCAAGCATGCAGGATTTGGAATTGGATTCGAGCGTTTCTTAATGTATATTACTTCAATGACTAATATTCGTGATGTGCTTCCATTTGCACGTACACCACGTCATTTAGATTACTAGGAGTAGGACATGGATTTTAAATCAAATTATGTTCCAAAAGAAAGAAAAAGAGCGAACTACAAAATTGTAGTTCCTTTTATTCTATTAGTAGGGCTGCTAGTTTATGCTGTTTATGACCTTTATAAGCCTGCAAATCAAGAAATGGATTCTCATTTTTCGATATGTAAGACGGATTTTGTTCAAACACAAGAAATCCTTGCACATTTAGAACATCAACCGCCCATTGATTTGAATGATTATGGTATCTATGGACAAACGTTAGGATTGTATAATAAATCATACACAGTTCATGAACAAGATCCTTTTGATGGCAAAACTGTGTTTTTGAATAACCTTTGTAAAAATGAAGAAAGTGTCTATATGATGAACGTTGATTTGGACAATAAAATTCCAATGGAGATGCTTGAAGATGGTTTTTATCAAATTAAAATACTAGAAGGGCTCAAGCAGTTGTCACTTCGATCAGACAATAAAATTGATGACGTCTTTTATTCCGTATCAAAGGATGGCTATTCTAAAAAAATTCGAATTATCGCGGATAAGGATTTGTTTAATGACGATCAAGAAGTTATGAATGATAATTATGTATTTTTAGAGGTTTCATCAGTAGAAACACCGAAAGAAAATATTGATATCGTTATTGATCCAGCAGCATTTATTGAAGATGAGAATGGAAATATTGATTATGGTGGTCAACGCTCGGATCTAATCGAAAGTCAAGAAATGTATCGTACCGCTGAAGGAATCAAAACTCAGTTAGAGGCTAAGGGACTGACGGTAATGATTGCACGTGATGATAAGCTTCCGAAGTCATTAAATGGTCCGGATGGACGTCTAAAGACTGCTTACGATGTTGGTGCGAAGTATTATATTCAATTGCGTTTTCCGAACAGTTCATATGAAGGTGATAAGGGTGCAACGATTATGTACTCTAACTTTACCTCTAATAAGCTCGCTACAAATATTATGAAAAACATTATGAATACAACGTCCTTAAAACCATCGATTTGGTCTTCCGGTAGAAGTATGGATGGTGTGTATCATCCAGAACAAGTTGAGGGGTATGATTCCATTGATTCTATACGTGAAGCAGGTGGTCGTTTTACTGGGGCGGGAAGTATGAATGAAACATATCTCGAATTAAATCAATTTGCGTCGTCAAGTAACAAGGGTATGCAATCGATTGTAATTGAATATGGGTTCATGAATGATGATGAAACATTTAAGACATGGAAACAAGAACATTCGAAAATTGTTGATGCAACGGTAGCAGGAATTCTTGCAGAATTAGGGTACTCAAAATAATTAGGTGAAAGTATATGTTAGTTCAAGTTAAAAGTGCATTTAAATCTTTTGGAAGTCAGGAGCTTTTTAGAGATTTAAATTTAATTATACAAGAGAATGAAAAAGTTGCGCTTATTGGAGCCAACGGTGTTGGGAAAACAACATTATTCAATGTTCTCTCAGGTAATGAAATTTTAGATAAAGGGAATGTGTTTTGGAAGTCAGGTATCCGGACTGGATTTCTAGAGCAAATCCATATAACGCAAGATCAAGTGATCCTCAAAGATTTTTTCGCAGAGGCATACAGTGACATAACTCAACTTCAGGCTCAACTTCATGATTTAGAGCAAATTATGAAGACGGATCATAGTGAAAAGGTTCTAAAATCATATGACCGTATTCAAACTGAATTTTTAAGACGTGGTGGATACTCGATTGAGACAGAAGTTCATACGCTTCTTACAAAATTTAATTTTTCTGTAGAAGATTTGAATCGACCATTGAATACATTTTCCGGAGGTCAAATCACACGTTTAGCGTTCGTAAGACTCTTATTAAGCAAGCCAGATATTCTATTTCTTGATGAACCGACAAACCACCTCGATATTTCTACGATTGAATGGCTTGAAGGGTATCTTAATGCATACGATGGTTCTGTCGTTGTGGTATCGCACGACCGATTATTTTTAGATCGTGTATGTAATGTTGTTGTGGAGATTGAAGATTACATTGCTACACGATATTCGAGTAATTACTCAGGATATCAAGTTCTAAAAGAAAAAGATATTGAGCGTCATAATATTAAAGTTCGAAATCAACAAAAAGAAATTGAACGTATTGAAGGTCTAATTGAAAAATTTAGATATAAAAAAAATAAAGCAGCTTTTGCTCAATCAAAGATTAAGTATCTCGAGCGTATTGATCGACTTGAGACAAAGGATTCGAAAACAAAAGAGTTTAAAGCAGAATTTAAATCCCAAGTAAGAGGTGGAAAGGATGTTTTAACCTTAAGTGATTTTGTTATTGGTTATGATAAACCTTTAACAACCGTGACACAAACCTTTACGAGGGGGCGTCGTTATGCAATTGTCGGTGATAATGGTACGGGAAAATCAACGCTTCTAAAATCTTTGGCGGGACGTTTAGAACCGCTCAGTGGTGAGATTTTACTCGGACATCAAATTGAAATGGGATATTTTGACCAAAATCTTCTAGACTTTTCTATGGAAAAAACTGTTTTAGAAGAAGTATGGGATGACTTCCCTCAGTTAGATCATACAGAAATTCGAACTGCTTTAGGCCAATTTCTTTTTAAGGGTGAAGAGGTTTTTAAATCTGTTTCGGTTCTTTCTGGGGGTGAACGTGTTCGTTTGTCTTTAATTAAATTAATGCTCAGTCACGATAATCTTCTAGTTCTTGATGAACCAACCAATCATCTTGATATCCAAGGTAAAGAAGCACTGGAAAAATCATTAAGTCATTATGATGGTACTATGATTTTTGTTTCGCATGATCGGTATTTTATTGAAAAACTTGCGACGGATATATTGCTCTTAAAAGATGGTGTTCTTGAACACACAGAAAAGAGTATGAATGAGATTGTAAGTGAAAACAAACAAAAGTCCATGGAGCAAAAGGAATCGAACAAAAAAGAATATGTTAATCTAAAAAAATATAAAAATAGACAAAAGAAACTTGAAGAAGAACTGATTGAGTATTATGAAGATTTAGAAATTCATCGTGAACTTCGGTTCAATCCCGATTATTATCATGATTATGAAAAAATGAATGAATTAAATCAAACGATAGATGAAATTCATAATGAAATTAAGAACCGAGAAAATGAATGGGCTGAGGTTTCTGAAATCTTAGAAGAAAACGCTTAGAAATTGCTTTCTTATTTGGCTATTTTGATATTATTGTGTATAATAGGAATTGGTAAAAAATAAAGGAGTAGATTACTATATGGCTAAATGTTTAGTGGCTCAATCAGGTGGGCCAACATCAGTAATTAACGCTACTGTTGCAGGTATCGTTAAAGCAAACCAACTGAACCCAATTTATGATGTGGTTTTAGGTGGTCTTCACGGAATTGAGGGAATTCTTGAAGAAAAATTTGTGGATTTAACACACATGAGTGAAGACGAAAACAATGTTTTACGTCAAACACCTTCAAGTGCTTTAGGTTCATGTCGTTATAAGTTAAAACGCGAGAACGTTGCAGATTTCGAAAAATTGTTTACAATTTTAGAAAAACATGATATCCGTACAATGTTCTACGTTGGTGGAAACGACTCAATGGATACAGTGTATGCATTGTCACAATATGCAGAAGCAAATGGACATACAGAATTCCAGTTTGTTGGTTGTCCAAAAACTGTTGATAATGACCTTATGGTTATCGATCACTGTCCAGGATTTGCAAGTGCAGCGAAATTTATTGCTACAACTGCTTACCAAACATGGTTGGATAGTACAGTTTATACACGTCAAGATGTATTCATTCTTGAAACAATGGGACGCGATGCTGGTTGGTTAGCAGCAAGTGCATGTGTTTCAGGTGTTGTTGATATGGTAGTTCTTCCTGAACTAGCGTTCGATAAAGAAGCATTCTTGAAAACAGTTCAAAAACACATTGATGAAAAAAATAAATGCTATATCGTTGTAAGTGAAGGTGTTCGTTATGAAGATGGAACTTACTTAGCTGCTGGTGAATCAAAAAATGATACATTTGGCCATGCAGTTCTTGGTGGAGCAGGAAATGCTTTACGTGAAATGATTCTTGAAGCAGGTATTTCAGAACGAGCTAAAGTTCAAGATTTAAGTAACGCTCAACGTTCACACGCTACAGAACAATCAAAAGTAGATGTTGATGAGTCATTCAAACTTGGTATGTCAGCACACATGCGTTCAATGGAACCATCATTTACAGGTAAAATGGTAGCTCTTAAACGTGTTGAAGGTGTAGAAGAATACGATGTTGAATTCTTTGCAACAGATGCAAGCAATGTCGCAAACCATGTTAAGAACTTCCCAGTTGAGTGGATCTTACCAGAATTTGCAGGTATCACTCAAGAAGCACATGACTACATCGCACCTCTATTAGTAGGACGTCCAGTAGTTATGTTTGACGAAAAAGGTTTACCTCGTCAAGTAAAACCATTCTACATGCGTTAATTCAAAAGACTCCAAACGGAGTCTTTTTTCTTTATAATCAAGAACACATCGCGTAAGTTGTTGATTTAAAATCAATAAAGTGGTTAAATGTGGATATACATGCTAATAAAAAAACAATCACTACAAAGTGATTGTTGAAATTTTATTATGGCGGAGAAAGAGGGATTTGAACCCTCGCGAGCTTTCACTCCTATCGGTTTTCGAGACCGACCCCTTCAGCCTCTTGGGTATTTCTCCAACAATGTGTATTATACCAAGTTTTAATAAAAAAAGGAATATTTTATTGAAATTTATTTTTGATAGGAGTATTATAGGTTTTGTCTTTTTAAGGAGGGCAAATTATGGATGAACATATTCTTCGAATATTGAAAGCAAATCAAAGTGCAAAGCAGTTGGTTCATGAACATGAGTTGACGAATGAATTTGATCAAGAACACTTTGAAGAATTAAAAAAATCGATAGATAATGCGTTATCAGAAGTATTTGAACACGAATCTGCAAAGATTCGAGAAGAGTCTAATGCACGCTACGAACGCCTTAAGCCTATGTCAGATCATGAATATAACGAACGTGTCAAGGACTTGGACGAGCGGTTTAATGTAGCCAAAAAAGAATGGGAGCAAATTCTTTTTAAAAGAATTACTACATTAGATGGCAAGTGATTATGCAATGTCTACAAAGGCACGTTCGTTTTATAGTCAACATTTGACGGCTGCACACTATCGATCGATGCTAGAAATGCCTGATATTCCGGGAATTGCAAGTTTCTTGAAGAATGAAACACGATACGAGGATGTATTAGAAGGCATTAATGAAAAAGGGATTCACCGTGGTTTTTTTGAACAGCGTATTCGTTTAAAATCACATTTAGAGTTCTTAAGTCTTATGCGGTTTATTCAAACTAGTAAGCATCATTTTTATGAGTTCTATGTTCGCGAAGTCGAAATCTCGCAAATAATATTTATTCTGCATGCGATTGATGCAGGAACAAGTCATTTTGTGGAGGACTTTGTTGAAGATCTTAATCATCTTATGTCATTTGATGTATATGGTTTAGCGCAATGCACAACATTTGAAGCGGTTTATAAGTATTTAGAACATACGTCTTATAATAAACCACTCGCGTTCCTTACAGATAGTGTTGTTGATATTTCAAAGTGCGAAGATAGCTTAAAAATATTCTATAACCAACGTATGTTGGATCTAATTCGCCATGAACCAAACAACAAAGAATTACTCGAAGTTTTTCGAATTAATATTGAACTTGAAAATATTTCGAACGTTTACCGAATGAAAAAGTATTTTAATATGACATCGAATGAGATTCTAAAACGCGTTCATTATGAACCATACTATATCTCAGAAAATAGACTTCAAGATTGGATTTTTAACTGCGACGCAGACAGTTTTTTAGAAGCATTTAAAGAGACACCTTATGGTAAGTATGAGGATTTTGAAGGAGACCGTCACATCGAATATTACTTTGATATGATTCGATATAGTATCATGAAACGAAAAATTCGTTTTTCAACAAATTCAGATGTGATTTTGTTCTCTTATATGTTTTTACTGAAAATAGAAATCGAGAATATTATTGATGTTGTTGAGGGAGTTCGATACCAGATGAGCCCCGAAGAAATTGTTAAGTTGCTGATTATTTAGGAGGTGGTTTAGTGGCAATAGAAAAAATGAGACTTGTTATGGTATCAACGGAACCTAAAAATGTGTTATCGATGATTGACAATATTATGACTTGTCCAAACTTTCATCCTGAACTTGCGACGGAAGTTGTAAAGGATGGAGACGGTGGGTTGTTATATCCCAACGATCGAATTTATGACAGTTATCTTTCACGATGTGAGCGTATTATTACAGATTTACATTTAACGCTAAGTGATAACCATGATCGCAGTTATTCAGTGGAACAAATTGAAAATGCTCTACAAGAAGCTGAGCAACGATATAATACACTTCACCGACAAGAATCGTCTTTATCAAGTTTAAATGATGATGACAAAATAGCATTAAGTAAGTTGCGAGAGTATCCTTTAGATCAAGTAGAGGAGGGCTTTATCCGTGTACATTTCGGAAGAATTCCTACTAATTCATTATCTAAAATTACACTGCATAATGATGAACGATTTGTATTCACAGAATTGCATCGAACGAAGCAGTATGGTTGGATTGTTTGGATTTGTTTGGAAGAAGATGAAAATCATCTTGTCCCAATGTTTGAGACGTTATTTTTTGAACCGCTCGCGATACCGATTGGTGCGGATGATAGTTTAAGAAAAGAATGTGCCGATTTGTTAGAGAATATGTATGGATATATTAAAGAACAATCGATGAAAGAGGCATACTATAAATATATAACAATCTACAATCAAGAAGCGGTAATTGTTGGATTTATTCCAGAAACAAGACTTTCGGTTTTTGAGTCGTTATTTCCAAAAGAAATGAAGGTTTTAAACTTTGATGCATCAACGCAAGAAGGTTTATTACCGCCAACACGATTGAAGAATGGTTGGTTCTCTCGACCGTTTGAGACTTTTGTTGAAATGTACAGTTTGCCTAAATATGGCGAATTTGATCCAACTACATTTTTTGCAATAACATATTGCTTGCTGTTTGGGATTATGTTTGGCGATTTAGGTCAAGGGTTTGTAATCGCATTAGGCGGGTATTATTTATCTAAGAAAAAAGGGATTAAGCTTGGAGATGTTGCGGTCCGAATTGGAATGTTCTCCATGTTCTTTGGATTAATTTATGGTTCGTTTTTTGGAAACGAAGAAATTTTGAAACCAATTCTAGCGCCATTTGGATTACCGATTCATGTTACAAGTCCTGATTTCACGATGACGTTGCTCTTAACAACAGTCACACTTGGAGTTGTCTTGATTTTAATGTCAATAGTGCTCAATATCTTTTTATCGTTAAAGAAAAAAGATTTCACGAACGCAATTTACAGTCAAAACGGTATTGCTGGCTTGATGTTTTACGGGTTTATTATGGGGGCCGTCGCATTAAATTCTCAAGGAATCAATGCTGTCAATCCACTAACAATTTTCCTGTTTATTGTTTTACCGTTAGTCATGATTTTATTTAAAGAACCGTTATCGAATCTTATGAATAAAATGAGTGCCTCTCCCCATGAAGGTTGGGGTGGTTACTTAGTCGAAAGTTTCTTCGAATTATTTGAAGTTTTATTAAGTTTTATCGCCAACACGATGTCATTTCTTCGTGTTGGAGGGTTTGTCCTTTCACATGCTGGAATGATGAGTGTTGTTATGACTCTCAATGAGATGGCGGGAAATGCGGGTATTTTAATCTTAATATTCGGTAATATTTTCGTTATCGGTTTAGAAGGACTTATTGTTGGTATTCAAACATTACGTTTGGAATATTATGAAATGTTTAGTCGTTATTACGACGGTGGTGGAAAGCCATTTAAATCAGTTTACTAAGGAGGAAATATTTATGTCATTATCATTATTTGAAATTCTCGGACCAATGCTTTTAATTGGTCTTATCACGTTACCACTTATACCGGTATATAAGAAAAAAGTGGATCCACAAAATGCGAAGTTCCGAGTTTGGTTCCAAGTATCATGTTTCTTTGCAGCATTAATTGGTGTTGTTTTGATTAGTGGTTATACACATGCTGATGAAGCTGTCTCAAATGCGTTTCAAGGAAGTAATGCACAGGGAATGGCTTATTTAGCTGCTTCGATTGCTGTAGGCTGTTCTGTACTTGGTGCTGGATATGCTGTTGGTCAAGCGGCACCTGCTGCAATTGGTGCTATTTCTGAGAAGGGTGAAAACTTTGGTAAAGCAATGATTTTCGTTGCACTTGCTGAAGGGGTTGCGATTTATGGGCTCTTAATCGCTATTCTTATTATTAATAAATTATGAAAATGTATCTTATCAGTGACAACATCGATACCCAAATGGGACTACGTTTAGCTGGTATTGAGGGTGTGGTTGTTCACGAAAAAGAGGAACTTAAAAAAGAACTTGAAACTGCAATTCACAGTGCTGATATTGGAATTGTTTTACTTACAACTAAAATTTTCGATTTAGATCGTGAGTATATTCAAGATTTAAAATTAAATCTGTCGAGTCCTTTAATTGTTGAAATATCAGACCGACATAAATCTCATGAAGTTCAATCGATGATTGATGAAACAATTTCTAAAATTATCGGAGAGGTGGTATAAATGGCTGGAGAAAAAGCTAAGGTTTCAAAAGAAATCGTTAATATTATTGATGAAGAAGCACGAAATTATACAGAAATGAGTCAACGTGCTCAAAAAGAAAAAGTAGATTCAGAACTTTCAGCATATAAAATTCAAGTTGAACATTCAATTAAATCACGTATTCGAAGTATTAAAGATCGCGAAGAAAAAAAACGCAGTCGCGTCGAATCGGAATTAAGATTCAGTGTGCAAAAGCGTCTTAGAATGCGTCGTCAAGAATTGCTTGATTCATTTGGAAATGAAATTAAGGAGAAAGTAGTTCATTTTCGAAAATCGGAGGACTATAAAAATTATCTCGATCAATGTCTTGATGATTTAAATCTTGATCCAACACTGCCGGTAGTGATTTCGATTTGCAGAGAAGATCAGTTATTATTTGATGTAAAAAATGCAACAATCGAATTTATTGAACTTGAACTTGGCGGGTTTTTATGTGAAGTTGGCAATGTTGTTTATGATTACACATTGGATTCTCGATTTAATGATGCAATGAAATATTTTGTTCAGGAAAGTCAATTATGGATATAGAGGTGATCAATATGAGTACAATTTATTGGATTAATGGTCCAATTATTAAGAGTCAAGATGTTGATAACTTCACAATGTCTGAGATGGTGTATGTTGGACATCAAAAATTATTAGGAGAAGTTATTGGAATCGATGATGATTTCGTGACCATTCAGGTTTATGAATCAACATCTTCTATGAAAGTTGGAGAACCCATTGAACATACGGGCCAACCCTTAAGTATTGAGTTAGGACCTGGACTTTTGGGTAATATTTATGATGGTATTGGGCGTCCTCTCCAAGGATTGTCTGAAAAATATGGTTCCTATCTCGATGTGGGTCAAAGTATGCGTACATTGTCCGAAGATCGTGAGTGGCACGTGAATTTTTCCGTTTCAAAAGGCGATTTTGTTGAGTTAGGTCAGATTTACGCAACATTTGAAGAAACAGGTTCAATCGAGCATCGTTTGATGGCTACGACGGCTGGAACTATTGTATCGGAGTGTCAAGATGGACTTTATAAACTTGATGATACGCTGTTAACATTAGAAGATGGAACCGTGTTTACACTTTCTGTAATGTGGCCAATTCGCCATGAACGCCCTGTTGCGCGTCGTATTGATGCGAAGCAACCATTGATTACGGGACAACGAGTTATTGACACGTTGTTCCCAATTGTAAAGGGCGGTAGTGCCGCAATTCCAGGTGGTTTTGGCGCAGGTAAAACAATGCTTCAACATCAACTTGCAAAATGGTGTGATGCCGATATTATTGTCTATATTGGATGTGGCGAACGTGGGAATGAAATGGCTCAGGTTCTTGAAGAATTTTCAGAATTAATTGATCCAAAAACGGGACGTACGCTAATGGAACGAACCATTTTAATTGCAAATACATCTAACATGCCTGTAGCAGCGCGTGAGGCCTCTATCTATACGGGAATTACCTTTGCAGAGTATTACCGTGATATGGGCTATCATGTAGCCCTTATGGCTGATTCGACGTCACGCTGGGCAGAAGCATTGCGAGAGTTATCAGGACGCCTTGAAGAAATGCCAGCAGAAGAAGGATTTCCAGCTTATCTTGCATCAAGGTTAGCGGCCTTTTATGAAAGAAGTTCGTTTGTTGATACGCTCAATGGTGATGTGGGTTCAATTAGTATTATTGGTGCGATATCACCTCAAGGTGCTGATTTTTCGGAGCCTGTAACACAAAATACGCAACGTTTTATTGGTTGTTTCTGGGCTTTAGATAAAGCTTTAGCGTACATTCGTCATTTCCCATCTATAAACTATAATTTATCCTATAGTGAGTATCTTGTTCAATTAGATGGATGGTATGATCAACATATTGCACCTGAGTTTTTGGAGTATCGACAAATGATTCTATCTATTCTTAATGAAGAAACAAGTCTGATGGAGATTGTGAAATTAATTGGTCAGGATGTCTTGGCAGATAGACAAAAATTAACGCTTGAAATGGGACGTGTGATTCGTGTCGGATACCTACAACAGAATGCATTTCACGAGTACGACAGTTCTGTTTCGCTCCAAAAGCAATTTGAAATGTTGAAGCTCATTAACTATACATATCAACAATGTCAATTGGTGCTACATGATAAAAAACCTATGAACGCAATCACAAACACCCATATTTTTGATGAAATTGTGGGAATTAAATATGCCATTGATGAAGATTTATCAAAGTTTGATGCATACTATAAAAAAGTAGACGACGCACTTGCGTCCATTCAATAGGAGGAGATCGATATGAGTATATTATTTAAAGGATTATCGAGTATTAATGGTCCTCTAGTAGCAATTGAAGGTGTTAAAAACGCATCCTTTGATGAACTCGTGGAACTTGTAGATGATGACAATCATAGACGTCTTGGACGCATTATTGAATTGCAAGGTGAGCGAGCATTAATTCAAGTTTTTGAAAATACTGAGGGCATGTCGAAGAAAAACATGTTAACACGATTAACTGGAAAGCCTATTGAGATTGGTCTTTCTGAAGAAATATTAGGTCGAAGTTTTAGTGGCTCTGGAGTTCCAATCGACGGATTAGGACCCGTGTTTACTGAGAAATTCTCGGATATTAATGGACGAGTTATTAACCCTGTATCTAGAATTTATCCTCGAGATTATATTAATACAGGCGTTTCCGCTATTGACGGGTTAAACACACTTATTCGTGGACAAAAATTACCGATTTTCTCAGGGAGTGGGTTATCCCATAATGAGCTTGCTGCACAGATTGTTCGTCAAGCGAAGTTGCATGGAGATAGTAATGAAGATTTTGCTATTGTCTTTGCTGCGATGGGAGTAAAACATGATGTTGCGGCATTCTTTAAACAGACATTTATGGAACACGGTGTAATGGATCACGTAACCATGTTCTTAAACCTTGCCAATGATCCAATCATTGAGCGAATTTTAACACCACGATTTGCACTTACTGCGGCTGAATATCTTGCGTTTGAAAAAAATATGCATATTCTTGTTGTGATGACAGACATTACATCATATTGCGAAGCATTGCGTGAATATAGTTCTTCCAAAGAAGAAGTTCCAGGTCGAAAGGGATATCCAGGGTATCTCTATTCAGATCTTGCAAGCATGTATGAGCGAGCAGGATGTGTTGAAGGAAGTACTGGATCATTAACTCAAATTCCTATTTTAACAATGCCTAATGATGATATATCACACCCGATTGCGGACTGTACAGGTTATATTACAGAAGGTCAAATTGTACTGGATCGAGGCATGACGCAAAAAGGAATCTATCCACCCATAAACGTTTTACCGTCCCTCTCACGTCTAATGAAAGACGGGATTGGAGAGGGTTTAACTCGAGGCGATCATTCAAGTGTTTCGTCACAACTCTTTGCTGCCTATGCAAAAGTAATTGATGTTCGAAATTTAGCCTCAGTTATCGGGTTGGATGAACTTTCGAAAGCGGATCAAAAATACCTATCTTTCGGTAAGATTTTTGAAAACTATTTTGTTGGTCAAGGCGATGGAACAAACCGCGGTGTCGCTGAAACCTTAGATATTGGTTGGCATTTGTTATCATTGCTACCAATTCATGATCTTGACCGCCTTGATTCAAAATTACTTGAAGCGCATTATGATCATGCTGCTGCAGTGGTATATTTTAAAGAAAATAGCCCCGAACTTGTGGATGCAGTCTTGTTAGAAGGAATGCACTAACGTGTTAATTACTAAAGGAAATTTACTTGCATGTAAAGAGTCGTTACGATTAGCAAAGTTGGGCTACGAGCTAATGGATCGAAAACGAGTTATTCTCATGCAAGAGTTATCCAAAATGATGGATGACGTTAAAGAATTGCGTGATGTGATCGACGAAACTTACGATAAAGCATATCTTTCTTTACAACGTGCAAATGTTTCATTAGGTGTAATTGATCGCATTGCAAAATTAATGCCTGTTGAAGAAGACATTAAAATAGTCTATCGATCTGTTATGGGCATTGAAATACCTAAAGTAACCATCGAGGAAAAGGAAGTTAAAATTCCATATGCACTTAGTGTAAGTAATTCGAGACTTGATGAAGTTTTTTTGCAAATGCGTCAGGTTAAGCTCTATACCGCAAAACTAGCTGAACTGGACAACGGTATGTATCGACTTGCAAAAGCAATTGAGAAAAGTCGAAAACGAGCTAATGCACTTGAACAAATTGTTATTCCAGATCTTGAGATTAAAATCAAAACAATTTCAGATGCACTCGAAGAAAAAGAGCGTGAAGAATTTATTCGAATGAAATTAGTAAAAAAAATGTAATTGAGAAATGACAGACGGTTATCGTCTGTTTTTTTTATAACTAAGATAAAGCAGATGGCTGAAAAAGATAGAATAAAAATTGGAAATTGCGTATAAGAGCAACTCTGTAATAGAGATGGAATGTTTGGAATGTGATTATTCCAATATTGAGCATCAAAGTTTCATACTAACTTTTACTAAAAACTTTGATTACGCTAGTAAAAAGTGCTAAAATGACAATGATGAATTAGGGAAAAAGGAGATTATTCTATGATTAAAGGTATTGCTGCTTCAGCAGGTGTTTCAGTATCAAAGGTTTTTAAACTTCAACATCCAGTTTTAGAAATTGAAAAACGTGATGCAAACGCCGAAGAGGAAATCAAAAAATTACAAGATGCTGTTCTTGCTACTCAAAAGGATATTACAGCGATTAAAGAAAATGCAGTTGGACGTCTTGCTGATGAAGAACTCGCAATTTTCGATGCTCACTTAATGGTTACTCAAGATCCAGAATTTGTGGGTCAGATTGAAGAGATGATCAAAAATGATGCTGTTAATGCAGAATTTGCAATTAACGAAATTGGTAATATGTTTATTGGTATGTTTGAAAGTATGGATGATCCTTACTTCCGTGAACGTGCTGCAGATATTAAAGATGTGACGTATCGTATGAAGTGTCATGCTTGTGGCTTAAACATTCCTGATTTGACAACAATTAGTGAAGAAGTTGTAATAGTTGCAGAAGATTTAACACCATCCGATACAGCACAATTGGACCGTAATTTTGTTAAAGGTTTTGCTACCGAAATCGGTGGACGTACATCTCACTCAGCAATTATGGCTCGTAGTTTAGAGATTCCAGCAGTTGTGGGTGCAGGAAGTCTTTTAGACCAATGTGAACATGGTGATGAAGTGATTCTTGATGCTTTAGAAGGGGTTATCATTTTTAAACCATCTGAAGAAGAAAAAGCTTCGTACTCTAAAAAAGCTGCAGAATATGCAGAACACCGTAAGAGTCTTCTAGCGTTAAAAGATGCTGAATCTGTATCAAAAGATGGACGTCACGTTGAACTTGCCGGAAATATTGGTACACCTAATGATGTAGAGGGTGTCGTTAATAATGGTGGAGAAGCTGTTGGACTTTATCGAACAGAATTCCTTTACATGGATGCTTCTGAATTACCAAATGAAGAAGAACAATTTGAAGCATACAAGACTGTTCTTGAAAACATGGCACCTGGTCGTGTAGTCGTTCGAACACTTGATATTGGTGGAGATAAGGAATTATCATACCTTAAATTTCCACATGAGATGAATCCATTCTTAGGTTATCGAGCAATTCGTTTATGCCTTGACCGATTAGATATTTTCCGTGTTCAAATTCGTGCACTTCTTCGTGCAAGTGTTTATGGAAAATTAGCAATCATGTTCCCAATGATTGCAACAATTCAAGAATTCCGTGATGCTAAAGCGATTGTGGAAGAAGAAAAGAAAAACCTATCAAAAGAAGGTATTGCATATAGTGATGAGATTGAACTTGGAATGATGGTAGAAATTCCTGCAGCAGCGATGCTTGCAGATCAATTTGCTAAAGAAGCAGACTTCTTCAGTATCGGAACAAATGATTTAATCCAATACTCAATGGCTGCTGACCGTATGAATGAAAAAGTATCATACCTCTACCAACCATATAATCCTTCCATTTTACGTCTTGTAAAAATGACGATTGATGGTGCCCATAAAGAAGGTAAATGGTGTGGAATGTGTGGTGAAATGGCAGGGGATGAGAAGGCAATTCCTTTATTATTAGGACTTGGTCTTGATGAATTCTCGATGTCAGCCTCATCAATTTTAGAAGCACGTCGTATTATCCGTGATTTAAGTTACGAAGATATGAAAGAATTAACAGATAAAGCGCTAAACTGTGCAACAACAGAAGAAGTGCTTGAACTCTTGGATAATGCTATCCAATAATCAAATTTCTATTTTAAATAATCTTGATCAAAATATTTTTGAGATGATGTCTGCGGACAAATCAGGTCATGATTATTATCATATTAAGCGTGTTGTGAATCTCACTTCACGCTTAATTTCTGAAACGGATAATGAGTTCGTAATAAAATCAATTGCTTATTTACATGATGTGTTTGATGATAAAGTATTGAAAACAGACAATCTCGAGTTATCACTACAAAATCTTTTTAAGAAATGGAATCTTGATTTTGAGGGCTTTGAGGATGAAATTATTCTCGGTGTATCTCAAATTGGATATAAAGGTGGATTTGGAGTTCAAAATAAAATTCGATCTGGACAAATCGTATCGGATGCGGATTATCTCGATGCAATGGGTGCTATTGGGATCGCGCGAACATTTTATTATGCTGGAAGTAAGGGGACACCGCTCTATGATCCGACACTAAAAAGTGTTGAGATCGATTCCTTATCAGCTTATCGCACATTAAAACGAAACGCGATTGAACATCTCGATGAAAAATTAGTCAAGCTCTATGATTTACTCGAGACAGAAAAAGCCAAACGTATAGGTAAAGCAAGGCATCAGCGTTTATTAGATTTTTACCAAGATTTTTACGATGAAATGAACGAATCGGAAATGTAAAAAAGACAGGAAACTGTCTTTTTTTAGAGTGCAAGAAAGAATCCAATACTAATAATTGGTACAAACGGGTAATGTTCTTCTAGGGATTGACGTCTCAGTATCAATGAACATAAGAAAAAAAACGCAACGAATCCCATATAATAGATGCCCATTATACTTTTTTGTATTCCAGAGTAGAAACAAAGGGCCTCGATGAGTAGGACATCTCCGTATCCTATACTAGCTCTAAATCGATAGCAAAGATAAAAAGGGAGTCCAAAAACAATCGAACTAATAAAGTTATCGATTGTGATGGGTATTGGACAGATGATTCGTAAAATGTAGATTAGGTAAATAAAACATTTTGGTATTTTAAGTAATTTAAAGTCAAAATAAGATAAGAGCACCAGGATGACGACTAATAATGTGTTCGTGGTTTCAATAACAATCCCCCCTTATTAGATAATCTTCATATCAAGGTAACCATAAAAAAAGAGCTTACGCTCTTATTTTGAAAAGATTGTGATTGAAGCAATAAAAGGAAGTTCACCGTGTTTGCATTGGCCATCTGCTTTCCAATTTCGATAATGACCACCGGTAATCTTTCCACGGATATGATAGATTGAATTGAAAGATTTGTGGACTTCTACGAGATGTTTTGTGGGGATGTAACCAATAAGAACAAGATCATCATCAGAAACACCTGCCATAACTTTAATATGAGTAAGTGTTTCTTTACGATTACGCTCCTTAACAAGACTGATCGAAGGAATGTCGTTGAAGATGGTTTCAAAGATATACTTATCCAGTAATTTATGATTTTTTATTTGATCATAGTTCATTTTGTATGCAACGGATTCTTTGA
The DNA here is from genome assembly GCF_016617625.1 of Erysipelothrix sp. strain 2 (EsS2-6-Brazil). Taxonomy (NCBI): domain Bacteria; kingdom Bacillati; phylum Bacillota; class Erysipelotrichia; order Erysipelotrichales; family Erysipelotrichaceae; genus Erysipelothrix; species Erysipelothrix sp. strain 2 (EsS2-6-Brazil). Next base: position 21,151 of record NZ_SBAR01000004.1, read on the forward strand.
GGAGTCCTCGTGCATTCATTTTGTGTAGTAATTGGTAGATATTCTCTTGGTTTTCATCACTTCGCACAAGCGTTAAGGTAATTCTTGATGATTCGTCCGTTGGTTTTGTGTTTTCCAGTGCTGGGTTAGACGCTTCTTTTGGTACGAAAGACGTAGCATTCTTCAGCGGATCGTCAAAATTTGAAGGGTTGAAGATACGTGTTGAATTTGTTTCTTCAAATGCTTGCGAATTAGAATCGCTTGATTTATTTTTTTGATTGGTTAGAGCAATATCGAAATCTTCTTCATCTTGATTGTCGAATACGGGCTCTAAGGGATCATCTTCTTCCTCATCATCGGTTAAGTCTTCATAATCCTGTCCCTTATGAATGGAGATTACAATAATACTCATGATTACGAAAAATAATGATGTACCACAAGCTAAAGCTGCATAGAGACGGTAACCTTCTTGATTCAGAATGTAAGCACCACCAAGACATCCGAGTCCAATTAAAATTAATAACGTTGGTAATATATTTCGTTTTTTCATCTAAACACCCTCTCTTTACGACTACATTAAGTGTAACCTATCCCTCTGTCAGAAGGCAAGTAAATAACCAATGTGTTTTCAAATAAAAACAGTAGATAATCTACTGTCTTTATTTATCTTCAAGCGATTTAATATCTTTTCGTAACTTCAAATATTGTAGTGAAAAGTATCCACTCATAAGAACTAATAATACAATTCCAATATACATAATCCATAAGTCAAACTCTGATGGATTAAAGCGTCCGTCTGCATTTCGTGTAACAAGGATAATAATTACAAGCAAAGGCACGATTACATAGGATCCAGTATCGGTTTTTTTGGATTTTAAAGCACTGAGAGAATTGAGTTTCGCATAGTCTTCATCTGATATCTTAATTATGTTGCGATCTTTTAAAAAGATGTATTTTTCATAAAGATAAAAACCGATAAACACTACGACTGACACGATAACTGAAACGAGAAGGGATTGTCTTAATAATCCATAAGACAATACGAATCCAAGCAGAACCCAAAGATTTCGTCCTGTAATAATGTTCATAATCTTCATTTCACGTTCAAGGATATGGTAACCTTCTTGTTTTCCCTTGATGACATAAAGTAAACGACGACGTTTATCTTTTAGCATGTCCATCTTAAATAATTCTTCATCTGTAAAATTCATAATTCGCTCCTACCTACAGTACACCATGATATTTTAAAGCATACATAATGCCGTCTTGATCAACGTCATGTGTAATAAAATCAGCGACTTCTTTTGCGGAATCACACGCATTTCCCAGTGCAACTGAATAATTCGCATTCTTTAAGAAATCCACATCATTGTCACCGTCTCCAAAACCTACATAACGTGTTACATTGAGGTGTTGGTTTAAGGTTCTTAATCCGTTGTATTTCCCACCCTGAGATGGAATTACTTCGAGATTTCCAAGTTGATCAAAAGCGGTGTTTTTATCACCGATAAGTCTATTATAATCATCTTTTGAGAGTGTGTCGATATCATAACTAATTAAATTATAGATTTTTTCATTTTGATAGGGCACAACAGGATACTCAGCAGGGATTCCAAAATGCTTCAAAGAATCCAATAAACGTTTATTGGCCTCACTTGTAAGCGTGTTTCGCGCTCCTTCTAAAAGCAAGGGTCCTTTATTAACTGCAATAAGATCATGTATAAATTCTGGTTCAAAATATATTTCAGAAATAACACGTTGCTCCGAATCTAAAATAAGCGAACCATTTGAAAGAACATAGCCATCCCATGGAAAGATATTATCGACTCCAGCCTCATGAATACCTAATAAACTCCGACCTGTACATAAAGCAACTAAGTATCCTTTTTCTTTTAACAGGTACAATGCATCAAGTGTACTTTGTGGAACTGTATGAGTGGTATTATCCAATAACGTTCCATCAACATCAAAATAGAATATTTCATTGTTTTTCATTTTATCACCTTAGATAGTATAGCATGAATGTGCTATGATACCCTTATGAATATTGAAATCAGTAGAAGTAAACGCAAGACGATGTCAATTTTAGTTCGAGATGGACGCGTTATCGTGAAGGCTCCCTATGGGACATCTGATACCGTAATTGAGTCGTTTGTTGCGCAAAAGACATCGTGGATTGAAAAACATTTACAAGCCTATGAACCCCTTGGATACCATCATAAGAGCATGGATCGGCTTCGTGTTTTTGGTGTGTACAAACACATAATATCGCTTGAAGGAAGCCCCTTTAAGATTGTGGAGTCAGCAGATAGCATAGAAATTACGATTCCGCCTTCGCTGTCTGAATCCCGTATCAATCAAAGGGTGGATGATTATTTCAAAGAACAACTTGAATTACGATTAGATGCACTTGTGTGTTTGTATGCATGGCGATTGAAATTAAAAACGCCTCCCTATAAGGTGAGACGTTATAAACGCTTATATGGTCGCTGCAATCAAAATCACGAACTAGCGTTTAATACATATTTATATCATGAGAGCCTTCCATTTATTCATTACGTAGTCCTTCATGAATGTGCTCACATTATTGAATTTAATCATAGTGATCGATTTTATAACGTCATATCATCTATTATGCCAACTTATAAGGCGGTCATTCGTTCAAATAAGATAAGACCAACGTCTCATCTGGATCAATAAAGATGCTCTTTTGTGTCGAAATACTTACCAATCCAGGGTTTGCACCCGGGATTTTTTTTATATTTTTTGCTTGTGTGTAGTATACCTCAACACTGCTTCCATGTCGGGCCTTGGAATAATATGCTGCAAGATGTGCACAGAGACGAATCTTGGATTCATCCAATTCAGATGATTTAATGATGACATGAGCGCCAAATGTATTGGCAGCATGAAACCACATATCATCTTTTCGTGCGAGTTTAAAGGTTAAATAGTCGTTTTGAAGATTGTTTTTACCAATGAAGATTGTTGTTTCATCATCATAAACAATTGTTGAATAGTTCGGCTTTTTCTTTTTCTTTATGGTTTGTTTCCGGATTCGCTTTTGATTAATAATTCCAAGAGAAATTAGCTCGTCACTAATTTCTTGAGCATCCTCAACAGTGGCTTGCTCAGCTTGGGTTTGAAGTTGTTCAAAATAATGGATTCGTGCCTCTGTTTTATGAATTTGCTCCTCAAGATAGAACAAACTGGTCTTTGCCTTTTGATAACGTTTAAAATAGCGCTTCGCATTGTCTTTGCCATTAAATCGTGGATCCAGTTCAATGGTCACATCATTGCCCTCGAAATCTTTTACGGTAATCTCACGGTGCCCGCTAGGTAAGGTGCTTGCGAAAGCAAAGAGGAGGTCACCTTTTTCTCTCAAATAATCACTGTCTTGTGCTTGATTATAATCATCATACAATTTAGGAAGTTTAATGCGACTACGTTTTAACTCGCGTTTGATTAGTTTTAAAAGATCTCCGGTATGGGCTTTAATGCGATCTTTCTGCTGTAAATCCTTAAAGTATAAGTCAAGACCTTCCATGATTGGCTCTTTTTTAAAATCCTGTTTTAGGTGGGTTAACTCAAGAATATGAAAATCACGTTCATACAAATAGATGTTTTGGGACTCAGATAAGCATCGAATGATTGCTTCTGGAGTTTGAGTTTTTAAACGGAATGTAATTTCACGTTCTAAAAGGGGAGAAATCCCATTAAATTGATTTTTTAATGCGTCTTCAGGATTATAAGAGGCAAGTTCCAAAAATGACTTCTTATCAAATTGAGGGGGATATTCATAGAGACCTCCGCTCACGATTGCTCGCGAAGCATTTTCAAAAGGCGCGATGCGCTTGAGTGCATCAATAATCACACCATCCTCATCGACAATGATAATGTTTGCATATTTCCCGAGAAGTTCAACTACGAGACGGTAAGGTCTTATCACTCCCATGTTGTCACGGTGCTCAATATGGATCTCGAGAACTCGATCAAAACCATATTGGGTAATTTGTGTAATAATACCGCCTTCGAGATGTTTTCGCATGAGGGTTAACAAATGTGTCTGATCGAGATTTGCAGTCGGTTTTTCTTTTGTCCATTGAACTCGACTAAACACAGGGTGTGTTGAGATAAACATATTCAATTTTTTACCTGCAAAACAATGAAGCATAAATTCATGATTCGAAGGTTGAGTAATTTTATTAATTTTAACAGGACAATCTTCATTCATCATCCTCACAATTCGATTTAACAGTACGCCATCTATAGCCATTTAATCTACCTCTCAATACTAATATTTAATATTATACCATTAAGTCTGCATGGTTTATAAAATTGTTTGACTTGTTATGGTATAATAAGTAAAATTATTAAAAGGGATGGTGTTTATGAGACGAGGATTATTAATTATTTTTTCAGGTCCTAGTGGGGTAGGAAAAGGAACAGTTCGTAAGTTGTTTTTTGATCGTGAAGAGTTGAACCTAGCGTTTTCTATTTCAATGACAACACGCAAACCACGAAATGGTGAAGTAGATGGACAAGACTACTATTTTGTTACTCAGGAGCGTTTTGATGAAGCACTCGCAAATAATGAGTTGCTTGAGCATGCTGAGTTTGTTGGGAATCATTATGGAACGTTGTTAGCGGAAGTGGACCGATTACGAGATTTAGGTAAAAATGTATTACTTGAAATTGAAGTTCAAGGTGCACTCCAAGTGATTGATCGAGTTCCAGATTCACTCAGTATTTTTTTAGTTCCGCCAAGTATGGAAGAACTCAAACGTCGCATTGAGGGAAGACAAACGGAATCCCAAGATGTCATTAATGAACGACTTGAAAAAGCAGCAAAGGAAATGGAATTAATGAATCATTACCGCTATGTAATTTGTAATGAGGATCCACAGAAAGCTGCAGACTCTGTTGCTTTAATTATTAAACGAAACATTGAAACAACTCTATAAGAGTTGTTTTCAGTCTATAGGAGGTGAAGTCATTGAAATACTTAGAGGTTTATATTGAAGAGAGTTTCTTAAATAATCAAACACTTACATACTCAAATAATGGTTTTAATGTCTCACCCGGTGTTCGGGTTATGGTTCGCGTACGAAATCGCTTAATGGTTGCCTTTGTGCACTCTGTAAAAGAACCGTATGAAACATCATATAGAGTCGCGCCCATTGATTCAGTTTTGGATGACGTTCCGATTTTAAGTGAGGAGCTCTACGATCTTGCATCATGGATGAGTTATGAGTACATGACACCCATGATACGCTGCTTACAAACGATACTACCCAATAAATTAAAACCAAAGCGTTCTGCAGGTACGATTAAAACAGAACGTATTTTGAGCGTTAAGTCTCAAAAAGATTGGTCAGTACTCACACCGAAACAACGTGCTTTTCTAAAGTACCTGCAAGAACATTCAACGCTCACATTAAAAGATGCGCGAGCATATTATTCCGACTATCGAAAACTCATTGATCGAGGTTTTGTGGAGGAATTTGAACGTGAAGTCGCTTATCAGCCTCAATTTGTGAATGCAAATTATCAAAAACCTATTCTGACACAAGACCAAAGGAGTGCACTCCAAAAAATTGAATTTGGTGTGTCCCATACCTACTTATTACACGGTGTAACAGGAAGTGGCAAAACAGAAATATACCTTAATGCTGCTGCAAAGGTATTGAAAGATGATAAGCAAGTATTAATTATGGTGCCGGAAATTTCGCTCACACCTCAAATGATTGAAAGGGTTTCGAAACGATTTGGTGAAGATGTTGCGATTTACCATTCTGCATTAAACGATCAAGAAAAATATGAACAATATGTTAGGGTGCAAAAACAAGAAGTTAAGATTGTTGTCGGGACACGCTCTTCGATTTTTATGCCTTTTGATCATTTAGGGTTAATTGTCATGGATGAGGAACATGATTCAAGTTATAAACAAGATCAAATCCCGATGTATCATACTCGAGACATCGCTATCAAACGCAGTCAATATCATCAGTGCCCCTTAGTTTTAGGGAGTGCATCCCCAGCTTTGGAAAGTTATGCACGCGCCCTTAGGGGAAAGTATCAACTGTTAGAACTCAATGATCGCATCAATCATATGTTTCCCAGCGTTACGCTTGTTGATACGCGAACAGCGCTTTATGATAAACAGTCGCCTTATCTCACTCAAACACTTATAAATGGCATTCATAAACGGCTAAGTCAGGGCGAGCAAGTGATTTTGCTGCTTAATCGAAGAGGGTATAATACCCTTCTGAAAAACGCTAATACAGATGAGGTATTGCTTTGCGAACATTGTGATGTTGCTTTAAATTATCATAAAGATGACCAAACAATTCGCTGTCATATGTGCGGAGAAATCTACCACCAATTACCACTGGTTGATGGAAGACCACCCAAAATAATCGGAAGTGGTGTTGGAACACAACGCTTGGTTGAGGAGTTGGAAAGTATTTTTCCTCAAGCACGCATTGCGCGGATGGATGCTGATACGACTTCAAAGAAAAATGCGCATCAACGCATCCTCAATGATTTTATTGATCATCAATCGGATATTCTTGTAGGAACACAGATGATTGCTAAGGGATTGGATGTCGAAAATGTAACGTTAGTCGGAATCGTTAATGCCGATGCAACACTTGCGTACGCTGACTATCGCTCAGTTGAGTTGACCTTCAATATGTTGTTACAAGCTTCAGGCCGAAGTGGTAGGGGTCAGTACCCAGGGGAAGTCATAATTCAAACAAGTAATCCAGATCATTATGCAATTGTGTGTGCAGTAAACCAAAAATATAAACATTTTTTCAAACAAGAAATGGAATACCGAAAAATTGCGGGCTACCCACCTTACAATTACTTAATTTCACTTGTTTTTTTAGATGAGGATCCTTTGAAATCGTGGCAAGCTGCCGAAGATTTCCAAAAATTATTAAGTGACCAAAAATTTCAAATATTAGGTCCAACTGAACTTCGAAAGCTTCAACGAAAATATCGAACGCGCATGATCCTAAAAGGAAAAGATTTAGATTCAATGATTAACATCTGTAATCAAGCATTGCAGTTATACCGAAAAATTAATGGAACAGGAGTTGTCGTGGACGTTAATCCCATGACGTTAGAATAAGTATGAGAAGATTAGAGACTTATAAAGTACTAAGTGAAGTGTATTTCAAAGGCAGACACGCACACCTTGTGCTCAAAGAACTGGATTTACCAGTGCAAGATCAAGCATTTGTGAGTGCTTTTGTTTACGCTACGCTGCAGAATAGCTTATTTTTAGATTATCAATACGAAGATTTGGTGGATGCAAAGTTGCCTAAAGAAGTACGCCTTGTAATTAAAATGGGATGTGCTCAATATTTCAAAATGGATAAAATCCCTGATTACGCATTAGTGAGCGAGACGGTTGATCTTTGTAAAACCATTGGGAAACACCGTTACGCTGGTGTTGTTAATGCGGTTTTGAAAAAAGTGATTGCACGTAATGAACGCCCTTTATTGGGCAATGACCTTGAAGTCGCATCGATTCAATACAGTATGCCACTTTGGATCATGAAACTTCTCTCAAAACAATACAGTGAATCGTTTTCAATAGACTATGCGAAGTACTGTCAGGCGATAAAGCCAACCTACGTTCGTTTTAACACTTTAAAACCAACAACTGATGATTTATCAAATTATATCCTAAAGGATAATGAAACCATACAAGCAAAGCCAGCACTGTTTAAAAGTGAATATTTACAGGAAGGTTATGTTCTTGTTCAAGATCGAAACAGTCAAGAAGTGGTGCGTTGGATGGATTTAGAACCTTCGTTATCGGTCCTTGATTGCTGTTGTGGTCCTGGAACGAAAACCGTTCAAATTGCTAATTATCTTGAGAATACAGGGTCAATTACAGGTGTTGAGCTTCATGAATCACGTGCGCAAGCAACAAAGTCTCTTTTAGAACGCTGTAATGTAATCAATACACAAGTTGTAACAAGTGATGTACTTGAATTTCAAACAAATCAAGAATATGATCGCATTCTTGTTGATGCACCTTGCTCAGGTTTAGGTGTTTTATCGCATAAGCATGACTTGCGCTATCATATATTTCCACAAGACTTGGATGAATTGGTTAAAATCCAACAAAAAATGTTAATTCATACGTCGCAATTCGTAAAAAAACAGGGACTTCTTGTCTATTCCACGTGCACCTTGAATCGAAAAGAAAATGAGAAACAAGTCCAAACATTCTTAGAAAATCACTCAAATTTTGAACTTGTTCAAGAAGTCACCCTTAACCCGGTTGAGACAAAGGGTGATGGGTTTTATATCGCCAAATTGAAGAGAACATGTTAATATAAATAAATAGAATAAGTGAGGTTTTCGCGTGAAGTATACAAGTATCAGTGAAATCGGATTAATCCGCAAAGAAAATCAAGACTACGTTGCTGTAGTTGAAAATGACAATGCACTTTTAGCTGTTGTATGTGATGGTATTGGGGGCGCGAATGCAGGATCTGTTGCAAGTCAAATGGTTGTAAAACTACTTCGTGAAGCTTTTATTGATAAGCGTGAATTTTCAAATCTAAAGGATATTCGTGCTTGGTTTGATAAATCAATTACATCCATTAATCGTGCGACCTACCATGAATCTTTAGTCGTGCGCGAGTATTCGGGCATGGGAACGACACTTGTTGCAGTTGTTGTCTTGGGTGATGATGTGATTGGTTTCAATATTGGTGATAGCAGAATTTATAGTGTGAACCAAAATCAATTAACATGTTTGAGTCATGATCAAACGTATGCATATGAAATGTATAAACGTAATGAAATTTCGAAAGAAGAAATGTATAACCATCCTAAACGTAATATTTTAATGAATGCTGTTGGAATTGATGAAAATGTTGATTTTGAAGTCATTGACATAACGTCACAATGGGAATATTTATTGCTTTGTTCGGATGGACTTCATGGTTATGTTCCGCAAGAACACATTGAAGCAACCTTTAAAATTAATGGCCTTCTTGCTCAGCGGAATCATTTAATGGAAATGGCATATAAAGCGGGAGGATATGATAATATTTCAATTATTCTCCTCGAGGCAGATCGTCATGAATAGTAGTATTATTGGATCACGTTATCGTATTGTTAAGAAGATTGGTACCGGAGGGATGGCGGATGTCTACTTAGCACTCGATACTGTTTTAAATCGTGAGGTCGCACTCAAAGTTTTAAGAGGTGATTTATCACATGACCCGGTAGCGCTTTTGAGATTTCAACGAGAGGCAAATGCAGCCTCTGGATTGAATCATCCAAGTATTGTTGAGGTATATGATGTCGGTGAGGATGAAGGTCAACATTACATCGTCATGGAGATGATTCGAGGAACTACACTTAAACAACTCGTTCATCGCCGAGGTGCTTTAGATAAATATGAATCGGTAGCAATTATGCAACAACTCGCATCTGCATTACAACATGCTCATGCAGCACAGGTAATCCACCGAGATATTAAACCGCAAAATATTCTCGTTAAGGATGATGGAACGGTAAAAATTACGGATTTTGGTATCGCACTTGCCGGTGACGCAATCCAATTAACCAAATCAGATTCCGTATTAGGTTCAGTGCATTATATGGCTCCAGAGTGTTCTCGGGGTGAAGGTGCAGGAGAACAATCGGATGTGTATTCTCTTGGTGTTGTTTTTTATGAATTACTCACAGGGGATGTTCCTTATCGGGGAGAGACACCGGTTGAAATTGCTATGAAACATATGAGGGAACCATTTCCTTCTGTAATGAAGTTTAATCCTACACTGCCCAATTCAATTGCGAATATTATTGCACGTGCTACGCATAAAAACCGTACGCATCGTTATGCAAACATGAAAGAGTTTGTAGAGGATTTAGACACATGTCTCCTTGAATCTCGAGCGGATGAACCTTTATGGGAAGCAACGATGGAAAGTGATGATGGAACGAAATTAATTGAGAAACTTAATGGGGTAACGGAAACGGTCCCCAATCAAGACAAACCTAAAAAGAAAAAAACGATGATTATTGGTGCAAGTTTACTGGCAATTATTATTGTAATTTTTGGTATTTGGATGATCTTCGCCCCGAAAAAACCGAATGATGTAGAAATTCCAGACTTAGCAGGACTAAGTGTATCAGAAGCGAAAGAACATCTTGCAAGTTTAGGTCTTAATTATTCCCCGTCATATTTATACGAGATTTCCGATAAATATGAAGATGGCAAATTAATTGGTACAAAACCCGAAAAGGGAACGAGAGTTCTTAAAGGAGACCAAATTAAACTTATCGTATCGCAAGGAAAGATTTACACTGTAGAAGATTTTTCTGGGAAATCCGTAAATGATGTTAAGGCAATTTTATCTGATAAAAATATAAATATTAAAACGACTTCAGAATATTCAGCATCAGTTCCAACGGGTCATATTATCCGTCAGGAAGGATTGATGCCAGGTGATAAAATTAAGCCAGAACAACGTTATGATATTATTTTGGTTGTTAGTTCCGACAAAGAACTTGTGTTACCTGGGGACTTAATTGGTAAATCCATTGATGAAGCGAAAGCACAATTAGAAGAATTGGGTGTTGAGGTGACCACTTCAGAATTACCAACGCAAAACCTTAGTATTTCAGAGTTAAACAGTCTGAGCTTTGGCACGGTAATTCGGTCAAATCCAATGCCTGGAAGTTATTATATCCAAAATTCAGGGAATTCTGTGACATTGTATTACTATAGTGAGAGCAGTCGTCCCAAAGAAGAAGACGAAAAAGAAGAAAAGCCAAGTGATTCTGATGAGCAATCTGAAGGGAATCACGACAGGGAGGCATAATGAAAGAAGCTGTTATCACACGAATTGTATCCAACCGATATTCCGTTTATTTTGAAGGGGAGTTTATTATCGCGACTGCAATGGGGAAATTGAGGCTCGGTGATAAGCCGATTGTCGGAGATCATGTACATATCGAGGAGTTAGAGGGGAAATGGGTTATCCAACGCGTTCTTCCCCGCCGAAATCAATTGATTCGTCCACTTGTGGCAAATGTTGATCAAGCTCTTATTGTGATGTCTGCGAAAGAACCTGATTTTTCCTTTACTCTGGTCAATCGTCTTATTTTTCTTGTATCCCTTCAAAACATTAATCCTATTATTATAGTCTCAAAGAGTGATTTAGCAGATGAAGCACTCAAACAAAATATTCTTGATGAATATGAAAAATATGGTTATCAAGTCATCATGAGTGGAAGTAATTTACCAACCGATCCGCTTGAAGCGATTATGAAGGGAAAAATATCTGTCTTAGCAGGTCAAAGTGGTGTTGGGAAGTCAAGTATTCTCAATCGCATTAGCGACGATCTAGAACTTAATACACAAGAAATATCTAAGGCATTAGGACGGGGTAGACATACGACGCGCCACAATCAAATTTATCCTTTATGCGGTGGATGGATTGCGGACACACCGGGCTTTTCTTCATTAGATTTTAGTACTGTAGATCCGCTCGAGTTATCGCAAGCAATCCCTGATTTTGCGCCTTATATCGGAAATTGTAAGTACCGTGATTGTATGCATATAAAAGAACCGGGTTGCATTATTAAAGAAAACGTTGAAAGTGGAGCAATCTCAAAACAACGATATCAAGATTATCTTGATTGCTTAACATTAATTAAGGAGGAGTCACGATGAGTAAAATCGTATCACCATCTTTATTATCCTTGGATTTTAAAGATATGAAAACACAATTGAAACGTGTAGAAGTAGCAGGTGCAACGTGGTTGCATTACGATGTAATGGATGGAGTTTTTGTGGACAATATAAGTTTTGGTCCAGCAATAATGAAACAAATTGGTCAAGTTTCAGATTTATTGATGGATGTCCACCTTATGATTGTAAATCCTGAAAAGTACTTTGATATGTTTATTGAAAATGGCGCTGATGCAATAACCTTTCATACAGAATGTTATGGTGACCCAACTCAAGGCATTGAAGCTGTTAAGTATTTGAAGAAAAAGGGGATTAAGTCGGGTATTACATTAAGACCAGGAACAGATCTTGATAAAATTGTCCCTTACTTAAAACATGTAGATCTGGTTTTAGTGATGAGTGTTGAACCGGGATTTGGAGGACAAGCGTTTATGCCTGAAATGCTTGAACGAATCAAGCAACTTGATGAAATGCGAAAACTAAATAATTATGAATATCTTATTTCGGTAGATGGGGGCATTAATGGTGAAACCGGTCCTCGTGCACGTCTTGCGGGCGCAGATATCCTTGTTGCGGGTAGCTATGTATTTGGGGATGATATTGAAAAGGCGGTTTCGTCTTTACTATGAAAACCGTCACAATCGTTTTAGGAGAGCATCACGAAACTATTATAGGAGATGTCATTGGTGTGGATTTTGGTGCTTATGTATGTGCTCGCGATGGTGTAGCGATGACATTAGCCTGTGGCGATTTTGATTCTGTAACAACAGTGCAATTCAAGGAGATTGAGTTGCACTGTTCGCATATTCATAAATTAAACCCCATCAAAGATGAGACTGATTTTAAGTATGCATATTCTCTTTGTGATGATTATGATATTATTCGCGTTCTTGGCGGTTTGGGACGTCGAAAGGATCACGAGTTCATAAATATTATGACAGCGATGAAGGACTCAAGAATCGAGTTATATGATGGCTTAAACAAAATAAAACGATATGACTCAGGGAGCCATATCGTAGATAAGTTAAATTATAAGTATTTTTCGGTTGTTGTACTTAAACAAGGTTATATTACCCTGAAGGGTTTTAAATATCCTCTTACTCGACGAGAAATATTTCCTTTTGATGATTATCTCACTTCAAATGAAATGATTCATGATAAAGGAGAAATAATCCTCGAAGATGCAAGTGTTCTCGTTATTCAAGCATGCGATTCATAATAAAAAAACGGTGTGAACCGTATTTTTTATTATTTTGCTTGTTGTGCTTTCAATGATTTTAGTGCACGGGCGGAAATACGGACACGAGTTGGTTTTCCATCCACCATAATTGTTGCATTTTGCAAGTTTACATTCCATTTACGACGAGTCGCACGAAGTGAATGTGAACGTTTGTTTCCTGATAGTGTTTTTTTACCGGATACGGAACATACTCTAGGCATACCGTAACCCCCTTTCTTATCTATTTCATAACGCTTGACTATAATATCATATAGATTTTGTTTAATCAAGTATCTCAGGGAAAAATTATCACCAAAAATTCTTGTGTGAAATAACAAGCAAAAATGCACTTAACACACCATCTATCACTTTGCTATTGGACTTTATTATGATATTATGATAATAGCACAAGGAGGTTCGCTGATGGAGAAACAAATAGTTGCAGCTTTAGAAATCGCGGATCATGAAGTGCGCTTATTAGTTGGACAATTTTTCAATGGCCGATTAAATATATTAAAGGTTGAACGAGTCCCACATTTAGGTGTGGCGGGCTATTCGATTATGAGCGAAACGCATGTGGTCGATTCAATTAAAAAAGCGATTGAAAATGCATCGCGTAATTTGGGGGTTGTAATAAAACAAGTACTATTACTTGTTCCTGGCGTCCATATGAAGCGAATCAATAAACAATTGCGCGTACCAATCACTGGGCGTATTTCTGAGAATGATGTAAAAAGAGCATATAAAGAATTATTAAACGTAAAAGCTCCTGAAGGACATATATTAACGAACGTATTAATGAGTAAGTATTTTGTGAACGGAAGTTCGACTCGTAAATTACCATTAAATGAACGATGTGAAAGTTTAACGATAGAAGCAGATTGCTACTTCGGGAAACAATCCATCATTTTCCCATATGTGTCATGTGTTGAAAAATCAGGATTAAAGATTATTGATATTGTTTTAGATGATATTGGTTTTGCAAAAGAGGCTTCATTATTTGAAGCGTCAATTGATAAACCAATTGTTTCTTTAACATTAGGTGAAAAACTAACAAAATTATCACTATTTAGTAAAGGTATTCTCTTATCTAATGATTATATCGATCGTGGATTTGATGTCTTTATGAAGAAAATCGAACGTACATTAAAAGTGCCAACGGATGTTGTGCATCGATTATTGTATTTTAATATCGATTTAAATAATGAAAATCCGAAAGATGACCCTATATTCATATGGTCAACTAAATCAACATCCCATACCTTATCTCAGGTAGATCTTATGGATTTAGTTGCAGAGGATATTCATAAATTTATTGTTGAAATATGTAATAGTTGTGAACCGATTTTTGAAAGTCTTGGGGAACCTCGTTTTATTATTAGTGGAGAAGCCGCAGAGATTTCAGGAATTACAAATTGTATTGAAAAAATAACAGAAGCGGAGGCGGTTACATACCGTTCTACAACATTTGGTGTAAAAGATTATGGTCTAACATCTCTTGTAGGGGCATTTTACTTTTATAAAGACCAAAGTATATTCCGTGATGTAACACTCTCAAGCGTTGATGAAGATGAGTTTAAGCGAGTTGTGTTACAATATGAAAAAGACGAAGATGACTCGATTACTCAAAAACTGAAGAGCATGTTCTTTGAACGTTAGATGGAGGAGTGAACAAATATGGATGCGAATTTTGAACAAGTAGCAAGAATTAAAGTAATAGGTGTCGGTGGCGCTGGATGTAATGCGGTTAATCGAATGGTTGATGAAGGCATGAAAGGTGTAGAATTTTATGTCGCAAATACAGATTTACAAGTGCTTAACTGTTCGCCTGTAGTTAATCGTATAGAATTAGGCCGTGAGGTGACGAAGGGTCTTGGGGCAGGTGCGAATCCAGAAATGGGACGTAAAGCTGCCGTTGAGAGTGAAAATGAAATTCGAGAAGCTGTAAAAGATGCTGATATGGTCTTTGTTACAGCTGGTTTAGGCGGTGGAACTGGTACAGGAGCATCACCACTTGTTGCGAAAATCGCGCAAGAAGAAGGTGCACTTGTTGTAGGGATCGTTACAAAACCATTTACATTCGAAGGACGTCGTCGTTCAAATCAGGCAATGTCTGGATTGGAAGAATTAAAGTCTTATGTTGACTCATTAATTATTGTAAGTAATAATCAATTACTTGAAGTGATTGGACGTATTCCATTCCAAGAAGCATTTAAAGAGGCAGATAATGTACTAAGACAAGGTGTTCAAACAATTACTGATCTGATTGCTGTTCCTGCAATGATTAACCTTGACTTTGCGGATGTTCGATCCGTTATGGCAGGACAAGGAAGTGCTTTAATTGGAATTGGTATGTCACAAGGTGAAAATAAATCAATTGAAGCGGCTCAAAAAGCGATTACTTCTCCACTTTTAGAAGCACAAATTGATGGTGCTCGTAATGCGATTGTAAACGTTACAGGTGGCGATTCAATTTCGATTCAAGATGCATCAGAGGCAGTAGATTATATTCGTGATGCAGCGGGAAATGATATTGATATTATCTTTGGAGTTGCGATTAATGAAAATATTGGTGATTCCATTATTGTAACCGTAATTGCGACTGGTTTTGATGGTGCGGAAGAACCTGCACCTGAAGTCCATGCTACGCGTACTGCGGCTGAAGCAAGACCCGCTTATCAAACGTCACATAACAATCAGGAAGAACGTCGTACTGAAAACAATGATATCCCTGAGTTCTTTAAAACGCGATAAGTCACATTGTTTGATCTTTTAAAAGATTAGAAGTAAAGAAAGAACACGTTTCTTTCTTTTTTTATGAAATTATTTCTGAAGTACATACATAGTAACGGAGGTGATTTATGCTTTCGTTATATATAACTGGATTGATTGTATTAATCGGATTGGCGGCGGTATACAAAATCCTAACAAGTAGTAGCGGCAGTTTATCTTATGGTAAAGCCAAAATTCAGTGGGGACGATGATGGTCGACAATATCACCTAATGCCGCGTGAGAAACTTTTAGCGCTCGGTCCTGAAAAACTTTCGGATGCGGAACTGATTGCAATCTTATTACGGACGGGAACACGCAATAAAAGTGTTACAGTCCTTGCTTCTGAAGTCATACAATCGATTGGCGGAATTCAGAATCTGATTACGATTCAATATGGGGAATTATCAAATATCAAGGGTATGAAAAAAGCTAAATGTTCAACTCTCATTGCGTTACATGAGTTGCTTCGAAGAATTGTCAAGCCAGTGCCTGGGGAAAAGATTCAACTAAGTTCGTGTCAACATATAGTGAGGTGGTTAAATCTTGAGATTGGGTTTGAGGAACAAGAACGCTTTCTTGTGCTTTTTCTTTCCACTCAGAACAGACTGATTCGCTACTTAAATTTATTTAAAGGTACGGTTGATCAGAGTTTAGTTCATCCACGTGATGTCTTTAGAGAAGCGGTACGATGCAATGCATCTCGAATTGTACTCGTACACAATCATCCTGGAGGATCGCTCGCTGCCAGCGAAGCAGACATAGAGATGACTCAAGTTTTGATTAACTCTGGTTATATGATTGGAATTGAGGTGCTCGATCACATTATCGTCACCTCAACAGAGTCTGTTTCATTACGTAAATTGCAACCGGTTTTATTTGGAGAATAGGGGTTAAAACCCTTATTCTTTCATTTGTAAAAAGTTGGATTTGTAAGTATAATAAAGAAGGTGATTAAATGAAACGAAAGAATAATTTTAGACGTGTACTTATTTATTTATTAACAACAGTTATTGTTTGTCTTTTTGGAATGGGATTTGTAAAAAAATCGTCATTTTATGAATCATCAGATCGTAATTTCTTTAGTTTCATTTCGATGGTACGTTATGGGTTAATTGATTATCCAATTGAAACAATGAGCAATGTCGTAAAAGACACATCGACGATGTGGGATGTGCGTCATGAAAACGATAAGTTAAGAACACAATTAGAAACATCTCATCATTGGCAAACGCGATTAAATGAATTAGAGAGTGAAGTGGCTGAACTTAAAGCGCTGAATGAACTTAATTCAGTCTATTCAGAATTTACACAAGTTAACGCAACTGTAAAAAACCGTTCATCTGAAAAATGGGATTCCGTTATCACAATTGATAAAGGAAGTGAAGATGGTGTTGCTGTTGGCGACGGTGTTGTGGCTCCGAAAGGAATTATTGGTAAAGTATTAAGTGTTGATAAAAATCAATCATTGGTAGCACTTCTAATTGCTAATGATGAAAATTCGAATGCTACGGTGCAAATAGAGGTATCGAAAGGGAATTATGTTCAAGGAATTTTAAATTCGTATGATCATGAGAAGAAATTGTTTTCTGTCGTACTTCTTGAGTCTACTTCAACCATTGCCGCAGATATGCCTGTATCAACTGCAAGCATAAGTAGTGTCTATCCAAGTGGTTTGTTTGTTGGGAAAGTCGACTCTGTTAAAAATGTTGCAGATAGTGTTGGCGTGCTTGTGTATGTAAAACCTTCTGTAGATTATAATAATATTAAGTATGTTTCGGTGGTGAAAAAATCATGAGAATGATTCGCTGGATGCATTTTCTATATATTTTGGTTTTATTGGTTTTAGATTCAATTTTTAATGCTCTGTTTACGCAACTTGGTTTGAGTTCGATAACGTTTGTAAGCAGTTTGCATTTTCTTGGACTAATGCTATTAACGCAAAATGATTCTCAGACTGAATCGATTGTCAAAGCGATTCTTTTAGGGATATGGATGGATTTAAACCATATTGGATCGTTTCCAATGTTCTTTGTTAGTTATTCCGTCACAATAGCGATTTTAAGAGTTTGGGATCGTTATATTGGGACATCAACATTTGAGTTTCTAGTTCTAGCAGTTATTGGGTTGTTTATCAAAGAAATGTTAATTTTTGGAATGTTACCTCTTGTTAAAGGGGTATCGTATGGTTTAATTACTTTTATAAGTACTCGAACTTTATGGGTAATTATCGGTAATTTAATTCTGCTACCAATCGCTATGACGTTATATAAATTAATGCATCGTATGATTATGCAACGTGTTCAAAATTTATATATGCGTTAATAAAAACAGAGGGAGATATTGATTTATGAACATATTTCAACGCATTCAAAAATTTTTTGATGATCATTTCAGTTGGAAGCAACTTGTTCCTTTTATGTTATTTTTATTAAGTGTATTTTTATTGATGCAAACATGGGCTGTTTGGCAACATGCAATTGAGTTAGCAAAACGCATTCTACTACCATTTGTTATCGGTTTTGCGCTCGCATATATTGTTAGACCCATTGCTGTTTTCTTTGAAAAATACAATATTAAGCGGGCTATTAGTGTTCCCATCACGCTTGTATTGTTTGTGGTACTGATTGTACTTCTTTTTTCATCAATTTTACCATCACTCTATACAGATATATCACAATTAATTGGTAATAGTATGGATGGGATTCAACAGCTTTACAATTACTATAAAGAGATTAATCATAATAATCCTTCACCTTGGGCAGATGATATATTTAAGCAAGTTATGGGGATGCTCAATGGAATTGTCGGTCAGATACCAACATTGCCTGCTGCAGCATCACAGTTTTTATCAAAGATTTTTTCAACAATCACGACTGGGATTTTTTCATTTATTATTGGGATGTATTTTGTTTTTGATTATGAAAATTTCACGGGAAGTGTTTTACGAATTGCAAATAACATTTCACCTAAATTGGGGAACTCTATCATTGTTATTGATCATGCAGTTAGCCGTTATTTAGGGACGCTTGTAGTTATTATGACCATTACATGCATTGAGTACAGTTTGCTTTATCTAGCTGTCGGCCATAATTATGCATTTGTTCTCGGGGTGTTGACCGCATTTGGATTATTAATTCCATATATTGGACCAACTGTTGTGCATGTACTGGGGATTTTAACGGCATTAACGTTACCGTTACCACGTGTGCTTATTCTTACTATTGGTTTAGTTGTTTTGTCAAATGTAGATGGTTATGTGGTGTCACCGATGGTTTATTCAAAACGCGACAAAATCGAACCCCTATGGTCGTTATTCGCATTTTTTGCGTCGAGTGTTTTATTTGGATTTGTAGGGATTTTAATTTCCATGCCATTATACTTCTCGATACGTGCCTTATTTAACTTGAGAAAGAATAATTGGGTTATCCCTGAAGAAAATTAGTGTATAATAAAATGTGAAAAGAGGTTGTGTATGAAACGATTGATGAGTAAATTACTAGTGTTGGTTATCATACTGGGGACATTGTCGGGATGCGTTCCTAGAAGTCGGAATGTAATCGTTACAAATTATCCAATTCAGTTCTTAGTTGAGCGTCTTGCTGGTGAGCGTGTAAACGTTCAACGGATTGACACCGGTTTAATACCTCAACAGGCGACAGTCAAAGATGATTTTCAAGAAATCATCAAAAAAGCAGATACAATTTTTTATATTAATGAATTACAGCCCTACTGGCAACTTTACCTCGATGATCTTCAAAATTCTAAATTGCAGATGATCGATTTATCGGAGCGATCAATGTTGTATCCATTTAAACGATATACAAATGTAGTAGTTGATGGCCAGTCCCATGCGATTGAATCTGCATATTATGAATCAGAAGCTTTTGCCGCTGTGGATCAATACGACAAAGATCCATTTTTATGGATGGATCCTTTAGCGATGACGTCCATGGCACGTACAATAAAAGATTGGTTGGTTCAAACGTATCCAGATGAGGAAGCTTATTTTACAGAACAGTTTGAAGTCTTAGAAGTTGAATTAACAGGACTTCAAGCGCAGTACCAGTTATTGCGAGATTCAGAAAAAGGGATTAAGTTTGTTTCAATGACACCATCTTTTGGTAACTGGCAAAAGAGTTATAATATTGGTGTTTATCCCGCAACCTTGTCAAAATACGGAGTGTTGCCGGATGAAGAAATGTTGAATGCAATTAGATCACGCATTGCAAAAGATGGTGTTCAATATATTGCGTATGAAGAGAATATGCCAGAAGAATATGTAAAATTATTTAATCAATTAAAAACAGAGTTTAATTTAACACAAATTGAATTAAGCAATCTTTATAATCTATCAGATAAAGATATCGAAGCGAATTATGATTACATCGCGAAAATGAGACTTAATCTAGAAACCCTTGAGACGATTGCTAAGTAATCCCAAGGGTTTTACTTATTTAGAAAGTAGGAAAACATGAATAAATTATTATTAATCGATGGGAATTCAATGCTTTTTAGAGCATATTATGGAACACTTTCAAGGGGTTATATGAAATCCAGTTCAGGTGTAGTGACAAATGCAGTATATGGCTTCTCAACGATGCTTGCAAAGGCTATAGAAATTATCAATCCAACACATGTGCTCGTTGCATTTGATACAAAGGATAAGACGTTCCGTCATGATATGTTTGAAGCCTATAAAGGAACACGTAAAGAGGTTGATGAAGAATTGGTGTCACAATTTGCTCTTGTACGTGAATTTTTAGATGCATATCCTATACAACGGTTTGAATTAAGTGGGTATGAAGCAGATGATATCATTGGAACGATGTCAAAAATGTATCCTGATTCGAAAGTTGAAATTCTGACAAGTGATCGTGATATGCTTCAATTAATTGATGATAATGTTGATGTTTTGTTAATGAAAAAGGGTCTTACAGACTTGCGTTTAATGGATAAAATGAGTCTTTTGGATGAGATGGGTATTGAACCAAAACAAATTGTCGATATGAAAGCTCTCATGGGTGACGCAAGCGATAATATTCCCGGTGTTCCTTCGATTGGAGAGAAAACAGCGCTTAAACTTCTCGGCCAATATGGTAGCTTTGAAAATCTTTATGAACACAAAGATGAAATCAAGGGGAAAATGGGCGAAAAAATTCGGGAATTTGAAGACCAAGCGAGAATGTCATATCAGTTGGCTGAAATCTATACTTCTGTACCACTTGATATTGATCTATCTTCCATTAAGTATGAAATTCCAAATGAATCTTTAAATGCATTCTATCGTAAGTATGATATGAATTCGCTTATTACAGATCATTATGATGTCGAAACAATTGAAAAAGAGAATATAAAGTTTATTCATTTGGATTCATCCTGGCAAAGATCAGCCATTGCAATTTCGATGGAGCTTGATAAAAAGGGAAATCTTCAGGGGTGTTTCATTTCTGATGGGAAGGAAAATATTTACCTCACACTTGGGGAAATGGTTGAAAACCCTGAATTTAGAGCTCTGATTGAGTCCGATATTTCAATTGTAGTAGATTCATCAAAATCGCTTTATCGTTTTTGTCTTGAGAACCATTTTGAAATTCAGCATCAGTTCGATGACCTTTTATTGCTTGCATTTATTGTAAACTCATCGATTACAACTATGGCACGATTAAAAGATGAATTTGCGCTATGGTTTCATGAATACGAAGGGATGGAGAAGGGTGCGGCTTTCACTCAAGCTATTCTTTCTCAATTTAAAACTTTAAGTGATGAAGCAAAACAAATTGATGTGCTTTCTGTCTATGAAGATATTGAAAAACCTCTTGTCCCTATCTTATCAAAATGTGAATTTAGGGGGATTAATGTCGATCGAAGCGTTCTTGATGATATTGCAAGTGCGACACACCAAAAAATTGAGACGTTGAGTAAACATGTTTATGACCTTGCAGGCATGGAATTTAATTTAAATTCACCGAAACAGTTAGCGGAGGTCTTGTTTGATCATTTAAAACTCCCAACGAAAAAGAAACGTTCAACTGCTGTAGATGTGCTTGAAGGTTTGATTGATGAGCATGAGATTATTGCACCTATTTTGGAGTATCGTAAGTATCAAAAACTCTATAGTACCTATGCCGTAGGATTGACCAAACATATTCACGCCGATGGGAAAATACATACTTCTTTTAACCAACACGCAACACAAACCGGTCGTTTATCGTCAAGTGATCCAAATTTACAAAATATCTCTGTTCGTGATGAAGAAACACGAATGATTCGAAAGGCTTTTGTAGCATCAGAAGGATGTACGTTAATGTCAATTGATTATTCTCAAATTGAACTTCGTGTCCTTTCTTATCTTGCTGATGAGAAGCGTATGATGGCGGCATTTAATGGTGGCCATGATATTCATGCTGAAACGGCGAAGGCAATTTTTGGAGTGGATGAAATTACCGATACCATGCGACGTCAAGCAAAAAGTGTTAACTTTGGAATTGTTTATGGTATGTCCGAATATGGATTGTCTAAACAGTTGGATATAACCATACCTGAGGCGCGTCATTTTATAACACGATATAATGAAATATATCCGAACATTACGAAGTATATGGATTCCGTAGTAGAAGATTGTACGCGTGATGGTTATGTTAAAACCCTATTTAATCGACGTCGATATATACCTGAAATCTATGATGCAAATCGAGCGGTAAAAGACTTCGGTAAGCGTGCTGCGATGAATGCACCCATTCAAGGGACTGCAGCGGACATCATTAAGATAGCTATGATCAAAGCAGATGAATTGCTTGTATCCAACAATTACAAATCTGCTATGATTTTACAAGTTCATGATGAGCTTGTATTTGATGTTTATGATGATGAACTTGAAGCGATTCAAAATCTTATGGTATCAGTTATGGAACACATTGTTTCTTGGCCGATTGATCTGAACGTTTCTGTGGATACCGGTAAGGATTGGTATTAATAATGCCTGAGTTACCAGAAGTTGAGACGATTGTACGGACCCTAGAGAAGTCACTGAAAGGAAAACGTATAATTTCAATTAATTTAATTTATCCAAAGCTACTTGAAACGCAATCAGAGTATCCACTGGAGGCATTAGAAGGAACATATTTTAAGGATTTCCATCGTCGAGGAAAATATTTGTGGTTTGAGATGTCGAATGGTTTACATTGGATTCTGCATTTGAGAATGGAAGGCAAATTTCACCTATACGACGAGGTAAAAGTGCCATCTAAACATACTCATTGCGTTATTAATTTTGATGGAGGAACGATTCACTATCTGGACACGCGGAAATTTTCGCGTATGGCTGTCGTATCGGATCCAATTCGATATTTAGAAACCAAAAATTTAGGATTTGAACCGTTTGACCCTAATTTAAGTGGTGACTATCTATATCAGAAAATTCATCAATCCAATCGTGTTATGAAAACGATCTTACTAGACCAAAGTATTATTGCGGGAATTGGCAATATCTATGCAGATGAGATACTTTTTGAAGCACAAATTCATCCACTTACCACCGGATCAAAAATATCAAAAAAACAGTGTGATATGATTGTTGAGACGGCACAAGTTATTTTGATGAACGCAATCAAGGCGGGTGGAACAACTATTCGTTCTTACACGTCCTCGCTTAATGTTACTGGTCGTTTCCAAGTTAATTTGAATGCCTATGGGAAAGCGGGGGAACCGTGTTCACGATGTGGGAAGACCTTGGAGCGCATTGTAGTATCAGGACGATCAACTGTTTTTTGCGGAAAATGTCAGAAGGTGAGACGATGAAAATTGGAATAACAGGAACAATTGGGGCAGGTAAATCGAGTGTAAGTCAATATATAAGAGACTCCGGCTATCACGTTTATGATATGGATCGTTTGACGCATTCATTTTACGAACCCAATGGTATTTTATATGATTATATTATCGCGCTACTCGGTTCGCAAATTTTAGAATCAGATGGAACCGTGAATCGTGAGAAAATGTCTACCATTCTATTCAAAAATCCGGAAATGCTGGCGGAACTCGAACGAAACGTTTTTTCGGAAGTCAGAGTATTTATTGAGGAGATTATCGATAATGAAAAATCAATAATTTTCTTTGAAGTCCCACTTCTTTTTGAGGCAAATATGGAAGACTTGTTTGACAGCATCATCATGGTGAGTGCAGATTATAATACACGAATTCAAAGACTGTTGGCTCGAGGCATGAAAATGGAAGATATCAACCTTAGAATGAATCGACAGTATTCGGAAATAATCAAGGAAGAAAAATCAGATTATATTTTATATAATAATGGTACACTTTCCGAATTAAATTACGACACTGAGATATTGATACAAAGAATTAAAATGGAGGGTTTAAAAGATGCAAGAAGTCGTTTATAAAACAAATGTAGATTTTAAAATCGCGCCGGATCAGATGGAAGCGTTGGTACTTTTATATCAGCCACTGTTTTCTTATCCTGCATTAAGTCTTTATCTAACCCTTTATGAGTTTGGGCAATATGAATGCGAAGTACCGATTCAGACCTTAACGCATATGTTACAACTTGGAATTTCAGAAATAAACGATTATCGAAAAGAACTGGAACGGTTTGCACTTGTGCGAACCTTTGATACAGGCGTTTTAACGCTTGTGCTTGTACCGCCAATGAATCCACATGATTTTCTCCAACATCCTACTTTTGGAAGACTCTACGCGATTGTGAGAGGGAGCGAGTCATTCATCGAAGTTTGCACACGCTATCGTAAAGACGTTTGTGTCGAGGTGGATAATGAAATATCGGCGAGTTTCGATTTAACACGGCTATCGTCTTGGGATGAATCACTTGAGGAATCCTATACATCGAAGCGAACTGAAGGAGCGGACCTGAGCCGTAAGCACAAATTTGACGTTGAAGGGTTCTTTAAGTCTATTAGTAATGCGATGTATCCCCAAGCATTTCGAACGGATGATGTCCGAGAAAAAGTAGGTGTTTTTGGATCGTTTTATAACTTAAGTTATTTAGATATGAAATCGGTATTAATGGCATCTACAAATTTTGAAACAGGGACATTTGATTCAAAAAGGTTCCAACATCTTATTGAAAAAAATCATGGAACACAAAGTGTTGCGAGTGTTTCAGATCCATATGAACTTGATCCGATTAGTTTCCTCGCCTACAAACAAGAAGATACTTATATTATCGATGCCGATCGTAAGCTCTTAAAATCTTTGGAGCATAATTTTGGCTTTGATAATAAAGTTATAAATGTCCTCATAGAGTACATATTAGAAACAAATGATAAGAATTTAAATCGAGGGTTTGTTGAAAAGGTTGCATCATCATGGAAACGTCGTGGGGTGAAGACGCTCGAGGATGCCCTCAAAGAAAAAGAAACGCCAAGTCACACAAGCAATAAACGCATTGCGAAACCCAAAGTAGAAGTGGTGAGTCCGACATATTCGACTGATACTACCATTGATAAAGATGTTGATGCCCTGAAATCGCGATTGAAAGGGATGTTAAGTAAAGGAGAAATCTAGATGAGTATGCGCAATCTAAAATTCGAGTTAACCGATGAACAAGTTCAAAAACGTTTGGAGACGTTTGAGCGTTTACGTACATTGCCAGAAATAATTGATTTCATGGAACGTTTCGAATGCCCTGACGCTATCATTGAAGCAAATGCATTTCAATTTAAAAATTGGGTATTAAATAAACGGAAAGCAGAATCGTATACGCCTCAAGAACTTGAAAATGATCCGAGTTTAGGTCAATATGTAGACCTAATTTATGATCAATCAACAGGTATTTTGTCGGAACAGATTTATGAACTTCCAATTGTTCGTGAAATTGCTGAAGAAAATGCATATCTAAATCAATATGTCATTTTTGATTTGCCATTGAGTTTACATAATGCACTTTTTTCGAAAATTTCCATTGAACATGAGAATCCAAATTATTTAAATGTACTTGAAGATATGATTAATTTTGTTGAAAATGATAAGCCGGGATATTATCTCTATGGTAATTTAGGAATTGGAAAGAGTTATTTAAGTGCATGTGTTTCCAATGATTTTGCCAAGAGTGGACGTAATGTGGCGTTTATTCATGTTCCAAAACTCATGAGTCATTTAAAGCAATTATTTACACATCCGTCAGAGATGGAATATACGTTGAGGAAACTTAGAAAAGTACCTTTGCTCGTTTTAGATGATTTAGGAGCAGAACCGATAACGTCATGGAGTCGTGATGAAATTTTATTATCAATACTCAATGAACGCCTTGAGAATAAGAAGAAGACCATTATAACAAGTAATTACAGTCCGGATATGCTTGTAGACTTGTATAAACTTGATAATAAGGGAACTTCTGATGAGATTCGAGCTAAAAGATTGGTAGATCGTATCCATGCTTTAACAATCCCATATGAAATGGTGGGTCAAAATCGACGAAACAAGTAATTTCTCAACATTTTGTAGAGAAATAGCAATAAAATAGTGGTATGATTACAAGAGAGGTGAATTATGAAGAAGATTGGCATATTAACTTCAGGTGGTGATGCTCCGGGCATGAATGCAGCGATTCGTGCCGTTGTCCGTTCTGGTATTTCAGCAGGACTTGAAGTATTTGGTGTTTTTGACGGATACGAGGGCCTAGTTAACGATAATATTCGTAAACTAAGTCGTGGTGATGTTAGTGACATTATTATTCAAGGTGGAACAATTTTAGGGAGTGCACGTCTTGAGGACTTTAAGCTTCTTGAAGTTCGTGAAAAAGCTGTAGCGAACTTAGAGAAACACGGTATTGAAGGTTTGGTTGTCATAGGCGGTGATGGTAGTTACCGTGGTGCGATGGCACTTACAGAGATGGGGATTAACTGTATTGGAATTCCAGGTACCATTGACAATGATATTGCATCTACTGATTACACGATTGGTTTTGATACAGCATTAAACACAGTTATTCTTAATGTTGATAAACTCCGTGATACTTCGAGTTCACACCATCGTTGTTCAGTTGTAGAGGTTATGGGAAATCGATGTGGTGATTTAGCCCTCTATGCTGGATTAACAACAGGTGCTGAAGTAATTATTACAAAAGAAACAGGATATGATGAATCAGAAGTATTAGAACGCTTAAGCAGAATTGAAGAAGTGAAGAAAAAACGTCATGCTATTGTTATTATTAGCGAAAAAATAACGGATGTAGAGCTTCTAGCGCAAAAGATTTCAAGACATACTGGTTTTTCTGGCCGTTCAACTGTTTTAGGTCATATTCAACGTGGTGGATCACCGACGGCACGTGACCGTATTTTAGCAACACAATTCGGTGATAAAGCAGTAAGACTGCTTATCGCAGGTGATGGCGGTAAATGCGTCAGCATCTTAAACGAAGAAATAGTAGCAATTGATATTGATGAAGCATTGAAAATGCCTAAAAAATCAAGTAGAGCGCTGTTTGAATTACATGACAGATTGGTATAGGAGGATAAACAATATGCATGAAATGAAAAAAACTAAGATTATTTGTACTATCGGACCCGCTTCCGAATCACCAGAGATGATCGAAAAACTCGCAAATGAAGGAATGAATATCGTTCGTTTTAACTTCTCACATGATGTTCAAGAAAATCATTTACGTCGTATGAAAGTTGTTCGTGAGGTGAGTGATCGAATTGGTATTAACTTGGGAATTCTTTTAGATACAAAAGGACCTGAAATTCGTTGTGGCGATATGGAAAATGGCGCACTTGAATTTGCAGAAGGTGATATCGTTCGTGTAGGGTTTGATGCAGATTACGTAGGAAATAATGAGCGTTTTACTTTATTAGTACCAGAAGTTTACGAAGACGTTAAAGTAGATGACTACTTACTTATTGATGATGGTAAAATGAAACTAACCGTCATTGATAAAAAAGATGGAGATCTCGTTTGTCGTGTCGATAATCCAGGTCTAATCAAAACACGTAAAGGTGTTAACGTACCGAATGTTGTGTTAAGTATGCCATTCCTTTCAGAAAAAGATCGTGCAGATATCACATTTGGGGCAGTAAATGGAATTGATTATATTGCAGCATCTTTTGTAAGACGTGCACAAGATGTTTTAGATATTCGTGAAGTGATTGAAGCAGCTGGAAAACCAGATATCCAAATCATCGTTAAGATTGAAAACCAAGAAGGATTCGATAATATTGAAAGTATTCTTGAAGTTGCAGATGGTGTGATGGTTGCTCGTGGTGACTTAGGTGTTGAAGTAAGTACACATTTAGTTCCTATTTACCAAAAACAAATCATTAAGACAGCAAATAGAATGGGTAAACCAGTTGTAACAGCTACACATATGCTTGAATCAATGCAACAAAACCCACGTCCTACTCGTGCTGAAGCAAGTGATGTTGCGAATGCAATCTTAGATGGTACTGATGCAATTATGCTTTCAGGGGAATCAGCTGTTGGTGCCTATCCAGTAGAAGCTGTTCGTACAATGGCTGAAATTGCAATTGCTATGGAAGAAATTATTCCTTACCGCGATCGTTTGCGTCATTCAATTGAATCATCAAAACGTACAATTCAAGATTCAATCGGAATTTCTATTGCTGAAACAGCCTTAAACCTTGATGATGTAGCCGCAGTTATTGCATTTACTCAAAGTGGTTCAACAGCAAAACGTATTTCAAAATACCGTCCAAATGTTCCGGTAATCGCTGTTACTTTCACAAAAGAAGTTCAAAATCGTCTAGAAATCGTTTGGGGTGTAAAACCTGTGGTTTCCGATATTCGAAACGAAATGACAAATGATGATGAAATCGCAAATACAATTGCGAAAAACTTTGGTATTGAACCAGGTAAAAAAGTTATTATTGCAGCTGGATACCCAACAGGTACCGGTAATACAAATACAATGAAAATTATTGAAATTAAATAAGGAGATTGTTATGAATAAATATATCGGAGTTGATTTAGGCGGTACGAATGTACGTGTAGCTGTTATTGATGAAGATGGAAAGATTCATGAGCAAGTTAAAAGCGAATCATACGCACTTGAGGGACCGGAAGTTGTTTTAGATAACATCATCTCGATGATAAAAAATCTAAAACAATTTGATGAATGTGTTGGCATTGGACTGGGTTTACCCGGTCCAGTTAACACAGAACTCGGGTGCGTAACCTTATCTACAAACATGAAAGGGTTTACGGAATATCCGGTAATCGACTATCTCAAAAAACATATAGATTTACCAATCTATATGGATAATGATGCAAATGTAGCAGGTCTTGCGGAAGCACTTGTTGGTGCAGGTAAAGGCAATAATGTAGTCTATTATTTAACGCATTCCACTGGTATTGGAGGGGCACTTGTATTTAATGGACAAGTCCTTTCAGGTCATAAGGGTTATGCAGGAGAAGTAGGAAATATCGTAATTGACCGTGAACGCGTTCGTCGTTCGGACATCAACACACTTAATGCAGGTGCAGTTGAAAATGAAGCGAGCGGTTCAGCATTAGTTCGCAAAGCTCAAGAATTGATTGATCCAAAGATTCAGTCTGCTGAAGAAATCTTTACGCTCATGGAACAAGGAAATGAAAAAGCGATTCAACTTATTGATGAGATGTCATATGATTTCGCAATGATGCTCTCTTCAATTGCACATGTATGTAATCCACATATTTTTGTAATTGGTGGTGGTGTTACGAAGTCAAAAAACTTATATTGGGATCGCATGATTGGTTATTATCAGGATTTAGTTCACGAACAAATGAGAGATACTCAATTTGTAGAGGCTGAATTGGATGAACCCGGTGTAATTGGTGCTGCGATGTTGTGTTACTCGAAAGAAGGTCACAGATAATGAATGATTTATTAAAAAAATATGCTAAATTAGCGGTGCGTTCAGGTGTTAATGTTCAAGAAGGACAAACAGTTTTAGTAAATGTTAAAGCTGAACATTATGAATTTGCACGTTTAATTGTTGATGAAGCCTATGCAGCAGGGGCAAAAAAGGTTGTTGTTAAATTTGGTGATGACCACATTGCTAAAATGCATGTACAAAACCAAGATATGGATACTTTAACAGATATTCCTCAATGGCTTATTGATGAATATGACAGTTATTTGGAAGAAGATTTATGTCGTTTATCCATTTATGCACCATCACCAGGTCTTATGGCTGATGTTGATGGCGATAAACTTGCTGCACAAGCAAAGGCACAAGGACAAGCTCTAAAACGTATGCGTGAATATACAATGGCAAATCGAGGACAATGGTCACTTGTTTCACTTCCAACAAAAGAATGGGCACATGTTGTGTTCCCAAATTTAGAAATTGATGAAGCTTATGATAAATTGTTGGAAGCAATTCTCTATGCTGTTCGTATTAATGAAAATGATGATCCTGTGTTAGCATGGGAAAAACATAATGAAAAACTATCACATCAAAACAAAATTCTAAATGATTACAATTTCAAATCCTTGCACTTTAAAAATGGCAAGGGAACAGATATTGTCGTAGGTCTCGTGGATAATCATGTTTGGGCTGGCGGCGAAGAAGTCTCTGAACGCGGTTATACTTTTAATCCAAATATGCCAACAGAGGAATCATTTACGATGCCAGATCGCCTTAATGTGAATGGTATTGTCTATAGTACAAAACCTTTAAATTACAATGGTAAACTTATTGATGAATTTTGGTTGAAGTTTGTTGATGGAAAAGTTGTTGAGTTTGATGCGAAACAAGAACGTGAAACACTTGAACAGCTTTTAAACACGGATGAAGGAAGTCGACACATTGGTGAAATCGCATTGATTTCTCACAAATCACCAATTTCGGATTTAAATATCCTATTCTATAATACACTCTTTGATGAAAACGCATCTTGCCATATGGCTTTAGGACGTGCCTATCCAATGAATATCAAAGGTGGAACAGAAATGACCGACGAGGAATTACTTGCACATAATGCTAACGACTCATTAAATCATGAAGACTTTATGTTTGGTAGTGAAGATATGAGTGTTGTCGGAACAACACACGACGGCGAATCAATTATTGTGTTTAATGAAGGTAATTTTGTAATTTAGTTGATATTTCTTTACTATTGATGTATAAATAATATATAAACAGTGAAGAGGACAAAAATACGTTGTTTTGAACTAGAGAGTGAAGTGGTTGGTGAAAACTTCTCGTAGAATATGCGTATTTACCACCTCAGAGTTGGATTTTAGAAAAAATCCCGTATTCTGGCGTTAACAGTTTAAGTGCACAATTTAAATTGTGAATTAAAGGTGGTACCGCGTAAATTCGTCCTTTTGGATGGATTTACGTTTTTCTTTTTTATAGAGGAGGTTATTATGGTAAATATTAGAGAAGATGAACGTCTTAATATCTTGAATCACTCATCAGCACACTTACTTGCTCATGCTGTGAAACGTCTTTATCCTGAAGCAAAGTTCTGGGTAGGACCTGTAATTGAAGATGGTTTTTATTATGACATGGATTTAGGAGATCAAGTACTTACAGAAGAGGATCTACCTAAAATTGAATCAATGATGCGAAAAATTGCTAAAGAAGACAAGCGCATTACGCGAGAAGTGTTAACAAAACAAGAAGCGTTAGAAATCTTTAAAGATGATTCGTATAAAATCGATATTATTAACAATCTTGAAGATGATGCAACAATAACTGCATATCGTCAAGCTGAATTCATCGATTTATGTCGTGGTCCCCATGTTGAGACGACAAAGAAAATGAAATATTTCAAATTATTAAAAGTTTCTGGAGCGTATTGGAAAGGGGATTCCAAGAATAAAATGCTTCAACGTGTATATGGAATTACATTTGAAACTGAAGAAGACCTTAATCAATACCTTGAATGGTTAGAAGCTGCGAAAGCACGCGACCACAAAAAACTTGGTAAAGAACTTGAACTCTTTATGATGAGTGAATTTGGGCCAGGATTCCCATTTTGGTTACCAAATGGTATGACATTACGTCATGCTTTAGATGAATACTACTATAACGCGCATATTAAACGTGGTTATGTGTTTACACAAACACCAACAATGCTGAATAAAGAGTTGTGGGAAGTTTCAGGACACTGGGAAAACTACCGTGAAAACATGTATACCTCAACAATCGATGATCGCGAATTCGCAATCAAGCCGATGAATTGCCCAGGTGGAATGCTTGTCTATAAAAACGGCTTACATTCATACCGCGATTTACCGATTCGTCTTGCTGAAATGGGTCATGTGCATCGTCATGAAGCCAGTGGTGCGCTAAATGGTTTATTCCGTGTGCGTTCCTTTACACAAGATGATGCCCATCTATTTATGAGAGAAGATCAATTACAAGATGAAATCGTAGAAATATTAGATTTTATTGACGAGATTTATTCTACATTTGGTCTTTCATACTCAATCGAATTATCGACACGTCCTGAGGACAAGTATATTGGTGACATTGCGGTTTGGGACCGATCTGAACAAGCCCTCAAAGAGGCTTGTATGGCTGCTGGTGTCGACTTTAAAATTAATGAGGGAGATGGTGCGTTCTACGGTCCGAAACTCGACTTTAAAGTGCGAGATTCATTGAATCGTGTATGGCAATGTGGTACGGTTCAATTAGATATGAATCTTCCTGAACGTTTTGATCTTACATATGTCGCAGAAGATGGTAAGAAAAAACGACCTATTATGCTTCATCGTGCAATTTTCGGTTCAATTGAACGCTTTATCGGTATTCTTATTGAACACTTTGCAGGGGGATTCCCATTATGGATGGCTCCAAAACAGATTGAAATTATTCCTGTTAATACAGAGTTCCATATGGACTATGCCAATGAAGTTTGCGATCTTCTTTTAAATAAAGGAATTCGTGCACATGTCGATGGACGTAATGAAAAATTAGGCTATCGCTTACGTGAAGCGCAAAAGAATAAAATTCCACTTCAATTAATCATTGGAGATAAAGAAATCGAAGATCGTAGTGTCAATGTTCGCCGTTATGGTGAGCGTGCACAAAACCCATTTGAACTTGATGCATTTATGCAATTAGTGGAAGCAGAAATTAAATCCCGTTATATTCATAAAATTGAGAAAGACTAGTTTTTAAGGCATTAAATCGATCATAAATCGAGCGTAAATACACCATTGTATTCACGCTCTTTTTCGATATGTTAGTCCTCAAAGTGAAGTAGAGGGGATCTTATCCCTACATATATGATACCGGTTACATTTATTTGTGACATTTCTATTGATTATCAATATAAAATTCGATACGATATAGATACAAGGAAACTTGTATGGAGGAAACAGATGAAAAAACTATTTTCTAGTGTTTTAGTTGTCTTGTTAGCTCTTTCTCTAACCGCTTGTTCAGGTGGGGAAAAAGCACAAGATGGTAAAGGCGCAGAAATCGCTTTGATTACTGACGTTGGTACAATTGATGACCGCTCATTTAACCAAGGTTCATATGAAGGCGTTAAACAGTATGGGGACGAAAATAAAGTCACATATACATACTATCGTCCCGTTGCAAAAGATGACGAGGCATACTTTAACGAAATCGAAAAAGCGATTACTGAAGGGGGCGCTAAGGTTGTCGTTATGCCAGGATTTTTATTCGCAAACGCAGCTTTTAGAGCACAAAAGGAATTCCCAGATGTTAACTTTATTTTTGTAGATGGTGCTCCTTCGGAAACACCACAGTCAGAGCCTGTCATTGGTCCTAATATGTATTCTGTTGTTTGGGAAGAACAACAAGCTGGATTCTTAGCAGGATACGCTGCAGTCAAAGATGGCTATACAAAACTAGGTTATATTGGTGGTATGAAAGTTCCAGCTGTTGAAAAATTCGGTTTAGGTTATGTTTACGGAGCGAATCATGCAGCTGAAGAATTAGGTATTACTGTTGATATGATGTACAAGTATTCAGGAACATTTGAAGCATCTCAAGAAGTTCAGATGTTAGCTTCAGGTTGGTATGCAGGGGGAACTGAAGTAATCTTTGTTTCTGCTGGTGGTGCTGGTCCTTCAGTATTTAAAGCTGCAGAGGATAAAGAAGCTAAGGTTATTGGTGTTGACGTTGACCAATCAGGCGAAAGTGAAACAATCATCACTTCTGCTTTAAAAGAACTTCAACTTGCTGTTTATGAAGGATTAAAAGCACACTATGATGGCAAATTCCCAGGTGGTACGCAACATGCTTACAATATCAATGACGACGGTGTCGGATTACCTAAGAATTTCGACCGTTTCAAAACCTTTAAACAAGAAGATTTAGAAAAAGTTATCGCTGATATGAAAGCGGATAAAGATGGTGTTACTTCAACGATTAAAAAACAACATGCTGATGACTTTACAGATGTTATCAGTGATCCAATCTTGAAAAATATCAACATCACATTTATTAAATAGTAATGTAAAACGGCTAATTAGCCGTTTTCTTTTGCATAAGTGGAAAAAGAAGTGTTTGAATCAACGTCCTTCACTTGATAAAGTAAAAGTGCAGGGGGGATGATTATGAAATCTAAATGGTTTATTATGCTTTTAAGTTTTGTGCTGCTTGGTGGATGTTCGACACAATCATCGCAGGAGCAAACAAAATCTGAAGTCGCACTGATTACAGATATCGGAACGATTGATGACCACTCATTTAATCAAGAGTCGTGGGAAGGGATTATCGATTTTTGTAAGGATCACAATGTCTCGTATAAGTATTACCGTCCTGAGAATAAAGATGATATTGCATTCTATAATGAAATTCAAAAAGCGATTGAAGAAGGGGGCGCAAAAGTTGTTGTATTACCAGGATTCTATTTTGAATCGACTGCAGCAAAAATTCAAGATGACTTCCCTAATGTCAAGTTCATATTGATCGATGCACTTCCAAAGGCCAATGAGGCCGGTGAGGTTGTGATTCGCGACAATCTTGTTCCCGTACTTTTTAGAGAAGAACAAGCAGCATATCTTGCAGGCTTTGTCACCGCACTTGAAGGATATACTAACGTAGGGTTTGTTGGCGGCGCAAAAATTCCAGCTGTAGAACGCTATGGAATGGGATTTGTGAAAGGTTTACAAGATGGTGCGAAAAGTAAGGATAAAGTTATTCATTTAAAGTATAAGTATTCAGGAACATTTGAACCATCCACGGAGATACAAATGTTAGGATCGAGTTGGTATAATGAGGGAACAGAAATTATTTTTGCCTCTGCAGGTGGTGCAGGACAATCAATTATTAAGGCAGCAGAAGATGCTGACAAGCGATTTATTGGGGTTGATGTGGACCAGTCATATATGAGCGATAAGGTTGCGTTTTCTGCAACCAAAGGGATTCGAAAAACGGTTAAAAACCTTCTCGAGGCAAACTATAAACAAGAATTTCCGGGTGGAAAACGTTTAATCGTAGATCTCTTGCATGATGGTGTTGGTCTCGCTTATAAAGAAGATCGATTGAAAGAAATCAATAAAAACCAGGTTGATACGCTTATTGAAAATACGATGCAATTGATCGAGTCCAAAGAACTGATTATCCAAACGGAACATGATGAAAGCGGGGCTATTTTTTCAGATAAAAGTCAATTTTCAAATTTACAAATCGAATACTATCGCTGAGCATGAAGCTCAGCGATTCGTATGTATCTCATTATTGAAAGCGCTTGCTAAACTGTGTTGAAAATGCTAAAATTTAGGTGAACATCAATCATATTCTACCAAGGGGATCATTGAAGTTAGAACCCATCACAAAGGGTTAATTACCACACAAATGATACAATCTATGCGCTTCAATTGAGTAAAATATGATGGTTTAAAGTAAAAAAATAATATGGGGATGATGCTTATGAAAAATCGACAATCAAATATCAAGTCTTCTTGATATTTTTATTATTTAAATTTTACTGTTTTATAGGTCTTTTTTTGTGTATGATATGTTTAAGGAGTGTAAGGGAATATGAAAAATATTGTTGAAATGAATCATATCACCAAGACGTTTCCAGGCATTAGAGCCAATGATGACGTCACAATTTCACTTCGTGAAGGGGAAATTCTAGCGCTACTGGGTGAGAATGGCGCTGGTAAGTCAACGTTGATGTCTGTGTTGTTTGGAATGTATCAACCAGATTCAGGGGAGATTGTCATTCGTGACAAAGTAACCCAAATCAATAACCCTCATGAGGCTACCTACCATAAAATTGGAATGGTACATCAGCATTTTAAATTAGTAGATAACTTTACGGTTACAGAAAATATTATTTTAGGCGTTGAAACCGTTGAGCGCGGCATGGTCCGTCTTGCGGAAGCTCGAAAAGAGATCATTGAGTTAAGTAATCGATACAATTTAAATGTTGATCCGGATGCGAAAATATCTGATATATCTGTTGGAATGCAACAACGTGTTGAAATTTTAAAATTACTTTACCGTGAGAGTGATGTCATGATTTTCGAT
The DNA here is from genome assembly GCF_016617625.1 of Erysipelothrix sp. strain 2 (EsS2-6-Brazil). NCBI lineage: Bacteria > Bacillati > Bacillota > Erysipelotrichia > Erysipelotrichales > Erysipelotrichaceae > Erysipelothrix > Erysipelothrix sp. strain 2 (EsS2-6-Brazil). Next base: position 57,300 of record NZ_SBAR01000004.1, read on the forward strand.
GAACCAACGGCTGTTTTGACACCTCAAGAGATTCAAGAGTTAATGGCAATTATGAAACAACTTCGATCGGAAGGTAAATCAATTATTTTTATTACGCATAAATTAAATGAGATTAAAGAAGTTGCCGATCGTGTGTCAGTTTTACGTAAAGGAAAATTTATTGGGACTGTTAATGTTAAAGATGTGACCGTCGATGAAATGTCCGAAATGATGGTTGGTCGAAAAATAGATTTAAATATTGATATGAAACCACAAGAACGTGGTGAAGTTGTTTTAGAAGTTACAAATATTAATGTGGCTTCATCCCATGGAAATCATGATGCTGTAAAAGCTGCTTCTTTTGCATTGCATGAGGGTGAAATTGTAAGTATTGCAGGGATTGAAGGGAATGGGCAACATGAGTTGGTTTATGCAATTGCAGGGATGCTACCCATAACTCAAGGAGAGATTGTGCTCAAAGGGGAAAGTATTGAAGATAAATCGATACGATACCGAAATACACATGGTATCTCGCATATCCCTGAGGACCGTCACAAAGATGGCTTAGTCCTTGATTATAAATTAGATTATAATCTCGTCTTAAAACAATATTTTACAGATCGATTCCAAAAAAACGGGATGCTCCGATTCGATAAAATTGAAACATACGCTCGTAAAATGATTGAGAAATTTGATATTCGTAGCTCAAAAGGACCAAGTTCTGTTGTGCGCAGTATGTCGGGTGGAAATCAACAGAAAGCAATTCTTGCCCGTGAAATTGATATGGGTTCTGAGGTTCTGATGGCAGTTCAACCAACGCGAGGTTTGGATGTAGGAGCGATTGAATATATTCATAATCAACTTGTGGCTCAACGTGATGCTGGAAAGTCAGTGCTTTTAGTATCTTATGAGTTATCTGAAATTATGAACATTAGTGACCGGATCCTCGTAATGTATAACGGAGAGTTTGTAGGTGAATTTAAGCCGGAAGATATTACGCAACAAGAACTGGGCTTATATATGGCTGGAGCAAAGCGGGGTACTCTAAATGGCAAAAACTAGTTTAATTGGAAAAAAAATTAAAGATTTTTTCGCAAATGAAGGCAATCATGCAGTAATTGCATCTTTTCTTGCAATCATCATTGGTTTGTTTGTTGGATTTTTAGTGATCCTTTTGACAACGCCACAATATTCACTCAGTGCATTTTGGATTATTCTTAAAGGTGGTTTCCATCATAATTTACGCGGAATGGGTAACGTTCTATTCCGTGCTGCGCCGATTATTCTAACGGGATTATCCGTCGGATTTGCATTTAAAACGGGTCTCTTTAATATCGGAGCCTCCGGACAATTCACGGTTGGTGCCTTTACTGCCGTATATATTGGTGTGAACTGGACATGGATGCCTGCTGGAACTGGTTGGATTGTCGGATTAATTGGTGGAGCACTTGCAGGAGCGCTATGGGGTGCGATTGTTGGTGTTTTAAAGGCTTATCGAAATGTGAATGAAGTTATTGCTTCGATTATGCTGAACTATATAGGAATGTATGCAGTAAATTATCTAATTACTAATACGGCATTTGATTCCGTTCATTCAAGAACCTTACCGCCTGTCAATGCATATTTACCGGTACTTGGTTTGAATAAAATTTTTCCAAGATCATCAGTAAATATTGGTATTGTTATTGCGATTGTTATGGCAATTCTAATCTACATTGTTTTAGAAAAAACGAAATTCGGATTTGAACTCAAGGCAGTAGGGTATAATCGCCATGCAAGTCGTTATGCAGGAATTAATGAAAAAAAATCAATTATTCTCTCGATGACAATTGCTGGAGCGCTTGCTGGCCTTGGAGGTGCAGTAATGTATCTTGCAAATGTTGGAAAATACATGGATGTCCTCAATGTTCTTTTAACAGAAGGTTTTGATGGTATTTCCGTCGCATTACTTGCACAAAGCAATCCGATTGGTATTATTCTTTCGGGTCTATTCATCGCACATATTACGTATGGTGGTAATAATCTTCAATTATTCGGTCTTGAACCTGAAATTATTTCTGTTATCACCGCAACAATAATTTATGTGAGCGCACTAACAATACTTCTTAAGGGATTTATTGCGAAAGTGACTAAAAATTCCGGAGGTGATAACTGATGAACACACTCGCATTTATTGTTCAACAGATGTTATATGTTGCGATTCCATTATTGGTTGTTTCACTTGGAGGACTTTTCTCTGAACGTGGTGGAATTGTCAATATCGCTTTAGAAGGGATTATGGTTTTTGGTACCTTCTTTGGAGTTATCACTCTCTTTTTCCTTCAAAATCATATGTCAGGTCAATTGCTGTATATTGTTGCAATGTTAGCATCCATCCTTGCAGGACTTGCGATGGGAGCAGTTCATGCCTTCGCGGCAATTAATATGAATGCAGACCAAACCATTAGTGGGACTGCGATTAATATGTTTGCTCCGGCATTCACGGTATATATTGCGCGACTTTTATATTCTGTAAAAGAAATTCCTTTTAGAAATGAGTTCCTCATTCGAAAAGTACCATTCTTATCAGAAATCCCAATCGTTGGAAAACTGTTTTTTACAAACGCGTATATTTCTACCTATATTGGTATTGCAATACTTTTTATCGCAACTTTTGTTATCTATAAAACACGCTTTGGATTACGTTTACGATCTGCTGGAGAAAATCCTCATGCACTTGATGCTGCAGGTGGAAATGTAAAACGAATTCGCTGGGCGGGTGTTCTTATTTCTGGAGCATTGGCTGGTCTTGGTGGACTTATTATCACAGTTCCAATCAGTACTTCATTTACGGGAACAGCCAATGGATATGGGTTCCTTGCATTAGCAATTCTTATTTTCGGACAATGGAGACCGAAGACGATCTTCTTCTCATCGCTATTTTTCGCACTTGCGCTAACGCTTTCAAATGTTTATTCGGGAATACCGTTCTTGAATGGTCTTGGAATTCCTGATCAAGTATTTAAAATGTTGCCATATATTGCGACTTTAGTCGTACTTGTATTCACATCTAAGAAATCTGCCGCACCTAAAGCTGCGGGTCAACCTTATGATGCAGGGAAACGTTAAATTAGAATATTAAAAGAAAAAAGGTATGATTTTCTAGGAGAGAATCATACCTTTTTATGTGGAAATGTATTTTAAAACAGAAAACATTGAATTCCATAGAGTCTATTTATTTTCGCTAATATTGTGAAGAAGTTCTAATTTTAGGTCATAGAGTTTTTGCGACAAATCAACGTAGTAGCGGTGAGGGTAGTGAAGACGTTTAACCTCATCCCAAATTGTTTCCAATTCTTTTTGCGAATATAGAGCGATTTCTTCAAGATTGGGTAGTTCATAAACACATTTACCATTTTGATAAATGGGAACTTGTAATTCTCTGACTTGATAATCGGTAAGTGTTTTTTTCTTCCAAGGCGCTGATGGATCAAAGATTGTAATCGTATCTGTTGGAATAATCTCATCTGCAAGTGCAATGTAATCTGCAAGTGCCTTGTTTGTATGATTATCATAAAAACGATAGAGACGTTTATAACTTGGGTTTGTAATTTTTTCGATGTTTTCGCTGACTTTAATTTTAGGTGTCAGGGTTCCATCTGAATGTTCTTGGGCAACTAACTTGTAGACGCCTCCCAAGACTGGCTCAGATTTAGAAGTTATCAAATTTTCGCCAACACCAAATGAATCAATTTGTGCACCTTGGTAAATGAGGTCATCGATGAGATATTCATCAAGAGAGTTTGAAGCCATAATCTTACAATCTTCAAGTCCTGCCTCATCAAGCATTTTGCGCGCTTCCTTGGATAGGTAGGCGAGGTCACCGGAGTCGAGTCGGATGGCTTTAAGGCGGTATCCATTTGGAATTAGATATTCATGTGCAACACGTATTGCGTTAGGGATACCGGATCCTAATGTATCATAGGTATCAACTAGAAAAATTGCATTATCTGGATTAATTTCCGCAAAAGACATAAACGCTTCAAATTCAGAATCATGAAGTTGAATATACGAGTGTGCCATAGTTCCAGAAACATTGGCTCCGTATTGATAACCAGCAAGCGTGTGCGATGTCCCGATACATCCAGCGATGATTGCAGCACGTGCTCCATCGACCGAAGAATCATAACCATGTGCACGACGTGCGCCAAATTCAAGGACAGCACGTCCTCGGGCTGCATTTACAATGCGACTCGCTTTAGTTGTCACTAAAGTAGAATAGTTGATGGATAACAAGAGCAGTGTTTCGATAAGCTGTGCTTCGATCACGGTACCCCGCACCGTTACAAGGGGTTCATTTTGGAAGACTACAGTTCCATCTTCCACTGCCCAAATATCGAGATTTAATTCTAAGTTTAATAAATAATCAAGAAATTTCGGATCTGTAAAGCCTTGTTCATAAAGATAATCAATATGATCCTGTGTAAATTTAAAATTATTAATTGTTTCGATAAGTTTGCTTAAGCCATTGAAAATGAGATAGCCCCCTTGGTTTGGTATTTTACGGGTAAACATATCAAAATAAACAATTTCTTCATGTCGGTTTTGTTTGAAATATGTATAAGCCATCGTAAATTCATATAAGTCAGTCAAAAAGACTGCATCATTAGGTTTTATCATTCTGTCACCGTTCTTTCTATTTACATCATATTGATGTACAATGCTATTATATTGTATCATTTTTTGGAGGATGTATCATGAATGAAGAATTAATATTAAAAAATGGCATAAAGGTTTATCAAATTAATGAAGAAAAGTTTCATGAAGTGTATCTTTCGTTAAAAATTGTATTTAAGCTTGAATCACGAACAAATACGATTGCTAATTTATTAACACGTATGATGGGAGACCGATTGATAGAAAACCCTACAAAAACATCACTGGCACAGCGACACGATATGTTGTACGGGGCGAAGACCAGTGCTCTAACGTATACCCTTGGCACGTATCAAGTTATTGACCTTGGAATTAAAATGATTCATGAGCGATTCACAAATGAATCGTTGCTTGATCAACAAATTAAGTTGCTTAAGGATATGTATCTGTATCCACTTCTTTCTGAACAAACCCTTGAAGAGGCTAAGAAAAATTTACGTATTAGTCACATGCACATCAAAGAAAATGCATCCCAAAATGCTTTGGTTAAGAGTTTTAAGTATGCGGGCGAGGGGCAATTATTTGGATTAAGTGCTTTTGGTGATTTAGAAGATTTGTACACCATTACCTTAGCAGAAATTCAAAATTTCCATACACGTTGCATTCAAGAATTTAATAAACAAATCTATCTAGTTGGAGGTATTGATCGTGAGTGTAATTTCGATGCATTTACAGTAGGTCATTCAATGCCCATAAATGAAGCGTTATTAAAAACCAAAATTACAAACGCGTATCTTGAGGAACGTTATAAAGGAAGTCAAAGTGAGCTGGTATGTGTTTATGAAACAAGCATCACACCTTATGACGATTTATATTATGCATATTTGGTATTTATCGCATATTTAGGTCAACTTCCAACATCACTTTTATTTCAAAATATTCGCGAGAAACATAGCTTATGTTATTCAATCTATGCATCGCGTCAAGTCTATGATGGAATTTTCTATATTGCGACAGGCGTAAGTGATAAAAATGTTGAGAAAGCAATATCATTGATTGACGAGCAATTTGACTTGATTCGTGAGGAGCCTTTAGATCTTAAAGCAGCGATTAATTACTTAGATCTTTCATTGGAAGGCAATACAGAACGAATTAAGAGTATTGCAGATCATACCTTTAGAAACAATATGTTAGAGGTGAATGAATCCATTGAATCAATGCAAGAAAAAATTCGTGCTGTAACAGAAGCGGATGTGAAAGCCGTACTAGAAAAAATTACAAAACCGTTTATCTTTGCGTATCGAGGTGAAACTAATGAAAACAATTAAGAACGATTTTAACGAAAAAGTGTATACATTTACGACACCTAGTGGCTTGAGCGTTACTGTAGTGCATCGACCCGGATTTAAGCGGTCCAGCGCAGTTTACGGAACGCCATTTGGTGCATTAAATCTCAAACAGAGTTTGAACGGAACTGTTGTTGAGCACAAGTCAGGGGTTGCACACTTCTTAGAACATAAACTTTTTGAAGATGAGAGCAAAGACATTTTGAGTCAGTTTGCGGAACTTGGTGCAAGCGGTAATGCTTTTACTTCTTATGAACAAACGATGTATTATTTCGGGCATAACGGTGATTTAGAAGCGCCATTACGCTTGTTGATTCAATTTGTGAGTAAGTTTAGTGTAAGTGAAGCCAGTGTTGAAAAAGAGAAGGGTATTATCATCGAAGAGATTAAAATGTATGAACAGATGCCGGATATGCGTTTATTAAACGAAACGTATGTAAATCTATTTCACCACTATCCCTTTATCTATGACATTGCGGGAACAGAACAAAGTGTGACAGAAACGACACGTGCTGATTTACTTAGAGCATTTGAAATGAATTATTCAGATCATCGTATGGCATTGACGATTGTAACGCCTATGGATCCACAAAAGGTGGCGGACATTGTACTTGAAGAAACTGAATGTCATCTTGCATCCGAGGAAGAAGTGGTTGATTTTTTTGATGAAGAACCGCATTGTGTAGCGATTAAAGAGCGCGAAATTCAGGGAGATGTTGAAGTTCCTAAGATGACTTATTCCTTTAAGTTTCCATATAACCGGAATCATAAGCTTAAAGATGAATTTTTAATTCGTATGTTATTGGAAATGAACTTTTCGGAAATGATTCCAGACTATCAGGTTTGGCTTGATGAAGGTATTGTTTCGAACTCATATGGTTATGATGTTGATATTCGTGAGTCCTTTGGAGTCATCTATTTTGTGAATGAAGGCCATAAACACGAAGCGTTTAAAGCGATTATCAAAGAACGCATGGCTCATATTAAACATGATGAAGCGTTATTTAATCAGTTAAAGAAGCGTTATTATGGTGAAATGATTATGTCATTAAGTAAAACTGATGAGCTCGCCATTACGTTGGGCCGAGCACACTTCGATGGGATTTCGTATTTTGAATATTTAGAAATTATTCGAGACTTATCCTATGATGCACTCGTAGAAATTGTGGGTGTGATTTTAGACAGTGACGATACGTTTTTACGAATGATTCATGCAAATAACTAAGTTAGATTCTCAAGAATCTAACTTTTTTGTTGTATTTACAAAAAAATATTTAGGATGTTTATAATTTGAAGTAAATTTATATTTGTGGGCAATTCCACACAAAAAATAAAAGGAGGATACTATGAATTTTGTCCAATTGGTTGGTCACATAGAAACTATGCCTGTGCCAATAGAAGATCACTCAAATGAGAGTTATGCATTGATGCACGTTAGTGTTACTTCAAATTTTAGAACTCCGACAGGGATTTTTAGAAAGGATACCTTCCCAATTCTACTTTGGCGGGGTGCAAGTGAGACGACGACAAACTCTTGTAAACCGGGGAGTTTAATCTCTGTAAAAGGTCGATTGGAAATTAATGATGATCAATTCATCTTAATTGCAGAACATCTTGAGTTCTTGTACCCGAAAGAGTACCCAAGAGAGTGATTTTTTTGTATAATAGAAAGTAGGTGATAAAATGAAAAATTATTTGGAAATGTGTCAATTTGTATTAGACCACGGTTCACTACGAGAAGATCGTACGGGAACGGGTACCAAGGGTGTTTTTGGCTATCAGATGCGTTTTGATTTAAGCAAGGGATTTCCCTTGCTTACTACTAAAAAAGTTCATTTTCCATCGTTAGCGAAAGAGCTACTGTGGTTTGTGAGTGGCGACACCAATATTAAATGGCTTGTCGAGAATAAAGTCCGAATTTGGAATGAATGGCCTTACGAACTTTATAAAAAATCTGAAGATTACAAGGGTGAATCGATGGATGAATTTATTCAACGCATTCTTGAAGATGATGTATTTGCGCAAAAACATGGGGAATTAGGGCCCGTTTACGGCAAGCAATGGCGTGATTTTGGGGGCGTTGACCAATTAAATAATGTCATTGAAACAATAAAAACAAATCCATACTCACGTCGTATTATTATGAGTGCTTGGAATCCTACGGAGGTTGATCAAATGGCATTGCCACCGTGTCACGCATTTATGCAGTTTTATGTAAGCAATGACCAAAAATTATCATTGCAACTTTATCAGCGCAGTGCGGATGTATTTTTAGGTGTTCCATTTAATATTGCTTCATATGCGTTGTTGTTACATATGATTGCTAAAGTGTGTGATTTGGAGGTAGGAGAGTTCGTTCATACCTTTGGAGATTTACATATCTATAACGATCACTATGATGCAGTTCAATTGCAACTAGCACGTGAACCAAAATCTTTACCACAACTGGTTATCCATGGAAACCAAGAGAAAATTACGGATTTCAAGTTTGAAGATTTTGAAGTGGTTGGCTATGATCCACATCCACTAATTAAAGCTAAGGTGAGTGTGTGATGATAAAAATCATTGTTGCAATGAACCAACATCGTACGATTGGCTTGAATGGCTCAATGCCGTGGCATAATAAAGAGGATCTCCAACATTTTCGCAAAACAACTTTAAATCAAAAAGTGATTATGGGGCGAAAAACATTTGAAGGTCTTCCAAAGAAACTCGATAATCGAGAAATATATGTTGTAACACGTAACACTTTGATTGAAAATGCAATTCCAGATCTTAGGGCATTTTTAATTCAACATCAAAATTCCAAAGAAACTATTTTTATCGCAGGTGGCGGCGAAATTTATGCTCAAAGTTTACCTTTTGCTCACGAATTAATCATTTCGTATATACCAAATGATGTGATTGGTGATACATTTTTTCCAGATTTTTCTGATTTAGAATTCAAGATCAAGAATCAGGTTGAATATAGTACTTTTAAACAAGTTACTTACGAGAGGATATAATTATGACTATAGTAGAAATTATTGAAAAAAAACGTGATGGTTTTGAGTTAAGCCAAGAAGAAATTAGTTTTTGGATTAACGGAGTTACTAAAGGTACGGTTAAAGATTATCAAACCAGTGCTTTACTCATGGCAATTGTGCTCAAAGGGATGAGTTTGGATGAAACAACTGCGCTAACGGATGCGATGATGCGTAGTGGTGATATCATTGATTTATCATCTATTGTAGGGAAAAAAGTTGATAAACATTCCACGGGTGGAGTTGGCGATAAAACAACAATTATCTTAAGCCCAATTGTAGCGGCAGCCGGTGCCAAAGTTGCGAAAATGAGTGGTAGAGGATTAGGACATACAGGTGGAACACTCGACAAATTAGAATCAATCCCTGGGTTTAATATTGAAGTGTCCAGTCAAGATTTTATTGATCAAGTAAATGCAATCAATCTAGCGGTTATTGGTCAAACTGGAAATTTAGTTTATGCAGATAAGGTCCTCTATGCGCTTCGCGATGTTACTGGAACGGTAAATGCAATTCCTTTAATTGCATCGTCAATTATGTCAAAAAAACTAGCAGGTGGTGCTGACTGTATTTTGCTAGATGTGAAATACGGTGAAGGTGCTTTTATGAAGACTGTAGAAGATGCTCGCGAATTAGCGGACACCATGATTACAATTGGTCGTAATCTTGGCCGAGAAGTCAATGCGATGCTCTCAAATATGAATCAACCATTGGGTCATTCAATTGGAAATGCTCTTGAAGTAAAAGAAGCAATTATGACTTTAAAAAATGAAGGTCCAAAGGACCTTGAAGAATTGTGTCTTGTTGCTTCTGGATACATGCTATTCCAAGCAGACCTTTCGGATTCGCCAGAAGCGGGCTACGAATTGGCTAAAGAAACATTGCAAAGCGGTGCTGCTTATGAAACCTTCTTAAAGTGGATTCAAGCACAAGGTGGCGATGTATCGGTTTTTGATAATTTAGATCATTTCACAAATGCAAAATATGAAGTTGAAGTGTTTGCAGAGCAGGATGGTTATCTCCATGATTTAAAAGCAATGGAACTGGGTATTGTGTCAATGCATTTAGGCGCAGGAAGACAAACGAAGGAAGATGTCATCGATTACAAAGCGGGTATTGTGCTTCGTAAAGAGATTGGAGATATCATTCATAAAGGTGATTTGTTAGCGACTTTATATAGTGATACACCCATTACAGATGATCACAAAAATAATACAGTATCGTGTTTTATCATGGGTCAAGAAGCAGTTGAAAAACCAAATTTAATTGCTGCCGTGCTATAATAGTTTAGATTGGAGAATAACCATGAATTTTGAAGTATCTATTGATCAATTTAATGGTCCATTGGATTTAATGCTTTATCTTATAAAAGATAAAAAGTTGGATCTTTTTGATTTGAATATTGATGACTTAGCGGACCAGTATATTGCGTTTATAGATAGCGTTCGAGATCAAAAACTTGAAGTAGCATCTGAATATCTAAGTGAACTTGCTGGTTTAATTGAGTATAAAAGCAAGCGTCTTTTGCCTAGAGATAAGAGTGAACTTGACGCTAAAGACGTTGAAGATGATGAGAATGATCTTGTGAGACGACTCATTGAATATCAACGGTATAAAGAGGTCAGTATTGAATTAGCGGAGCGGTATGAGGAACGATCAAAACAATTCGCGAAACCAATCTCGTCGCGCTTATTTAAGGAAATTAAAACGAGTTTGCAAGATTCGGTTACCTACGAGCAAACACCTTATGACCTTATGAATGCAATGATGAAAGTGATGAGTCGTTTTAAGTTAGCCCATCCTCAGGATGTTTCAATTGAACGCGCTGAGCTTTCTGTAGATGATGTTGTAGAGGACTTAAGAAAAGTATTTCAAGGAGGGGTTGTTTTATCGCTTGATCATGTATTGTCACAAGCACCTAACTTGCAATACCTGCTTGTATCCTTCTTAGCCGTTTTAGATATGTTAAGAATGGGAGATTTAAAGATGAGCTATCAAGATGAAGCGGTCTATTTGAAAGGGGCGATTTAATGACTGATTTTGCAATCATAGAAGGCATTTTATTTGCCTTTGGCGAAGAAGGCGTTGATAAAGAACAATTAATGCTCGCTCTTGGGATCGAAAATGAAGCATTTGATAACAAAATAAATGATTATAAACAAAGTTTATTGGACTTAAATCGAGGTTTGGAATTGGTTGAATTCGGATCTGTTTATAAGTTGATAACAAAAAAAGAGCTACACGAAACAATTTCGGATATGCTTGAATTTAATAAAAATCGGCAATTATCTCAAGCCGCTTTGGAGACTCTCGCAATAATTGCCTATAAACAACCAATTACACGGTTAGAAATTGAAGAAATACGCGGTGTAAATAGTGATATGATGTGTCGAAGATTAGAGGCATTGGATTTAATTCAGGAATGTGGTCGTGCGGATTCTGTAGGGCGTCCAATTCTGTATGAAGTGACGAATTCGTTTATGGATGTCTTTAAGCTGACAAGTTTAAAAGAATTACCAGAAATTAAGATAGAAATGTTGGAAGAAAATAATGAACTCTTTAAATAATATTAGATTACAAAAATTTATTGCGATGAGCGGCTATTGTTCGCGTCGTAAGGCCGAAGTTTTAATAAACGAGGGTAAAGTAAAGGTTAATGGGATTAAAGTGACCGAACAAGGGATGAAGGTATCAACGGAAGACCGCGTCATGGTTAACGGCATCATTATTACCGTAGAAGAAAAAAAAGTGTATTACATTCTTAATAAACCTCGTGGCGTTGTTTCAAGTGCAAACGATGACAAAGAACGGGAAAGCGTTGTTGATTTAGTGCCTAATGATATTCGGGTATTTCCTGTAGGCCGTTTAGATCGTGAAACAACAGGTGCGCTCATCTTAACCAATGATGGCGATTTTGCATACTACATGACGCATCCAAAATTCGATTTATCGAAAATATATCGTGTGAGTGTGCAGGGGAGACTTTCTTATGAAGTAACCAATTCTCTTAAGGAAGGCGTCTCAATTGAAGGAGTCGATTATAAAGGTGTTGAAATTAGTCGTGTTAAATATGATGTGACGAAAGATAAGACACAATTCTCGATTACACTCTATGAAGGTAAGAATAGACAAATCCGTAAAATATTTGCCCACTTTGGTCTGCCGGTATTAAAACTTCATCGTTATCAAATTGGATATCTCGATATTAACGATCTCAAAATTGGACAATATCGTGAATTAAAACCATTTGAGGTAAAAAAATTACTTCTAACCGCTAAAGGTGAAATCTAATGCAACAATTCTTCATTGAATCAATTGAAGACTTGCAACTCAGTGCAGATCAATTACATCAATGCCGAAAAGTACTTCGAATGCAGGAGGGTGATTCGATTCGACTGGTAGATCACATGGGAAACGGTGTCATCGCAACATTTTTGGACGATACCCTCACACAACTCAAAGTTCAAGAATCAATTGTTTGGGCAAAAAAGAAATATAAATTAAGAATTGTTGCTTCATTAATACGATCTGAGCGATTGGAGTGGATGATTCAAAAAGCGTGTGAATGTGGTGTTGATGAGATTGTGCTTTACCAAAGCCAACATGGTGTTGTTCGTGATTTTGGTAAACGATCTGAACGTAAAATGGAACGCTTAAATCTTATTGCGAAAGAGGCATCTGAACAATCTTATCGACAATATGAGGTGCCAGTCTTAGGGATTGCGACACTTGATGAATTACCACAGTATCAATCGGATTTAAATCTTTATGCGGATATCGGAAATCAACCGCATCTTATTCACGTTGTAGACGAAGCGACACCATCCATTACGGTTCTTGTTGGACCAGAAGGTGGCTTTAGTAACGATGAACGTGTTAAGTTTGAGGCCATGGGGTATCGTCAGGTCAGCCTTGGTGATAATGTGCTTAGAGCTGAAACTGCAAGTATCTATATTTGTAATATCGTTTCGGCGTGTGAGGTGATTAAGTGAATATATTGAATAAATATCATGACCAAAAACGACCGAAAAAAGAATTGAAACTGTTGATGGAAATGAATAAATATTATAATTTGGGAATGAGTCTTAAATCAGATTCTGATCTCTTTAAACTGGATATATTTAAACATAGTTTAGAAACTAAAAAAGCTTTTGAAAATGAATTTGAGCGTATTCGTAATGAACATTTTGATATGTGGGATAATCTGCTTTTTAATGAACGAAATTTCATTGTTCAATGCGACATCGCACCGATGAAGTCAAAATTAAAAGTATTCCAGATTGAAAATGAAAATAGAGTATACATTCCGTTTTTCGATCCTTTGTTAAATACACTTTATGATCGTGAAACCGCAATATTGGAATTACCTCAATACTTTAAACTCTATAGTGATTTTCAAGATCGATTAATTTCAAGTGATATCTATGGATTGAATCCGTATATCGCTAACATGAGTTCCGCACGTTTTATCGCGCGAAATGAGGAAGAAATCGTGTTATTTCGCAAAGATATCAATGTCTTTTATCGATTTAATTTAAAGGGGTGTGAATCATTTCCACTATGGATTGAAAAGCAACTCGACGCGAAACAAATTAAACAGGTCGCTGATTTGATTTTAACTTTGGATGAAACTAAATTATTAGATTATTGTATTGAAAATGAACTTATCAAACCGCGCTGCATTAAGAAAATTAATAAACAACGCGTTAAAGCAGAAAAAAAGAGTAGGAGATAAGTATGAAATTGAATAAACTTGTGAACACAGAATTTGATTGTGATATTGATCATTTAGTACTCGATTCTCGTGATCGTGTTAAGAATGGTATGTTCTTTTGTCTAAAGGGGTTGACTGTAGATGGTCATCAATTTGCCCAACAAGCGGTCGAAAATGGTGCTGTTGCCGTTGTGCACTCCGATGACATTGAACCGATTGAAGGTGTTATTTATATACGTGTCGAGGATGTCATGACTGAATTACATCGGATAACGGATCGATTCTATGACAGTCCATCAAAAAATATGTATGTGTATGGTATTACCGGTACGAATGGAAAAAGCACGACAATGCTCACGGTTCGCAATATTTTAAAACGATTTGGCGTGAATGCAGGGTATATCGGCACAATTTCTGTGGAATATAATGATCATAAATTTGCACCATCATTAACTACACCGGATATTGTTGAATTGCAGTCTTACCTTCATGATATGCGTTCGGAAGGTGTTGAAGAAGTATGTCTTGAGGTGTCAAGTCAAGGGTTAGCATTAAGAAGAGTCGAGTCTATAGATTTTGATAATGCTTCATTTACCAATCTTACCCATGATCATCTTGATTATCATAAAACGATGGAAAATTATTTTGAAGCTAAGAAAATGCTTTTTGATAATTTAAAACCATCAGGATTTATGGTCATCAATATTGATAATGAGTATGGAGAGACCCTACTAAAACAAGATTATTCTCATGTTGTGACCTATGGAATTGAAAATAAAAATGCAAATTATCGTGCTCAAAATATTGTTTTACATGATGACTTTACGGAATTTACACTTGTTCATGAAGGGGAATCCTACGATGTTGTTACCAATTTCGTTGCGATATTTAATGTATACAATATGCTTAATGTCATCGCCATCCTTCATCAACGTGGATACGAAATCGAAAAGATTATTCCAGAACTTAAAGATATTGAACATGTTGATGGTCGTCAAACAATGATTTCAAAGGGACAACCGTATCGAGTTATTGTCGACTTTGGACATGCGCCGGATAGTATGAAAAATGTTTATGAATTTGTTCGTGAAACACAACCTCAATCCGCTCGAATCATCACGGTTTTTGGGGCAGCGGGAGGCCGAGATACGGCTAAAAGACCGATTATGGGTCGCGTTGCTTCAACTTATTGCGACCATGTTATTATTACAGAACACGATAACCGTGATGAACGTGTCGTGGATATTACTGAAGATATCATTACTGGCATTGATGGCGATAATTATGAATTTGTACCCAATCGAATTGATGCAATTGAAAAGGCATTAAAAATGGCTCAACCAGGCGATACTGTTGTGTTAATTGGAAAAGGTGAAGAGAAATTTATTTACCGTGAGCATGGAACGAAAGAAAAGTGGATGGGTGATGAGGTTTGCGCATCACGTATCATTGAAAAACTATATGGAGGAAAAGAAAATGAAATTAAGTAAATACATTGATCATACATTACTAAAACAAAATGCTACTGAGGCTCAAATTCGTGTTTTATGCGATGAGGCAAAAACGTATGATTTTATGAGTGTGTGCATTAATCCAGGATTTGTTTCCCTTTGTAATGAACTATTAGAGGGTACTGACGTTAAAGTATGTACCGTTATCGGTTTTCCATTAGGCGCAAATACAACTGAAGTTAAAGTTTATGAAACACAAAACGCTTTAAATAACGGCGCGGATGAAATTGATATGGTTATTAATGTAAGTGCATTAAAAGATAAAAAATATGACTTAATTGAAAATGAAATTCGATCCATTAAATCCGTTTGTGGAGATAACATTCTTAAAGTTATTATTGAAACATGTCTTTTAGAAGATGATGAGATTGTGAAGGCTTGCGAACTTGCTGTTGCTGCGGGGGCGGATTTCGTAAAAACTTCAACAGGATTTAGTACAGGCGGAGCAACAACTAAAGATGTGAAGTTAATGAAAGATACAGTCAAAGAC
Source organism: Erysipelothrix sp. strain 2 (EsS2-6-Brazil) (assembly GCF_016617625.1). Classification (NCBI taxonomy): domain Bacteria; kingdom Bacillati; phylum Bacillota; class Erysipelotrichia; order Erysipelotrichales; family Erysipelotrichaceae; genus Erysipelothrix; species Erysipelothrix sp. strain 2 (EsS2-6-Brazil). Next base: position 72,998 of record NZ_SBAR01000004.1, read on the forward strand.
CAAGCTTCCGTAAAAGCTTCTGGTGGCGTTCGAAGCCAAGAAGACATGGATGCAATGATTCAAGCGGGTGCAACCCGTATTGGTACTTCTTCGGGTGTTGCATTAGTTAAAAACGAAGTGAGTCAATCCGATTATTAAAAAAAGGTATTTTAAGCCTTCAGATACACAAGATGTATTTGAAGGCGAAAATACCTTTTTTTTTATTCATACCAATTAATTTGTTCGTTTTCATTGATTAAGGTTCGGTAACCAATTGAAAGAGATGTGAATGTTGTGAGTGCAACACCTGTGGTAATTGCTATCATAATTGCGGTTTGATACATGATGGCGGTGAGGGGCTCTGTACCCGAGATTATTTGTCCAGTCATCATGCCAGGTAATGAAATAATACCCATATTGAGCATATTGTTCAGCGTTGGTAAAAGTGCCATTTCGAGAGATTGATTCACAAACGGAATCATAATTTTTCTGGGTGTGACACCTAAATTTAAGAGTGTTTCGACTTTATTGCGCTCGAGATCCAATGTATCAGTAAGCGTCTTAATGCCTAAGCTTAAGCCATTCATGGCATTTCCAATAATCATTCCACCAACGGGAATAGCATATTGAGGGTTAAAGACACTGGTTTTAACGATAACACCTACAAAAAATGCGACCACAAACAGTCCGGAGACCGTTAAACAAATAAAGATAACCCGCTTAAATTGTGGATTCAAACGTGGATTTTTCTTTAAAATTCTAAAAGTAGAAAAAAGGACCATCGACATTAAATATAAAATAACAAAAATAGGATGTGGATTGCCGAAAATATACGTTAGAATCAGTCCGGACAAATACAATTGCACCGACATTTTGATGCTTGCGGTAAATAAGAGTCGGGTCTGACTTATTTGTGCTCGTTTCATAATAAACAATACGACGAGTAATAGAAGATAGATTAAACTAAATTGAAGAATACTCAACTGTATAATGCCGCTATTCATGGCTTATGCCCTCCTTTAAATTTGAAATATGGACAATATCATCGGCATATTTTTCGGTCAACTGAGAATTATGACTCACAATAATTAAGGTTAATTGATTTTCATTGCAGTAAGATTTGATGTTATTTAATAGAATATCAGCAGTTGTATCATCAAGGGCAGAGGTGGGCTCATCAAACATAATCGCATGACGTGCCAAAGAAAGACAAATCGCAATATAGATTCGTTGACGTTCTCCACCGGACATTGAAGTTACTCGATCATCGAGATGTGCTGATGAGCATGCATAACTCAGAAATGTTTCCATCTGAGTATCCGATAATAATGCATTGTCTCTTAAACGATAAAACGCATGAAAATTCTCACGCACACTTAGATCGAATAAAAAAACAGATTGGTCACATAAAATGTAGTCCCTGCGTCGTTGTATGCGATTATAGTCTTCTATCGCACCATCTTTCAATAAGATGGTACCATCAAGTGGATCAACCATGCCATTGATTAGTTTAAGAAGTGTCGATTTTCCTGAACCGGAAGGGCCAGTGATAAATGTTGTCTTGCCTTCAATAATCTGAATTGAAGGGTAATGCAATATATTCATAAAATTAAGATTTGTTAGTTCAATCATAAAATGCCTCCATAGAATTATCATAGCTTAAACATCAGGAATTGAAAGCAAAACTACACAATAATTTATTTTTGTTTACTTTGGGCTCATAAAACTATAAGATTAAACGGTTGATGTTCTGTCAAAGAACACAAAATGTATAAAAGAATTTAAGGAGCAATTATATGGAATTTAAAGACTTAGGAATAAATGAAAAAATACTACAAGCATTAACGGAGCAGGGATATCAAAAGCCAACTCCAATTCAAGAACAAGCAATCCCTGCATTGCTTAAACATCAAGACCTCATTGGACTTGCGCAAACCGGAACCGGTAAAACGGCTGCTTTTGCGGTTCCTACCTTACAAAATTTAAAACAAAAGGCATTTGACCGTAATGGGAAGCGTAAAATAAGAACGCTCGTGTTAACACCAACACGCGAACTTGCCATCCAAATTCAGGAAAATTTTGAAATGTATGGCAAATATATGGATTTACGATCAACTGTGATCTTTGGTGGCGTTGCTCAACGTTATCAAGTAAAAGCACTTCGTAATGGAATCGATATTCTGATTGCAACACCGGGTCGTTTAGAAGATTTAATGAGTCAAGGTTATATAGACTTATCTCATATTGAGATTTTTATTCTTGATGAAGCGGATCGTATGTTGGATATGGGATTTATTAATGACGTGAAACGCATCATTAAAAAACTTCCTAAAAAGAAACAAACACTTCTTTTCTCAGCTACAATGCCATCAGAAATTTCAAGTATTGCGGAGATGCTTTTAAATAATCCCACAACGGTTGCGGTTACACCCGTATCCTCAACTGTTGAAACGGTAGATCAAAGTGTTTATTATGTCGATCAGCGCAATAAGACACAACTTCTGATTGATGTTTTGGAGAATAAGTCTTTTGATTCTGTTCTTGTGTTTACGCGTACAAAACGTGGTGCAGATCGTGTGGCACGTGATTTATGCCGTAGCAACATCAATGCAGTCGCAATTCACGGAGATAAATCACAAGGGGCACGTCAACGTGCTTTGAGTGGTTTTAAAGATGGAATCATTAATGTTATGGTAGCCACAGATATTGCGGCGCGTGGTATTGATATCAATGAATTGAAATATGTCGTAAACTATGAACTTCCAGAAGTTCCTGAAACTTATGTACATCGAATTGGACGTACGGGTCGTGCGGGGTTTAGTGGATCTGCGATTTCGTTTTGTAATTTTGAAGAAATCCCATTACTTAAAGATATTGAAGGTGTGATTCGAATGCGTGTTCCTGTAGTCAAGTCACATAACTACCCATTGCTTGATAAAACAATTAAAGATGGGAAGATTAGTAAAAAGAAAAAAGCGAAGTTAGAACGAATAAAAGCTGAAGAATCCATAACTAAGAAAAAACCAACTAAGCAAAAAGACTCTAAATCAAAAGGAAAACCTAAGAAAAAAGAAAAAGAACTCAATGGACCCTACGATTGGAGTAATCATGCTTCAAAAAAGGCAAAGAAACAATCACAAAAAGCAAAGAAGTCGAACAGTTCTCGTTTGCACGATAAAAACCAAGAGCAGAAGTCAACACAGCGTCGTAAAAAGTCAGTTCGATAACCACATCATTTGGAGATCATTTTGAGAAAAACACACCAAAACGTGAGTGTGAGGGTGCTTAATGACGCGCTTTTTACGGTTTTAGCAATATATTAGCAATATATCGAAAAAATCCTAATTATATACTTGATTTTGATAGATGAAGTGTTATAATTAATTTGCTTGCATCAGAAGGGAGGTTAGTCATGTCGAGAATTGTAGTAAAAGAGAACGAAGGTTTGGATGACGCATTACGCAGATTCAAACGTCAAGTATCTCGTAATGGTACCCTTGCTGAGGCTCGCAAAAGAGAGTTTTATGTAAAACCTGGCGTACGACGCAAATTGAAGTCGGAAGCTGCTCAAAAAGCACGCCGTAAAAAACGTAGATAACAAAAACCAGAAGCGCTAAGCGCTTCTTTTTTATTGCATGTTTTTTATTTTGCGATATGATTAATACATAAGGAGGACTACTCTTGGTAACTCAAACAGTCAATTTAAACGAACTTGATATCTCACTCCAGCAACTTGTTGGTATTGAGAATAAAAATATTAATCTTATTGAAAAAAATTATGAAGTAAATATTCAAGCACGGGACGCTCATCTTTCAATTGAGGGTGCTGAGTCCAACGTTGAGGACACGGTTTCATTTATTCGACTTGCATCTTCTGTCATTAACCACTATGAACGACTCGATGTTCAAGAATTTGAGTATTTGTTTGATGTTGTCGCTCATCATCAAACCGACCGTTTTATCGAAATGTTGGACGAAGTCTTAACTCGATCCTATACAGGTAAACCCATTCGTCCAAAGACGTTAGGTCAGAAAGTATTTATTGATGCGTTCAAGCATCATGATTTAACGTTTGCGGTTGGACCTGCGGGGACCGGTAAAACGTTTTTAGCGGTGTGTTATGCAGTTGAACTTTTAAAAAAAGGGGAAATACAAAAGATTATCCTTACGCGTCCTGCTGTTGAAGCAGGCGAGAATTTAGGGTTTCTTCCAGGAGACCTTAAAGAAAAAGTTGATCCCTATTTAAGACCTTTGTATGATGCATTGGATGATATGCTTTCTCCAGAACGTGTTCAACGCTATATGGATAAAGGTGTCATTGAAATTGCACCGTTAGCGTATATGCGCGGTCGTACCTTGGATGATGCAATGATTATTCTTGATGAGGCGCAAAATACGACAAAATCTCAAATGATGATGTTTTTGTCACGACTTGGTCGTAATTCAAAAATGATTGTGACCGGAGATATCGATCAAATCGATTTACCGCGTCATCAAGCTTCTGGGCTTCGTGTTGCGCAAGATTATTTATCCGATATTTCTGAAATTCAATTTGTGAATTTGTCGCACAGTGATGTGGTTCGTCACCCATTGGTGATTAAAATTCTTAAGAAGTTTGCGGAAGGAGATCGACGTGAGCAAGAAAATTCTAATAATCGAAGATGAGGAAGGAATACGTCGTCTGTTACGTTATGATTTAAAACAGATGGGTTTTGATGTTCATTCTGCTAAAGATGGCCGTGAAGGGCTTGAAATGGCTCTTGATGGCCAATTTGATGTCATTATTATTGATTGGATGTTACCGTATTACGACGGCATTGAACTTGTTTCAAAGTTTAGAGGTCGTGGTTTAAATGCTGTTTTAATTATGCTGACGGCTAAAGATGAAGAAGCGGATATTCTCGAAGCGTTTGAAGCGGGGGTTGATGATTATCTCTCAAAGCCTTTTTCACCTCGAGAGCTCTCGGCGCGTATTACTGCACATCTACGCCGGGTAGATATGAACCACGAATTAAGAAGGATTGAAGTCGGGGACATTGTGATTAATTTGGATCAACATACCGTGATGGTTGCTGGTGAGAATGTTGAGCTTACGAAAAAAGAATTCGACTTATTAATCTACCTTCTCCAAAATGAAAATATTGTCTTAACACGTGATCAAATTTTATCAGAGATTTGGCATTTTGATTATGATGGGGATACGCGAATTGTTGATGTCCATATTTTTAAATTAAGAACAAAACTTGAAGATTCAAATGTTAAAATTAATTCGCTGAGAGGAGTTGGATATGTTGCGAAAAGAGAATAAAATACAATTACTCGTTCTTGTACTTCTTTCGGTGATTGCGCTTTGGAGTCGCACCGTTGTTTCAATACTGTTTTTAAGTTTGGGGATGGCACTTTTATTTATCCTTGATACATTAAATACAAAAAATAAAGTTGAAACAATTAAAGAAGATGTTGAAATGGTAAAAAAAGAAGCAACGGTGCAAGCCGATTATGCGTTTGATCGTACTGTGCAGTTGATTAATGCAATACCGTCACCTTTGGTCTATATTGATCAACGTGGAGATTTTGAGGTGAGTAATCAATATTTTGATCAACTCATTCATGTTGATGCAAAGAGTGTATACGATGTAAAAATTGATTCGCCAATACGACAAACATTATTGGATGCGTTCCTAAATGAAAAACAATTTGTTCGTCAAGTCAGCTACCAAGATGTCGAATTTCAAGTGTTATCGATACCGTTCTTAACTGAAAAGCGTCGATACAATGGCTGCATGCTTATTTTTCAAGATGTTACCCGTATATTAGAGGGTGAAAAAATGCAAAAGCGCTTTATTGCTGATGCATCGCATGAGTTGCGTACACCCATAGCATCCATTAAAGGAATGGTTGAAATCTTAAATCGACCTGGATTCAATGATGTTGAAACGCTGCAAGAATTTTTAAAACAAATCGAAAAAGAAAATAACCGTCTTGATCACATTGTTGAGGATTTATTGCTTCAATCACGTCTAAAATCAAATACGGTCTATTTAGAGAAAACAGTCTTTAATCTCAAACAATTTTTTGATGGGTTAATCTATGAACGAAGACAAGAACTGCATCAAGCCAATATTAAAGTGGTTTTAAACTGTCCATCCAATATTACAGTTTACGCAGACCAGTTTCGCTTGTCACAAGTATTTCTTAACCTTTTCAATAACGCAATTAATTATGCGGAAAATGGCCGAATCAAAATTCAATGTGATACGGATGATGAGCATGTTCATATCAACTTCTCAGATAACGGAAAAGGCATGGAACCTGATTTAATTCCCCATATTTTCGAACGATTCTATCGAGGGGAAAAAGATCGCAGTCGTGAAAATGGAGGAAGTGGCCTGGGTCTTGCGATTTCGAAGTCGATTGTTGAGGCGCACGGTGGGACGATTAATGTCTCCAGTACCATTGATAAAGGAACAACCTTTACCATAAAGTTAACACAGAATTAACAGTTAATTGATTTTCTTTTAATGATGCATCGCTATACTTTCCGTAATGGTAGGAAAGGGAGCGTGTATTATTATGAGGAAATCTTTTATTTTGCTTTTTCTATTTTCATTCATTCTAAGTGGGTGTCATACTTCAAGTAATGAAAATGAAATTAAGGTTTATACACGAGACGGTTCATCGGGGACACGGGAAGCGTTCGAATCGATTGCTGGAATCAAATCGATTACACACAACAGTGCTGAAACAACAGGGAATGGCGATATGGCTACCCAAGTGGGGCAAGCACACAATGCAATTGGATATGTATCGTTAGCAACGGATTTTCAAAGTAATGGCATTAAACCACTACGTTATTTAGGTATTATGCCATCCATCGAATCAGTGAATGCAGGTACTTATCAACTTGCGCGTCCATTTAGTTTTGTAACGCGCGGTGAAGGGGATTTTGATTCAAATGAGAAACAAGCGTTGGTACTCGCGTTTCTGGATTACTTAAATAATTCGATTGAAGGTAAGGAAATTGTTTTGGCCTCAGGTGGAATTGTGGATATTTCGAAAGGTGTTTTATGGGAGGATTTGAAGGAACGTCATCCCATTGTCTCTAGAGATAATTCAGATCTAGTGCTTAAAACAGGTGGTTCGACTTCTGTTGAGCCGACCATTAAAGCTGCGGTTGAATCGTTTATTCCAATGGCTGGGAATTTTAAATATGAACCCAATCATACTGGATCGGGTGATGGCTACAAGCGCACATTGGGCAGCGAAAAGGATGGTGCCAATCATATTGACATTGGATTTGCGTCACGAAAATTCAAAAAAGAAGAACCTGTGGATAAGGGAATGATATCAGGAGTGTATTGTATGGATGCTGTAGTCGTGGTTGTTAATGAGGCGAATCCACTCGAAGATATCACTCCGGAACGCCTTCAAAAAATATTTAGCGGAGAACTCTCGCAATGGAAGGAACTTGTATGAGTTACAAACAGAATCGTTTCGGGGTTCACACTCCGGAAGGCTATCAACATCGAAAAAGAACAATTGATATTTGGGTTCAAAGCATTTTAAAACTGATGGGAATTCTTGCGGCATCGATGGTCGTTGTAATCTTTGTATTTATCTTTAAACGTGGTATTGCTGTTTTTCTTCCTTCATATGGTCCAAATCAAATTTCATTACTGGATTTTCTTACTGGATTTGTTTGGGAAGCGGACAAGAAGATATATGGTGTGCTTTTTATTGTGATTAATACGGTCATTACCGCATTTTTGGCAATGTTAATTGCGTTTCCAATTTCAGTGCTCACTGCATTGTTTATTTCTAAAATTGCACCCAAGAAATTATCCAAGCTACTCACAACGGTGATTGAGATGCTTGCGGCAGTTCCTTCTGTTGTTTATGGTGTTTTTGCTTCGGGTGTCATAGTGCCATTTGTCGATGAATTTGCAACCGTTCTTGGTTTTTCAACATTTGGTGGAAGATCAATGTTAGCGGTTGTAATCCTACTGGCGATAATGGTGTTACCAACCATGACTTCGCTTTCAATCGTTTCAATGAATGCGGTTGATAAAAATTTAGAACTTGGTTCGCTCGCGTTGGGCGCTTCATCGACTCAAACGAATTTTAAAGTGGTTTTAACGTCAGCGAAATCTGGAATAACTACGGGGCTCATCCTTGGGTTGGCACGGGCGTTTGGTGAGGCTACGGCCGTTTCGATGGTTGCAGGAAATAAACCGACCGGACCAACATGGAATCCATTTGATATCACGCGAACACTGACATCTACGATGCTCTCAGGAATGAAAGAAACATCGGGCGTTGATTATGATGTGCGATTTAGTGTCGGGATTGTGCTTATGGTTATTATTTTGATCTCAAACTTAGTGATTCATGCATTCAAAAAGAAAGTGGGGAATGACGGAAAATGACACGTAAACGTAAAATTCACGATCTGTTCCTAAATGGTATCACGTATCTCGCTTCTTTGCTTTCAGTTCTTGTTCTTATCGGCATTTTTAGTTTTGTGGTAATTCGGGGTAAGGATACACTCAGTTGGGATATGTTGCGTTCAAATTATTGGTCGGAAAATTATTTGCTGGGTTTCCCAGATACAAAATCAGGAATGTTTGTTGAGCCTGAGAATTTAGATACTGCAGATATTTTTAATGAAAACTATGGTATTGCCATTCGAGATCATCAAAATCATGAAGGGAAAAAGACGGTTATCGTATCGTATGTGGATGAAAAAAGTCCATTTAATGAAACGATTAACTTAACTGCTGGGCCACAATTTGAAAAGCATCACGTCATTCATAAAGGTGATGCAATTGAACGACTTACAATGCGTGACTCCAATGGAGAACGAATGATTTCTGGCCATGTCGCTGGGGATGATGCCCAGCAATTAAACATAAAGCTAAATGAAGCTCAAAGTTTGCAATCCATTTATTATAAAACACAAAGTGGGGGAATTTGGGGTTCTATTCTTGCAACCTTGCTTCTGATTGGGACATCGTTGCTCTTTGCATTACCCCTAGGAATCGGCGCAGCCCTTTATCTTACAGAGATTGCACCAGATACTGCGTTGACACGCATGTTAGAAAGCAGTATTGAAATGTTAGCAGGTGTTCCAAGTATTATCTTCGGGCTTTTAGGGATCGCTGTTCTCTTTCCCATCACCGCTTTCTTTAATGTATCGGGGTTAAGTATTCTTCTTGGCGGGATGACGATGGCCGTAATTTTATTACCAGTTATAATTCGATCGGTGAAAGAATCGTTGTTGGTTGTACCTGACGGTTTACGATCGGCATCGCTTTCACTTGGTGGAACCCAAACACAGACTATCTTTAAAGTGGTGCTCCCAAGTGCATTACCTGGAATCTTATCAGCTGTGCTCTTATCAGTTAGTCGGATAATTGGGGAGTCGGCAGCTCTTATCTATACAATGGGAACGTTTGTGAACGATGCACCGGGTATCACTCAAGGTGGAACCTCACTTGCGGTACATATTTGGTCTGTTATGAGTCAAGAACAACCTAATTTTGAGTTAGCCAGTGCTATTTCAATTGTTATTTTAGGGCTTGTATTAATCTTAAATTTATCCGTCAAATATATTTCTAAGCAACTTCAAAAAAGGATGGGATATTAATCATGAATAGTTTCCAAGTTAAAAATTTAAATCTTTTCTATGGGGATCATCAGGCACTCAAAGATATATCTATTGACATAAAAAAACAAAAAGTTACTGCTTTTATTGGACCTTCAGGATGTGGTAAATCGACGTTTCTACGATGCTTTAATCGAATGAATGATTTAGTAGAAAGTTGTCGAATTGAGGGAAGTGTACTTTTTGAAAATGAGAACATCTATGGAAGGGATGTGGTGGATTTAAGAACACGGGTAGGGATGGTGTTTCAACACCCAAATCCCTTTCCAATGAGCATCTATGATAATGTTGCGTATGGATTGCGATGCCAAGGTATCAAAGACAAACATGTTCTCGATGAAGCTGTTAAGACCGCACTGATTAAAGCGGCACTCTATGATGAGGTTTCGGATCGATTGGGTTCATCAGCACTCCGTCTATCAGGAGGTCAACAACAACGTTTATGCATCGCGCGTGCAATTGCTTTAAAACCTGAAGTGATTTTGATGGATGAACCAACTTCAGCACTCGACCCAATTGCTACCGCAAAGATTGAAGAATTAATTCTTGATTTAAAAAAAGATTATACAATTATTATCGTAACGCACTCAATGCAACAAGCGGGGCGTATCAGTGATATGACTGCCTTTTTCTTAATGGGTGATATTGTTGAATATGAAACGACACGTAAACTCTTTCATACCCCTAAAGATAAGCGTACTGAAGACTATATTACAGGCCGATTTGGCTAGGAGGAACTATGCGATTAGAAGACAAAATGTTGGTGTTTGAAGCGGATTTACTAGCGATGGCAGATCGCGTTCGTAAGCAGATGGCAATGGCGATTCAAGCAATAGTTACGGAGGATAAAACACTTGCTTTAAATGTCATAGAGAAAGATGACTATATTAATGATTCGGATGAAAGCATAAATGATCAAGCGATTGAAATTCTTTCGTTAATGCAGCCGGTCGCGAAAGATTTGAGAATGGTCGTTGGCGGGATTAAGGTGTCCGCGGATTTGGAACGGATTGGTGACTATGCCAAAAATATGGGGCGATACGTTATTAAAAGTAAAGAATCTCAACCTGAGTATCAAAGTGATGTTGAGTTGTTGGGGGCTAAGTTCCTCGAAAATTTCGATGCAGTTGTATCGCTTTTAAAGAAACCGAATGTTAAAGATGCCTATGTTGTTGCGGAGATGGATGAAGCTTTAGATGAACTTTTTCAAGGGATTATGGCGCGATATGCTTCAGAGCCTATAGAAACAGATCGTATTCCAACTCAAACAATTGGAATCTTGCGTAATATTGAGCGTGCAGGTGATCACGCGACGAATATTTGTGAGCATGTAATCTACATTGTGAAAGGACGTCATATCGATTTTGGGTAATATGTGATAAAAGGCTTAGATTTAAGCCTTTTTTTTGTGATATAATTAATGCGGAAGTGATAAAATGGAAATAAATTATATTAATCAATCAAATGATGACTTTTGGGACGCTTATGAGACGTATCTCAAGCCAATTTTGGAAGAGACTTTAAGCAAGACTGCTTTTGAGAAGGCAGTAGAAGTTAATGTTGTTTTAGTAGATGACCAAAGCATCCATAACTTTAATAAAGAATTCCGTAATATTGATCGACCTACAGATGTTTTAAGCTTTGAGGATGGTTCAATGGATGAGGAAGTTTTTATGATGGGGGATATTATTATCAGTGTTGATGCGATTCGCCGACAAGCAGAAGAATACGGGCACTCCCTTAAACGTGAGTTCTGTTTTCTCGTAGCACATGGGTACCTCCACTTATTAGGCTATGATCATCATACGCCGGAGGAGGAAGTCGTTATGTTTGGACTACAGAAAGAAATCTTGCATGATATCGCTCGCAAAGATTCTTAAACGTACCCGGAAAAAATTTAAGTCGGCATTTCAGGGTGTTAAGACCGGAGTGTTATACGATCATAGTATTCTGATACAACTGATTCTTGGATTCATTGCCATCATCGTTTTTGCGTTGATCGGGATTACTCCCGTTGAATGGATGTTTGTGGTGAGTGCAGTTTTTATGGTTCTGGTTACAGAATTTTTAAATTCAGCCGTAGAGGATATTTGTGATTTGCTTATTAAAAATTATAACTTGCATGTAAAAGAAATTAAGGACATTGCAGCAGGTGCAGTGTTGTTAGCAGCAATATATGCAATTATTATAGGAGTTATCGTGCTCACAAGGAGATTTATATGAAAGACGAACTCATTTCAAAAGCTTTTGAAGCAATGCGTAATGCCTATGCACCGTACTCGAATTACCATGTTGGCGCATGTCTTTTGACTCGCGATGGTAAGACGTTTGTAGGTGCAAATGTCGAAAATGCATCATATGGTGCAACAAACTGTGGTGAGCGAAGTGCTGTGTTTTCCGCTTATTCCCATGGATATCGACAAGCGGATATTGTTGGAATTGCAATCGTAACGGATGGCAGTCTTTTAGCAGGACCGTGTGGAATATGCAGACAAGTACTTTCAGAGTTGCTTGAACCGACAACACCGATCTATTTATCAAATGGCAACGAATCAATGACCACAAACATTGAAGAATTGATGCCATTAATGTTTGGAAAGAAGGACTTAAATGACATTTAAATCAGGATTTATTTCAATTGTTGGTCGTCCCAATGCTGGGAAATCAACATTAATTAATCAAATCGTTAAACAAAAAATAGCGATTGTTACAGAAAAAGCACAAACAACACGAGATGCGATTATCGGGGTTAAAACCGAAGAGGATTATCAACTTATTTTTATTGATACGCCTGGCATTCATAAACCAAAACATCAGTTGGGTGAACGAATGAATCGAACAGCCTATGCGCATTTTAAAGGCGTTGATTTGGTTTACTATATTATTGATGGTGCAGAACCATTTGGAACTGGTGATGAATTTGTCATTGAGCGATTAAGCAAACTGAAAATTCCCGTATTCCTAATTATTAATAAAGTTGATAAGATGAGCGAACAGGCTCTTTTAGAACGAATTGCTGCTTCGACTGATTTTAAATTTACGGAGATCATTCCAATTTCAGCTTTAGAAAACAATAATGTTGATCGATTATTGGATGTGACTCTAAGTTATATGGAAGAGGGTGTGATGTATTACCCTAAAGATCAAGTGAGTGCATACCCCGAACAATTTATTATGGCTGAAATTGTTCGTGAAAAAATTCTTGAGTTAACAGAAGAAGAAATACCTCACAGTGTAGCAGTTGCGATTGAGCGAATAGTTAAGAAGAAGAATGCGACAATTATTAGTGCTGTTATCCTCGTTGATCGACCTTCACAAAAAGGGATCATTATTGGTAAACAAGGGAGTATGATTAAGCAAATAGGGGAACGTGCTCGTGGAGAGTTGGAAACAGTTCTTGGAGAAAAAGTGTTTTTGGAAACCTATGTTCGTGTTGAAAAAAACTGGCGTAATCGTGCTCGAATGTTAAATCAGCTTGGATATATTGAAACTGAATATGAACAATAAAGATATTGGATTCATTGTGTCAATTGTTCCTTTTCGTGAACATGATGCAATGGTCCATTTTCTTGGTTATGAATATGGATTGATCCGGATGATTTTGCCGGGTTATTACCGTGCAAAATCAAAACAAGGTCGATTGGGTTTAGAATTTTCAAAAGTTCAATATCGATTTAATTATCAAAATCAAAAATTAAATCGAATTATAGGTGGGGAATCAATCAATGCGTATTTACAAGTGCGACAAGATCTTGATTGGTTGATGTATATGTCGTTGGTATCGGAATTAACCGTCCGTTGTTATGATGCCAATACGCATGCTTCATTCTATAATTGGTTTGAAAATTGTATTGAATCCACAGATTTAAAAGTGCTTTGTATCAAGTATTTGGCATTTCTAATTCAATTACAGGGATTTACTCCAGATGTTGAAGGGTGTGTGGTGTGTGGAAATACTCACGTAAATGCATTCTCAATTGAACAGGGCGGTTATGTCTGTGCAACCCATGCGTACCATCAATTTAAAACGACGAAGTCATTAATGATTGCACTACTTGGAATTTTTTCAGATCGTGATGTCGATGCATATTTAGAGACAATCAATCAATATGAGTTGTTAAAAATATTGGTTGAATATTTAGAATTTCATGGGGATTATAAATTTAATAGTTGGAAACTCATTTCTGATGTATAATAGAGGGAAAGCAATTGGAAGGTGAAAGAATGAAAAAATATGAATTTGAAACGATAGTAAACCATGTTAGAACAAGTGGTTTCGTTTTTCAAGGTAGTGAGATTTATGGTGGTTTAGCAAATACTTGGGATTTTGGTCCTTTAGGAATTGAATTAAAGCAAAATGTTAAGAAATTATGGTGGGAGTCTTTTGTTTCTCGAAATCCATATAACGTTGGGATTCAATCTGCTATTTTAATGAATCCATCAGTATGGCAAGCAAGTGGTCACTTAGACACTTTTAATGACCCTTTGATGGATTGTCGAAAATGTAATACGCGTCATCGCGCTGATAAACTTATTGAAGCGTTTTCGGAAACTGAAATTAATGCGGGTGTTATGAGCAATGACGAAATGGAATTGTATATTCAAGAACATCAAATTCCATGCCCTAATTGTGGTGGTCATGACTTTACAAACATTCGTCAATTTAATTTAATGTTTAAAACATTCCAAGGTGTTACGGAGGATAGTTCAAACGCAATCTATTTACGTCCTGAAACGGCACAGGGGATGTTTGTTAATTACCGTAATGTCCAACGTTCAATGCGTAAAAAACTACCATTTGGGATTGCGCAGATTGGTAAGTCATTTAGAAATGAAATTACACCAGGACAATTTATTTTTAGAACACGTGAGTTTGAACAAATGGAATTAGAATTTTTTGTGAAACCAGGTGAAGACCTTGAGTGGTATGAATATTGGAAGAAATTCGCAATGGATTGGTTAATTGGGCTTGGTATAAAACCTGAAAATCTACGTTTAAGAGAGCACGATGAAGATGAGTTATCACATTATTCTAAAGGAACAAGTGATATCGAATATCGTTTCCCATGGGGGTTTGATGAGTTGTGGGGCATTGCTGACCGTACTGATTATGACCTTAAACAACATCAAGAACACTCAAAAGTAAGTATGGAGTATTTAGATCCTGAGACAAATGAAAAATTTATCCCTTACTGTGTGGAACCATCTTTAGGGGTTGAACGATTAATGCTTGCGTTAATTTGTGAAGCCTATGATGAAGAAGAACTTGAAAATGATACACGTGTTGTAATGCATTTTTCACCAAAACTTGCGCCAACACAAGTGTGTGTGTTGCCGCTTTCCAAAAAATTAAGTGAACCGGCTCGTGAGGTTATGCATAAGCTAATGGGATCTTTTGCTTGTGATTTTGATGAGACGGCAAGTATTGGAAAACGATACCGTCGACAAGATGCAATCGGAACACCATTCTGTATTACATTTGATTTTGATTCTTTAGAAGATGAAAAGGTAACGTTACGCTATCGTGATTCAATGGAACAGGTTCGTGTAAGTGTGGACGAAGCGATTGCATTGATGCATGAAGAAATTAACAAATAAGAATAACGGGTGAGTGATATGAAGCGAATGCCAGAAGAATTGATCAATGACATTCGTGCTAAAACGGATATCGTTGATACCATTTCTCGATACATGACACTATCAAAAAAGGGCAAAAATTACTGGGGGGTTTGCCCTTTTCATGATGATAATAATCCATCTATGTCAGTCTCTCCAGATCGACAAATTTATAAATGCTTTGTTTGTGGAGCAGGCGGAAATGTTTTTTCTTTTGTAAAAGATTTTGAGAAAATTGGTTTCATTGATGCTGTCGTTAAAACTGCATCATTTATTGATGTTGATGTTTCAGAGTACGAACAGCAAAATATAGCACCGATAGACAATGAAAAATTAAAGTTATTTCAAGCACTTGATGAGACTCAAAAATTTACTGAATTTCAACTTTATACAAAGGCGGGTAAGGATGCATTAAGTAAACTTGAAGCACGTGGTTACAGTATGGAGTTGATAAAGAAATTTGGTATTGGCGTTGCATTTGGCGATAATCAATTATCAAAATATTTGTTAGCAAAAGGTTTTAACGAAAAAGAACTTGTGGATGCGGATTTAGTTCGGGTCTCCGAGCGTGGGGTTGAAGATGTGTTTTATCAGCGTATCATGTTTCCAATCTATGATCGACATGGGCGCGTAATTGCTTTTAGTGCACGGGCTCTAAATGATGATAATAAAGTTAAATATATCAATACTTCCGAAACGCGTTTATATACCAAAGGATTGACAGTTTATAATATCCACAATGCAAAAGATGCAGCACGTAAACAAGATTTTATTCTGGTAGCTGAAGGTGTTACCGACACAATTGCTTTTACCAAATCAGGCTTTGATAATACCGTTTCTTTACTGGGGGTCGCTTGTACCAATGAACAAATTCAAATGTTGAAACAGTGCAGTTCAAATATTGTTTTGGCTTTCGATGGTGATCGTGCCGGACTTGAAGCGACATATCAAGTTGGTTTGAAGTTACGTAAAGCACATTGTACAGTTACAGTATGGTATAATGATACGGGATTAGATCCAGATGAATGTATTCGTGAATTTGGAATTGAACGTGTTCAAAAAGGTGTTGCTGACCGTATTAATTGGCTAGATTTTTTAATGAGTTATGGAATTGGAAACTATGGTTTGGATTCATTTGATAATCGTAAACGAGTTGTTCAATTTATGATTGATCATTTAAAAGATGAAGACGAGTTGGAACAGAGCTATTACCTCAAGAAACTTTCTGACAAAACAAATTTTGAATATAGTGTGTTATCACAACAACTCAATGCGCGTAGTGTTTCGCTTGAACGTGATACCCACCGAATTCCGAATAATGTTGATCATGCGATGGAGTTTAATGTAAAAATTCCTGAAAGAGCAATTTTGAGACAAATGCTGATTTCTAAAGAAGCAGCATACCTATATCGAGATCAATTAGGATTCTTAGTGTCCGATTTGGCAACTGATTTTGCACTAATAATTCTCGATTGTTATCGTAATCAAGAAGTTATTGAAATTGCAGATATTTTATCTTTAAACATATCTGATAAAATGAAAAAATTTGCTATCGATATCGAATCAAGCGACTTATTGCATGGCTATAATCGAGCAAGTATGGAACAAAATATTAATTTGATTCGGGATCATCTTGTCGTCATGGGAGTCCATGATATGAAGGGTCGGGTGCTTCAACAAGATAAGATTGATGATCAAGCAGCACTACTCGAAGAAGCAATAAAACAATTAAGAAATAAAAATAAGAGAGAAGGAGAACATTGATGGCAGCTAAAAAATTAAAAACATTAGAAGAAGTTAAAGAGAGTTTTCTAAAACAATATGAGAAAAAGCGTGTTCTATTAAATGATGATGTAGAAAAGGCGATTGATCACCTTAATTTGAGTGATGATGATTCTGAAGATCTTTTTGAGTGGTTTACAGAAAAAGGCATTATTCTCAGTGATGATGAAGATGATATTGATGAGGAGGTAATGCTTGAAGCTGGTGAGCCGGATGTCGATGATGATTTTATTAGCGATGAGTCAGAAGAGGAAGATGAAATCTTTGACGATTCACTGAATAAAGTTGACCTTAGCTCATACGAAAATGAATTAACTAGTGCCAACATGGTTCGCATTAATGACCCTGTTAAGATGTATCTCAAGGAAATTGGTCGAGTTAATCTTTTAGATGCTAAAGATGAACCTGAAATTGCGCGCCGACTTCAAGAAGGGGAGCAAGCTAAAGAATTTATCATTAATAAGTATAAAGAAATTGTGGATCCAGCAATTACGGATGAGGAACTTGCGGAGCGTCTAACGGAAAACCAAATTGGGTACTTTTTTGATGATTTCGAAGCGTACCTTACGGATAACGGTGATGAGGAAAATCTTGCCTTTTTAACTAACTGGGTTGCAACTTATTACGATGGGTTGGAGGCGCGACGCATCCTAATCTCTGCAAACCTTCGTTTGGTTGTTTCAATCGCTAAAAAATATGTCGGTCGTGGAATGTTATTCTTAGACTTAATTCAAGAAGGAAACATGGGTCTTGTTAAAGCAGTTGAAAAGTTTGACTATACAAAAGGCTTTAAATTTTCAACATATGCAACATGGTGGATTCGCCAGGCCATTACTCGAGCAATTGCAGACCAAGCACGTACGATTCGAATCCCAGTACACATGGTCGAAACAATTAATAAATTAACTCGAATTCAAAGATCACTAGTTCAAACGCTCGGTCGTGAACCAACAGCTGAAGAAATTGCAGCTGAAATGGAAAACATTACCCCTGAAAAAGTGCGTGAAATTCAGAAAATTGCTTTAGATCCAGTTTCATTAGAGACACCGATTGGTGAAGAAGATGATTCGCATCTTGGTGATTTTATTGAAGATAAAGATGCATTATCACCAGATGAGTATGCGAACAATCAACTTCTTAAAGAAGAGATTAAAATGGTTCTTGAAGGGTTAACGGAACGGGAAGAAAAAGTCTTACGACTCAGATTCGGTTTAGAAGATGGACGTACTCGTACGTTAGAAGAGGTCGGGAAAGAGTTTAACGTTACACGTGAACGTATTCGTCAGATTGAAGCCAAAGCACTTCGTAAGTTGAAACATCCTACACGATCAAAACGCTTAAGAGACTTTGTAGACAAACGATAATATGAAGCTTTCGAATCGACTTACAGAGATTTTTAATTTAATTCCTGATCAAGCACGTGTTGCTGATGTGGGAACAGACCACGGATTACTTCTTATCAAAGCGATCCAAGAGCATAAAGCGTCTTTTGGTTATGGTCTTGATATTGCAGAAAAGCCATTACAACAGGCACGTGAAAATGTCGAGCGTTTTGGATTAAAAGATAAAATTGAACTCCAGTTAGGTAATGGTCTTGAAGGGTTTCAGGGTGACGCTAATTGCTATGTTATTGCGGGAATGGGCGCTGAAACAATATGGTCTATAATTTCTAATTATAAATTTAATGAGAATGATACAATTATCATTCAATCAAATACAAAAAATGCTTGGCTGCGTCAAACCGTTAGTGAGCATGGATTTGCACTTATTGATGAACGATTTATTTTAGAGCGAGAAATTCCAGTATTTATTATGGTAATCAAGGTCTCGACGTCAAACCAGAGTGCATTAACACAGGAAGATGTGTTGATTGGTCCTGTGTTAAAAAAACAACTTAATGAAGATTATCGAATCTATTTAACCAATCGCGCAAATCATCTATATTCTATTAAGAAGCATAATGTTGCTTTCGAAGAAGAATATAACACCATAAAGAATATTTTAGAAAAGGAGTGTTAATATGATGAATAATATTAATAAAAGATTTTTTGAACTGAATAAATTTAAAGATCTTACATCAGTTCAAGAAAAAGTTCTTAAAGAAATTAAGACTAAGCGTGATTTGATTGTTAAATCGGATACCGGTACAGGGAAAACGCATGCGTTCTTATTCGCTATTTTGGAACTTATTGATCCAACGGTAGAACAAACACAGGCTTTAATTCTTGCACCTACGCGTGAATTAGCGATGCAAATCCAGAGCTTTGCACGTGAAATTACTACTTTAGATGAACGCATTACGACCGAACTTGCAATTGGTGGTATGGACAATAGCCGTCTTAAAAAGAAAATTGAAAAACAACCGATGATTTTAATCACGACACCTGGGAAATTTATTGATATTTTAGGTTGGAGTGTTCTAAGACTTGATTTCATCAAGACTTTTGTTATAGACGAAACAGATATGATGTTAGACTATGGATTTATCAATGAAGTTGATACGATTGCATCAAGATTATCGAATGATACAATTTTTATGCTTTACAGTGCGACAATTCCAAGTGGGCTTCGTGCATTCATTAAAAAGTATCTAAAACACCCTATTGAAATCGTTTCAACAGAAGAAAAATTGAAACCAAGAATTGATCATATTCTCATTAATCAACGTCATCGTGATATGAATGAAGCAGTCCTTGACGTTTTATCAGCAATCAATCCATTACTTGCTGTTGTTTTCGCCAACACTAAAGTACAAGCAGGGGAAATTGCTCGATATCTTCGTGATTATGGAATTGAGTGTGTAGAGTTACATGGTGACGTTAGTGACCGTGGCCGTAAACAGGTATTGAATCAAATTAACAGCAAACGTGTTCAGTACATTGTTGCGACTGATTTGGCTGCTCGAGGTATTGATTTACCTGAAATCAGTCATGTCATTAATGCAGGGTTACCAAACCATGATTTAGATTTCTATACGCACCGATCAGGCCGAACTGGTCGAAGTGGTCGACAAGGATACAGTATTAGTATTGTTACCCAAAAAGATCAGGGTGCGGTAACGAGATTGATGAAAAAAGGTTTACGTTTTGAGTATAAACGCGTTAAAGATGGAGGTCTTGAAGATGTCCGTCCTTGGTTTAACCTCGAAAAACGTACCAAACAACTCGATCCAGAAATTGTCCAGGTGCTTCATCGTAAAAACGTGAAGGTTAAGCCTGGTTATAAAGTTAAGCGTAAACGAGAAATTGAACGTTTAACAAATAAGAAAAAACGTAATATGATTCAACAAGAAATTCGAGAACAGAAAAAAGAACGTGCAAAAGCAAAACAACGCGAACGTGCACTCGACACTGAGAAGTAGTGACTTAACGGGAGGTTTTGATGGGTATTTTTAAGCGACGTAAAAAAACTGACAATTATACAGGAAGCAGTGAACATTTAAAACAAGGATTAGATCTTGATAAGATGATTAATAATCGTCTGAAAATCTTTGTTGTTATTTTAATCGCCATCGCTGGGGGTCTTGTTTTTAGATTGTATAAGATTCAAATTGTAGGTCAGAATCATTATGAAGATTTACTAGCTAAATACTCATCGCCACCGGTTCGAATGCCAACAATGCGTGGTGAGTTTTTGGATTCAAAGGGACGTATTATCGTTTCAAATAAAGCTGTAAATTCAATAACCTATTATCCGTCAAAAATGCCTGAAGGCATGAAAGAGGAAGAAGTAGCGCTTAAGTTTGCAAAGCAGTTTGAAGTTAAAGATGAGTTGAATGAAGATGATTTAAAAGTATTATGGCTGAGAAAAAACAATCTTGGTGAAAGTCTTTTAACAGAAGAAGATCGCAAAACTATTAAAGAAACGGACATGGATCAGAGTGCCGTCGAGTCGTTAAAGAAAAGTAAAATTACGAAAGAGATGACTGATTCCCTTTCAGAAGATGATCGCCTTGCTTTTCAAGTGCAAGTTAAAATGGGAAACATTCAAATGGGGCAACCCTCAATTATTCTAGAGGAAGCCACGAATGAACAAATTTCGTATTTAGCGGAACATGCTGCTGAATTTCCCGGTTTCTCACGTACGACATCTTGGAAACGTGAACCCAATAAAGAAGTGGATTTAATGTCACTTATTGGTGATTTAGGGGATGTTCCATATGAAAAACGGGATTATTATGTTGCTGAGGGATATGAACTCAGCGAGCAGGTAGGAGCCTATGGATTAGAATACCAATATGAACAATTCCTTTCAGGTTATAATAGTGAATATGAACGAACCTCAGGAAGTAAGTTTAAACTTCAAAAAGATGGACGCAAAGGTAATGATATACGTTTGACTATCGACATGGATTTACAAAAAGAGATGGAAAAGATTGTTAAAGAGCGTCTTGATTATCAAAAAAGCATTGGTGAGCGTACAAAGATTAACAATCAAATTCATGTTGTAGCAACCGATCCTCAGACCGGCGACATTTTAGGTATTGTAGCAATGGTCCGTGGTAAAGACGGTAAATACTATAATGATCCTCAGTTAACGATGCTTCAAGGGTATCCTGTTGGGTCAACGATTAAAGGGGCGACAGTATACATGGGGTTGGATCAAGGGGTTATGAAACCCGGTGAGACCGTCAATGATACGCCTATGTATATTGAAGGGACACCACCAAGACATTCATGGCGTAATCTTGGAATTGTTGATGATCAGACGGCATTACAACATTCTTCAAATATTTACATGTTTAATGTTGCAATACGTCTTGGTGGATCTTCATATGTACCCAATGGACCACTTGTATTTTCGGATGCTGAAAAAACCTTTGCACTAATGCGAAATTACTACAGTCAATTTGGTTTAGGGGTTCGTACTCAAGTAGATTATCCGCGAGAAGAAATTGGTTATAAAGGCGGAACAAGTAATTCAGGTTCACTACTAGAATTTGCGATCGGTCAATTTGATAACTACAATGCAATGCAACTCAGTCAATACATCACGACAGTTGCTAATGGCGGATATCGATTACAACCTCATTTTGTAAAAGAAGCGTTAAATCATGATACGCACCGTCCTGTCTATCAAAACAATGTTAATATTCTTAATTCCATTGAAAATAAAGAAATGTTAGAGCGAGTTCGCTCCGGTATGCGTTTGTGTGCTTCCTCAAATATGTGTGGGGATCTTATTGCAACCGTACCATATAGTGCTGCAGCAAAAACTGGGACAGCGCAAGCGTATGATCCAGAGATTGGTTCCTATATCAATAATACATATGTTGCATTTGCTCCATATGAGCAGCCCAAAATAGCTGTAGCATGTATTGCACCGCTTGCTTATACTGAAGATTTATCGAATCCTGTTACAAATATTTGTACTTCAACAGGAGATCGAATTGTTGATGCTTATATGAATTTAAAATAATATATGCAATTAAAATAATATATGATATAATGAGTTGGCTAATAAATATTGGAGGTAACTATGAGAACTCAAGCGATTTTAGTTTGCACAGAATGTGGCGATGAAAACTATCACACAAGTAGAAACAAAAAAGTTCAATTAGAACGTATGGAAGTTACAAAATACTGCCCACGTGAGCGCAAACATACATTACATAAGGAAAAAAAATAAGCCTCTTTTGGCTTTTTTTTCTAGGTGAAAACGATGAAAGTAACATACAAGACATTAGGCTATGCAGCCACAAATACATATTACTTAAGTGATGGGAACCAAATGCTTATCATTGATCCATGTTTAGATCCACATCAAAATACTACCAATCTTTTAAAACCAACAGAGGGTTTTGAGGTTCTTGGCGTGCTCTTGACACACGGCCATTTTGATCATATTTCGGGTGTTGACGTTATCGTGGATACATTTAAGTGTCCGGTATACATGTATCATGAAGAAATTCACTATCTAAAAGATATGTCGTATAATTTATCAAATCAAACACCGGAGCCTTTTACGATCAATGCGAATCCGATTGCAATTGATTTGGAACCGTTAACAATCGGTCCTTTTGAATGTGATGTTGTTAAGACAGCAGGTCATACCAGTGGCTCTATTTCTTTTGTTTTTGATGATTTTATATTCGATGGTGATTTTATATTTGAACAAAGTATTGGAAGAACAGATTTACCTACTGGCAATATGAACGTCATGAATGCATCACTAAGAAGTTTTATAGCGGATTTTGGTGATATTGATTATATACTTTATCCTGGGCATGGGTCACCAACATCACTTTATAAAGAAATTGAAACCAATCCATATTTAAAACCTAATCTATAGATTAGGTTTTTTTTATCTATTCTCGTAATTTAAGGTATGGAATATATTGATAAGAAATTACATGATTTATTAAAGATGGCACTTTCACAATCAATTACAGATATCCATTTCGACATTACGGAAATCTTTCAAGTGATTCGCATGAGACGCCATAAAAAAACGATTAGAGTAATCCATGATCCAGGATCGAGCAAACTCTATGAACACTTAAAATATATATCGCGTTTTGATTTAAGTTTAACAGACATTCCACAAACGGGGACGTTTAGTATGATTTTTGATCGAAAGTATTATTTTAGATTTGCTGCAATTGAAACGTTTGAAAGAAAAAATGGTGTTGTTCGGATTTTGAATATTGTATTGATTCATTCTGCCTACGAATGTATTTCGAATAAGCGAATTGTAAAATCACTTTTAAAATCTTTTGAAGTAAACTCCGGTTTAATTCTATTTTCGGGTGTAACCGGGTCAGGTAAGTCTACAACCATGTTCAATGTTCTTAAGGAAATTACGACAGCATCCATTTACAGTGTTGAGAGTCCAATTGAGCATTTCTATAGCCATATTATCCAACTCGAGCCCATTAAATCACGACTTACTCAAGAAGATATTTTGAACCAACTTTTAAGGATGGATGCTGACATCATTGTGTTTGGTGAAATACGTACACGACAGGATTTAAGTCTATGTATTCGAGCTGTGAATATGGGGCATCGTGTATGTGCTACGATTCATGCGAGAAGTTCTTTTCATACAATCGATCGTCTCTTTGATCTTGGCGCAACGCGCTATGAAATTGAAACAGGATTAAACGGTATTTTATACCATTATCTGAAAAATACAAAAGGAGGGGCTATTTTTAAACATGAATTTTCAGATAAACTTCAAATTTATGACTACCTTAATCAAACATGTAAAAACGAACCTGTTGTCGATCTCTGAAACGGATAAATCAGTTTTAAGGCTTCTTGTCGTTGGTCTTTCTTTTCAGGAAATTAAATTTTACCTAAACATAAAAGATCAATCTTTCGATGCATACCTTCATCGAATCCTTCCAATCAATCTCTATGCACTTTATCCTCAAGTATCTGGAATTACACTTCTAAAGTTATACGATGAACTTAAAACACGAAAAGCTTATCGTTTCAAATTATTATGTCAATCGCTCGGATATTGGATTTTTCTTCACGCAGTCGTTTTATTTATGTTTGTATTTTACCGGAATCTATTGTATCCCGCTGTCGCCAAAGAACTTGAAGTATTTTCAAATAATCAGATTTATTCAAATGTTTCTCAAATATTGAGTCGAATTCTTTTGTATTTACAAATGTTGTTTCTAATACTTTTTATTTTAGCACTAAGTGTTTGTAGTCATAAAAAAATACGAATGATGATTGGTGCGGTGATCAATGGAATTTGGAAAGATAATTTGCTTGTTTTGTATCTATCGGAACAATTTTGTTTATTCTTCTCGATGATTTATCCTGAAACTAAAACAACACGTTTAACGCTTAAGTGTCTTCGAACTTCACTTTCTAAAACACTATCTGGTTCAATTGCATTTGAAATTGAACGTCTTTTGGAACAGGGTCAAGACATTTCAGATGCGTTATCACATGCTTCGCTCCATAGTTTAATTAAAAGCAATATGCGTGAGGGATTTCTATTTAATAATTTAGAATCGGTTTTCGGCACATGTTTAAATCTTACAGATATTCTTATATTGCACAATCTTACAAAAGTCATTCGAACATATAGGATGTTCGTCTCAATAAACATAATTATGATTGTGGTTATCTACTATGAACTAGTTATGATTCCACTTAAACTTATGGAGGGATTATGAAGCAAGGGTTTACGCTAATTGAAATGGTACTTGTGATGACGATTGTCGCAATTATCTTTATGTTGACACTACCAAACATTCAAAAGACGATCACGATGGTAAATCGGAAAGGGTGTGATGCTCAGAAGAAAATTGTAGATGCAGCAATTATGCAATATAAAATAAATTATGATGAATTACCAACAACAATAGATCAACTGATTAATGCAGGTTATTTAAGAGCAAATCAATCTAAATGTTTCAACGGTGAGGGCATCCACATTGAAAATGGTCAAGCTGTATAATATACGTTTTAGCCTGTGTGAATTTCTTCTTATGGTATTTGTTGTGAGTGCATCGATTCCAGTATTTCTTTCATTTCAAATTGAGATGAAGCACGAACCCAATTTGCTTGAGTATCAATTAAGTGCAATGGAAGATCTCGAAGTGGTTCCAATTCATGATAATCATTGGTTTAATGCGAACGGAAACATCAATAAAGGAGGGACAATTCAAATTGACGAGTACCGTTGTGTCATTCAACTTGGTTTTGGACGGTATCGCTGTGATTAGCTGCTTTACTTATATAGAGGTGATGTATTGTTTATTTATTTTAAGTTTGATGACCTATTTATTGTGTCTGTTTTATGCATAGAGCTTATTCGTTAATTGAGTATCTCTTGTGTTTAGCAATTACACCTTTGTTAATACTTGTTTTAAATCAGACTCTTGAACGGAGTTACATGCTTTTGGCTGAGGCACCGAGAATTAAACAGAATACTGTTTTTGAACTTCAGCTGCAACAGCTTTTAATTCGGAGTCGACGCGTAAAATGTGAAGCCAATCGGATATACTTTGAAAGAAACAATTTAGTTAATGAAATCAGTTTTAATGGGAAATATATTATTAAAAAACCAGGTTATGAGATTCTCTTGCATAATGTTACAGACTTTTCATGTGAAGGAAGTAGGGTGACTTATACGTTTGAAGCGAAAGAATACGAGTTTTATGGATGGTAACCTTGTCGGTTGCGCCAATGTCGTTTTTGTTATTTTATGTTTTTCAATTATTAAAGCATCAACACTCTATGTAAAGCATTATCGAATGAAGCAGACCATTAATAATATACAACAACGGATCGAATTGGAACGACTGGTGATTGACCATTTTTGTTTTGAGGATGAGGATTTCATGTACGAAGATGCTAACTTTGAAGTTTTTGCACAAAAAAAAGATCAAAAAGTTTATGTTTCTATAAATGGTATTAGGTCATATCGGTTTTCTTATGATATAATTGATGATGGAAGTTTTAACTTAACTAAAATGGAGGATTAATTATGATTCAATCAAATGATTTAAGAGCTGGGATGTCAATTATCTATGAAGACAACTTATACCAAGTGTTGGATACATCGCATAATAAAACAGCGCAACGACAAATGATTATCAAAGCTAAAGTTCGTAACATGCGTTCAGGTTCTGTTACGGAACTAACAATGATCGGTGGCGATAAAGTTGAGCAAGCACATATTGATAAACGTGTAATGCAATATCTATATGATGCTGGCGAAGAACTTGTTTTCATGGATGGTGAAACATACGAGCAACTCGAAATTTCAAAATCCCGTCTTGA
Source organism: Erysipelothrix sp. strain 2 (EsS2-6-Brazil) (assembly GCF_016617625.1). Taxonomy (NCBI): domain Bacteria; kingdom Bacillati; phylum Bacillota; class Erysipelotrichia; order Erysipelotrichales; family Erysipelotrichaceae; genus Erysipelothrix; species Erysipelothrix sp. strain 2 (EsS2-6-Brazil). The sequence continues at coordinate 99,788 of NZ_SBAR01000004.1, forward strand.
ATGGGAAATGAACTTTATGAAAGAAAATCAAGATATTACTGTTGTTTTCTATGAGTCTGAAGTACTTGGTGTTAATTTACCAGAAAAAATTGCTTTAAAAGTTACTCAAGCTGAGCCAGCTGTTAAAGGTGATACAGCAACAAATGCTCAAAAAAACGCTGTTGTTGAAACAGGATTAGAAATCCGCGTTCCGTTATTTATCAGCGAAGGTGAGATTGTACTTGTAAATACTACAGATGGTAAATATTCAGGTCGTGCATAAATCTATTATCAAATAACCACAAGCAAATTCATTGTTAAATCGTGAATTTGCTTTTTATTTATCAGTACAATTATTGGACATTAGGTACAACTTTACTTATAATAAACGTGTATACTTCAGGGCAGGGTGAAATTCCCGATCGGCGGTAAACCCCGCGAACCAATTGGTTGAACTTGTGAAATTCAAGTGGCGACAGTTAAAGTCTGGATGGAAGAAGTTTTTTTCATGTTCGCCTTGAGTATTAATATTTTTTTACAAGGAGGCTAATATGAAAAAATATAATACTCGCACAATGGTTAATATAGCAATGCTGACAACAGTATCCGTGATTCTCTACATGTTTGAATTTTATGTACTTCCGGGATCACCGTTACAAGCAGATTTAAGTGATTTACCGGTTATTATCGGTGGTTACCTTCTCGGCACAGGTCCAGGACTTATGATTGCTTTTTTAAAGAATATATTGCATATGTTCTTTTTATCAAAAAATGCAGGACCGGTTGGAGAGATTGCGAATTTTAGTTATGCAGTCTTAATCATGTTACCCATTGCATGCTATAAACCTACTACAAAAACCAAACGTAGTGGATTATATGTTTTTACAGTATGTGCGAGTGCACTTTTAATGAATCTTATTAATTATTTTATAACATTCCCATTATATGGAATGAGCCAAGAAGGCGCGTGGAACTTGCTCTTTGCGGTGTTTTTACCATTTAATTTAGCAAAAGGGACGCTCTTAATCGTTTTCTTTAGCGTTTTACGTCCCCATTTACATAGAATCACAGGACATTAATGTGATATAATTACCTCAAGGAGTGATTGGATATTATGAAATCTCGAGTGAATAAATATCAAGACTTACATGAGCAAATTGCATTGGACTCTGAAAGTAATATTGAAAATTCAGATCTCTCACATTTTGCGAATCGATTGAATCAAATTGATAATCAATTTGATAAAATGGATGTCGTTGCAAGGGAAGATCGTGAGCCAACACATGCACGCCAAATTGAAGAGGTTCAAGAAGAACATTCGATTGATGAAGAACCGAAAGTAGAACCTCAATTTGATACGTTTGAGAGTGCATATCTCAAAGATTTTTTGGATGAAGTAAAAGAGTATAATGTTCGCAAAGGTTATCGTGATCTTGAGAATACCGATGCAAATATTTTAAGCGAGTTAAATAAATCGTCAGAAATTGCGAAGCCATTTAATGACGATGAAATGACAACGGTCTTACATGCGATTGATCCTGAACTGTCAACGATGGATGCAGATGTTTTTATTGAGGATGAAACGGAAGAAGATGTGAATCTTGATGAATTACCCAATCTTGATGAGACAATAGTATTCAAATCTGTAGAACATAATTCAGTTGATGCGTATGAAGCAGAGGATGAGCTTGAAAAGACAATTGCGATGGCAGTTCAAGAAATGGTTGATGATGAAGAAACTGTAGTAGATATTAACAACCAAGAAGCATTATCTGATGTCGAGTTTGAATTAGATTCTGATGAATTTGACAATATTTTGTCTGAGGAAGACGATTCAATATTTGAAATGCAAGCGCAATTAGAGGCGATGGAAGATTATTCAGACAGTGATTTTGACTCGGATAAATTCCGCAGTGAATTACTCGCTCAAACACAAACATTACAACATAAGATTATTGATCAAGAACAAAATATTGATCAAATGAATGAAACGATGGTACGAACGAATAGAATGTTAAACGTTGTGTTATCATTACTCATTCTTGCGATTATTGTTGTATTGTTATTGATTGTAGCGCAATTTAGGAAGTAGGAATGTTTTTGTGTTTAATATAGCAATTGATGGACCGAGTGCATCGGGTAAAAGTACCATCGCTAAGCAATTAGCAAAAAAATTAGGATTTGTCCATATTGATACGGGAGCAATGTATCGTGCAGTAGCACTAATTTGTTTAAATCAAGATATTGATTTGAATGATGAAAAAGCTTGCTTTAATATCGTTAAAGATTTAGTTATTGAATTACCAGAAGAAAATATGATTTTGGTTAATGGAGAAGATGTGTCACTTCTTATTCGAAATGACCGTGTATCCAAAGCAGCTTCACAGGTTTCTAAGCATAAATCGGTTCGAGATGTATTGGTATCCATTCAACGCGACATAGCTTCGAAAAAAGGATTTGTATTGGATGGACGTGATATTACATCGGTTGTTCTTCCAGATGCAGAAGTGAAGATTTTTCAAACAGCGGATGCAGGGGTTCGTGCGCGTAGACGTTTTAATGAGTTGGTTAAAAATGGAATTGAAACGACCTATGAAGCAGTTCATGCAGATTTGCTTGAACGTGATGCGCGCGATATGAATCGTCAAGAATCACCACTCATTAAGGTTGAAGATGCCATTGAAATAAATACAACATCAATGTCAATTGAAGATGTTGTATCACAAATAATAAATATTATAGAGAGTAGGAATTTGAATGATTGATGGAGTAGTAGCAATCGTTGGCCGTCCTAATGTAGGGAAATCATCTCTGTTTAATCGAATTATGGGCGAGAGAATTTCTATTGTTCATGATGAAGCAGGGGTTACGCGTGATCGTCTTTATGGAAAGACCACATGGTTAACAAAAGATTTAAGATTTATTGATACGGGTGGAATTCAGATGGAAGGTCAACCGTTTCAAGAAGAAATAAAGATGCAAGTTGATATTGCAATTGATGAAGCAGATATGATTATTTTTGTAGTGAGTGCCAAAGATGGTTTGACTACGGATGATGAGTTTATTGCACGTCTTTTAAGACAAACCAATAAACCAGTTATTATTGCTGCAAATAAGGTTGATGATGTTCAATTTGTTTCAGATATATATGAATTTTATGCACTTGGTTATGATGAACCGTTTGCAGTTTCCTGTGAACATGGTATTGGTTTAGGGGATCTCCTTGATGAAGTCATCAAAAAATTACCACAAGATGGTATCACAATGTATGAAGATGAACTTAGTTTCTGTGCAATTGGTCGTCCTAATGTAGGGAAAAGTTCATTGGTCAATGCAATATTAAAACAAGATCGTGTTATTGTTTCCAATATTGAAGGTACCACACGTGATGCAATCGATACGCCTTTTAGAATGAATGACCGTGATTACGTAATCATTGATACTGCTGGAATTCGAAAGCGTGGAAAAATATATGAAGACGTTGAAAAATATTCCGTTCTTCGTGCAATGAGCGCGATTGATCGAAGCGACGTTGTTCTATTTTTAATTGACGGTGAAGCCGGTATTCGTGCTCAAGATAAACACGTAGTTGGTTTTGCGCATGAAGCAGGAAAACCAATTATTATCGTTTACAATAAATGGGATGTCGTAGATAAAGAAGAAACGGCAATGGAAGATGTTAAAAAAATCATTCGTAGTGAGTTTATGTACTTATCCTATGCTCCAATTGTATTTGTATCCGCATTAACACGTAAACGTGTTCATACATTGATTCCCTTAATCGAAGATGTTCACGCAAATAGCATCAAACGTATTAGCACCAGTGTTATTAATGAAGTTATTCATGATGCTGTAATGCTTACGCCACCGCCATCACATAATGGAAAGCGTTTAAAAGTATTTTATGCATCACAAGTAAGTACGGTGCCACCAACTTTTGTAATTTTTGTGAATGATCCTGAGTTGTGTCACTTCTCTTATAAGCGATACTTGGAAAATGCTCTGAGAAATGCTTTTGATTTCACAGGGACACCGATTCGAATACTTATTAGAAAGAGGGGAGCTTAATGAAAATCGGAATTGTAGGTTCTGGTAGTTGGGGAACTGCTTTGGGGCAAGTCTTAGCGGATAATGGCCATGAAGTTATGATGTGGGGACGTAAGTTGGACCAGGTTGTTGATGTTCATTTATATCATTTAAATGAGGAATTCTTCCCAGGGGTAAAGCTTAACGAACGATTAGATGCTACACAAAATTTCGAGGATATTTTAGACTCTCAAATCATACTGCTTGCGGTGCCAACTGGAGCCGTCGAAGAAGTATGCATCGAGCTTAATGCTCATTTAGATCATCCTGTCATCATTATTAATGTCGCGAAAGGACTCCATCCTACAACGCATGAGTTGCTCGATCACGTTATTAAGCGTGTTATCGATTCCGATAAACTCACAGGTGTTGTTAGTCTCATTGGTCCTTCTCATGCGGAAGAAGTTGTTTTACGTAAAATTACAACAATTAATGCCGTGTCGGATGATATGGAACTCGCGGAACAAATTCAATTACTTTTCTCTAATGAATATTTTAGAGTTTACACTAATGATGATGTGATTGGATCTCAATATGGAGTTGCTATCAAAAATGTAATTGCACTTGCAAGTGGAATTGCTGCGGGGTTAGACGCAGGTGATAATGCACGTGCAGCATTAATTACACGTGGTTTGACAGAAATGCAACGATTTGGTGTTCACATGGGTGGACAGCCGGAAACCTATCTTGGACTTTGTGGTGTCGGTGATCTCGTCGTAACTGCGACATCGGTACATTCGCGCAATTACCAAGCGGGTATGGAAATTGGTCAAAAGAATTCAGCTGATGGATTTTTAGATCATAACACAAAAACTGTTGAAGGCGTTTTTGCTGCAAAGGTAGTTTATGAAATTGCAGTGGAAGAAGGCATTGAGATGCCAATAACTGAACAAATTTATAAAATTATTTACGAAGAAAAACGCCCTTCTGAAGCCATAAGTGAATTAATGGTGAGAGATTTGAAACCTGAGCGTATTTAACTTGTCAGACAGCAGTTATAATGCTATTATTTGATTATGAAATGGAGGTTTCAATATGAGTGAAACATACAACAAGAAATTATTAAGCGAGTCAATCGCTGGCAAATTAGACATTAGTAAAAAACAAGCAAATGAATTTATCGAAACATTCCTAGACGAGGTAAAAGAAATTCTCGAAAACAAGGGAACAGTCGATTTAGCTGGTTTTGGAAAATTTGAGGTTCGTCATCGTGCAGAGCGTGATGGTTTTAATCCTCAAACAAAAGAAAAAATCCGCATTGCCGCATCACACAGTGTTGGATTCAAACCTGCGAAAGCTCTTAAAGACGCAGTTAAATAATTAATGATTTTAAAAAAGGAGCTCGTCTCCTTTTTCTATAGTGGAGGTTAGTATGGGTTTAATGGGTGTCGGCTATGGATTTGTAATCCTTGCCGCTATAATATCTTTTGCTGCACAGATTTATGTCCAGTCTGCCTACAGCAAATACAGCCAAGTTGATACATTTGAGCATCTGACGGGTGCACAAGTTGCACGTCGTATTTTGGAGTTAAAAAATATTGATGATGTTCAAGTAGTTGAATCAAATGGTGGTGAATTGAGTGATCATTACGATCCAACCAACAAAGTTGTTGCACTTTCACCTAAAGTTTATCACGAGACAAGCATTGCTTCGGTTTCAGTTGCTGCTCATGAATGTGGTCATGCAATTCAACACGCTGAAAATTATGGTTTTATTGCTTTACGTAATAAAGTTTTACCGTTTGCAATCGTAGCAAGTAAATTTAGTATGATTCCAATTATGATTGGTTTATTTGGAAGTCCACAATTTTTAAAAATTGGAATTATCTTATTATGTGTTATTGCAGTTTTCCAACTCGTAACACTTCCTGTTGAGTTTGATGCGTCCTTACGAGCTGTCAAAATATTAGAACAAGAGTCTTTACTTGACTCAGGGGAACTTCAAGGTTCTAAGAAGATGTTAACGGCTGCAGCGTTGACCTATGTTGCAGCATTGGTTGGAACACTATTGAGTATTCTACGTTATATTGCGATTTATAATCGAAGAAACGATTAAGACACCAAGTGTGTCTTTTTTTTATGCACCTAATTCCCTATAGCTTATTTAAAGAGGGGGGATTTAGATGCATATCAATTTTATATTTTTTTGCTTATTCATGATGTTCTTTACGACAGCGGTATCATGTGAATACATCGATGATCGCCAACGGGTTCCAAGTGAACTTCTCGAAGTTAGCTTTGATAAAGGCGAACTCTCTTTAAGGGGATGGGCTTTCATGAGAAGCTACATTAATTATTACGGTTCTACGACCCATTCGTTCAGTTTAAATATAAAAGGTCGTACCCATAAGGTTTTACCTCTTGAGTTGGATTCAGTGGATTTAACGAGGATCATGTCTTATCGAGGCAATAAGCAATGTCGTGATAATCAAAAGCGAACCCAATCGTGTAATCATATTTATCAAAATGTTGGATTTAAGGGGTCGATACCGCTTCAAGAGCTCCAGGAAGGCGATTACGATCTAACACTTGTAATTCATCATAAAGATACGGAACATCGAGTGGAAGTGCCTTTATATTTGACGAGTATGCGTTCATTGTCGCATTACCATGAAGGACTGGAATATGTCGTGGATTCTGTTTTCAAGCAAGGCGGCCTTACGGTGTATTATCACACACTTATAGCAACCGCAACACCATCTCCATCCTATGAGGGAAGGGTTGTGGAGTATGGTCAAACGTGTTCCAGTGCACATGGAAATACTGCATTTTACCGGAAAGGGGCAACATTTCATAACATAATGGACGTGTCTCGATACAAAGATCTCGTTTCGTATTTCAAGGTTCGTGCGAAACAATCTGGGTGTTTTGACGGACGCCAACGATTGGTAGAGGGCAATGAAGTCACAGTTCATATTCCAAGTACGTATGTAAATTATACTGGAGGGAGGATGAAGCTGAAAATTCGTCAAAAACTGCCTAAACTTGATGCACAACCATTAAAAATCAAACAGTATCAAACTTATGATGCATTTGAAAAGGTAACTGCATTTGATCATAGACAAATGAATATTTCCAATCGTATTAACATTTCATCTAATAATGTTAATGAGAGGATTCCTGGAGTTTATCAAACATGTTATGTAATTACAGACTCGTGGAAACGGAGTGCGCGTTCATGCCGTAAAGTTATCGTGGAGAAGATTCCGACTTATTCTAGGTATATGAGTGAAAATAGTTTTTCTAGAGCTCAATTAAAACTTTGGAATCAAATTGAACTGAAACGTGTGATTCAAGATGCATTCTTGCGTAGAAAGCGGTACATAAAAAAATCGTATTGATGAAATATATGGAGTTCATCAATACGATATATTTAATTATTTTTTTGCTTCTTTTTCTACAGCAGCTTGTGCAAGGATATTTAAGTAATTCCAAGGACGGTCAAAATGAGGTTGGAAGAAGAAATCAACATATGCTAAATCTTCAATCGTCATTTTATTTTGAACTGCAAGTGAAAGTGTGTTTGCGGATTGAGTAATATCATATTTTGATATGACTTGACCACCAACAATGCGATGTGTGTCTTTTTCATAGACAAGTTTCATCATTACTTCTTCTGTTGTTGGCATAAACTCAGGGCGGTAGTTATCTTTAACAAGTACAGAGTCTACATCTAACCCAAAGAATGGCGCTGAATTCACCGTAACACCGGTGGATCCAATATTATAGCCAAAGAGATAAAGACCTGATGTACCTTGTGTTCCACGATACTTAACTTTGTTTTCAACAATATTTTTTCCTACAAGAGTTCCCATTCTTACAGCGTTGGTTGCAAGTGGAATATAAGCGTGATCGCCCGTTGGATTGTAGTGAACTGCGACATTATCACCCGCAGCATAAATTTCTGGACGGCTTGTTTGCATATACTCGTTAACTTTGATCGCGCCATTTGGTAGTGTTTCAACCTTATCTTTAATTAATTCTGTACTTGGTCTAAATCCAACACACATAATTACAAGGTCTGCATCGAAACTACCTGCGGATGTGACAACTTGACTTACATTTCCATTATCATCGGCTTTAAATTCTTGAACAGTTTGGTTCAATGCAAGCTTGATGCCACGGTTTGTTAAGTCAGCTTCGAGAACATCCGTAAACTCAGGATCTAAATACTTATTAAGGATTCGATCGAGGCCATCAACTAATGTTACATCCTTGCCTGATTCACCAAATGCTTCAACGAGCTCGATTCCAATATAACCACCACCAACAATAACAACTTTTTCAGCTTTATCTTTACGTGCGATGATTTCTTGAGCTTGATTATAGTTTTTACACAACATAATATTTTCAGATTCAATACCTGGAATTGGCGGAACAATTGGCCAAGAACCTGTTGTTAAGACTAATTTATCATAGGTTTCTTCAAAAGTTTCATTTGTAAGTAAATTTGTAACAGAAACGCGTTTTGCATCAACATCGATATCTGTAACATTATGTTCCATATGAACGTCTGCACCTAATGATGCGAGTTCCTTAGGACTTGAATAAAATAGGCTTTGTGCGTCTTTCACAACACCACCGATATATAAAGCAATACCGCATGATAAAAATGAAACATTATCATTACGTTCGAAAACCTTAACCTCAGCAGTTGGGTCTTCATTAATTATTGCTTTAACTGCGGATGTACCTGCATGTGTACAACCAATAACTACAACTTTCATACATAATCCTCCTTAATGTATACGCTTATTATACCAATGTTTAAAATGAAATTTGAGTGATATGACCGTAAACGAATAACTGTTGTTGACACAGAATCGAATCAAACATATAATAATTGTTGCGAACCATTTGCAAATGGTTTAAACGTACACATTAACATTGAATAATTATAAAAATATAAAATAAAAGGAGAGGACATGCAAGCTATACTTACGGTAGAGAATATGAGTTTTTCTTATTCCAAAAATAATATTTTAGAGTCTGTGTCCTTTGCGATTCATGAAGGAGATTTCGTAGCGCTCATTGGCGCTAATGGTTCTGGAAAATCGACACTTCTAAAGGTTGTATTGGGATTTGAGCGGGCAAAAGAAGGTGCGGTAACACTTCTTGGAGAGCCAATTGATCGATTTAGTCAATTTGATTCCATTGGATATGTCCCACAAGGTGGCTTATTGGGAGTTGCGGATTTTCCGGCAACTGCGTTGGAAATTGTAATGCTTAGAATTTCCAAGGGTAGTTTTTTTAATTTTTATTCCAAATCCCGTAAAAAACGTGCACTTGAAGCTTTGAAACGTGTGGGTATGGAAGCATATGCTGATGAAATGATAAATAATCTTTCGGGTGGGCAATTGCAACGCGTTTTAATCGCACGTGAATTAATTGTAGAACCGAAAGTACTGTTTTTAGATGAACCGACCAATGGTTTAGACCAAGATGCGATACAAAATCTTTATCAGTTACTTGAAATTCTTAACCAAGAACATAAAATGACAGTAATTATGGTAACACATAACCTCGATCATGATGTTCAGAAGATTAATCGTATTTTTGAAGTGAAAGATCGTACAGTTCAAGAGGTGACTGCACATGTTTAAATATGAATTTATGCGAACCGCTTTTCTTGTCGGTGGTTTATTAGCCATTATTATTCCTTTGATTGGCGTCGTTGTTGTTTTTAAACGCATGTCAATGATTGGAGACGCACTTTCGCATGTTTCTTTAAGTGGTATTACAATTGGTCTGATTTTAGGATTTAATCCAATTGTTGGTGCCATTGCTCTAAGTTTGGTGGCTGCATTAAGCATTGAATTTATACAAAAACGATTTGGAAAATATCAAGAATTAGCCATCGCAATTATTATGTCGTTTGGAATCGGTTTATCGGGCGTTTTATTGGGGTTTGTTAAAAACCCAGCGAATTTTAACAGTTTTCTATTTGGCAGTATCGTAGCGATTGGTGGGAGCGACAATTGGTTGGCAATTTTATTGAGTCTTATCGTTATTATTGTATCGATTCGATATTATCGAGAGTTTTTCTACCTTGCATTCGATGAGAAATCAGCGATGTTATCGGGTATTGATACAAATCGCATCTCGTTAATCTTTACCATCTTGACTGCAATCACCGTATCGGTTGCATCACGCATTGTCGGTGCGCTCATTGTTTCATCGCTCATGGTAATTCCCACAGCATGTGCAATGCAAGTATCAAAAAGTTATCGATCAACAATGCTTTATGCAATTGGATTTTCATTATCATTCGTTTGGGCAGGATTAGCACTCTCGTACAGTCTTAATCTTGCACCCGGTGGCACCATTGTGCTTTTGGGTGTCGCAATATTAGTTTTACTCATTCTAATAAAAACTGTATTAAAGCGAGGGTAATCTTGAATTTACCTTCGCTTTTAGTTATAATATAGAAGATAAAAATCATTGAAGAGAATAAGTAACAGGACATATCTTTTATAGAAACAATAGGGTTGATGGAACTATTGATTGATATCCTGCGAATTCATCTTGGAGAGAAGCTAATCACTTACGTGTCGTTTGCGTTAAAAACGAAGAGATGTATACATTATTTTGTATAAATCAGGATGGTACCGCGCTTGACGTTCCTGGACGTGCGGTTTTTTTTATGTTTAAGGAGGATTTAGATGGACTTAAAAGAAATTATGAATCAAGGGCTTGAAGCAATCAAATCTGCTCAATCACTTGAGCATTTAAATGATGTTCGTATTGAATATCTAAGTAAGAAAGGTCTTCTAACAAAAGTTATGGGCCAAATGAAAGATTTATCCAATGAAGAGAAACCTTTATTTGGTAAACGTGTTAATGAAGCAAAACAGAGCATTGAGTCAGCACTTAAAGAAAAACAAGCAGACTTAGAAGCAATAAAATTAGAGCAAGATATGGCTCGTGATGCGATTGATGTGACGTTACCTGGAACGCAGTTTAAACAAGGAAGTCAAAATCCATTAATTCTAATGCGTCGCGAAATGGAAGATTTCTTTAGAGAAATGGGATATAAAGTCGTGGAAGGGGATGAAGTTGAACTTGATTTATACAACTTTGAACGTGCCAATATTCCGCAAGATCATCCTGCTCGTGAGATGCAAGATACATTTTTTATTGATGAACATACTTTACTTAGAACCCATACAACGGCAATCCAAATGCGTGCATTAGAAGAATATGCGCCTTCGGTTCCAGTTAAAGTTATTTGTCCTGGAAAAGTTTACCGTCGTGATGATGATGATGCGACACACTCCCATCAATTTGTGCAGATGGAAGGTTTAGTACTGGGTCATGGCATTACGTTATCGGATTTAAAAGGGACTTTAAACCTTTTTGCGAAGAGGATGTTTGGAGAGAGTCGAGAAATTCGATTTAGACCAAGCTATTTCCAATTTACCGAGCCTAGTGTTGAGATTGATGTAACATGTCATCTTTGTGGTGGCAAGGGCTGCAACATTTGTAAGGATACTGGCTGGATTGAAATTCTGGGTGGTGGTATGGTTCACCCAAACGTCTTGCGTGCAGCGGGTTATGATGACCCAACGCTTTCAGGATTTGCCTTTGGAATTGGTGTCGAACGCATTGCAATGCTTAAATACGGAATTGATGATATTCGATCATTTTATACAAATGATAAACGATTCATTGATCAATTTAAGCGGTTTGAGTAGGAGGTTAGAATGTTAGTTAGTAGAAAATTATTAAATAGATATGTGGATATTGCTGATATCGACACATTAACACTTGCGGATACCCTCACAAACGCAGGTTTAGAAGTAGAAGGTATTGAACCGCTCATTCATGGTACCAATTTAACCGTTGGTCATGTATTAGAATGTGTTCCACATGAAGACAGTGACCACTTAAATGTATGTCAGGTAGACTTAGGTGATCGCGTAGAACAAATTGTTTGTGGCGCATCAAATATTAAAACCGGCTTATATGTCTGTGTTGCTCAAGTCGGTGCAGTGTTACCGGGAGATTTTAATATTAAAGCATCAAAAGTACGTGGTGTAGAATCAAATGGAATGATTTGCTCTCTCAATGAACTTGGTGTAGCTGAAAAATTCCAAACTGAAGAACAAAAAACGGGGATTGTCGTTTTACCAAAAGCAGAGCCGGGAAGTAATCCTGCCGTTGCATTAGGATTAGATGATGAAATTCTTGATATTTCTCAAACGCCGAATCGTTCTGATTTTATGTCAATAATCTCAATTGCGCATGAAGTCAGTGCGCTGTTTGGTCGTAAACTGACATTACCGCAATTTGAAGGTGTAGCGAACATCGGTAGTGAGACCAAGCTTCAAATTCAATCATATACTGAAAAGTCACCACTTTTTTTAGGTAAAGTAATTGGTAATGTGACAATTGGGACATCACCAAGTTGGATTCGTGAAGCCTTGATTGGTTCTGGAATTAAACCAATTAATAATGTTGTCGATATATCAAATCTTGTCATGCTTGAAACCGGTCATCCAATGCATTTTTACGATATTGACTTCCTAAGTCATCAAAACTTGTCAGTTCATGATGATTTTGAAGGTACAGTAGAAGCGCTTGATGGTCAAATGTATAAACTCGAAAAAAATGATCTTGTTATTATGAATGGTGAGGTTCCAGTGGGGATTGCAGGGATTATGGGTCTTGGTAATTCGATGATTCAACCGAATTCTAAGGGACTCGTAATTGAGGTCGCACGTTTTAATCATGTGTCTGTTCGTAAAACAGCAACACGTTTAGGGTTAAGCAGCGAGTCATCTACACGTTACACAAAGCCAATGGATAATAATGCATCCAAACAGGCGATGGATCGTGCAGTTCAACTTTTAATCGAGTATGCAGATGCAACAAATATTGAAGAAACTGTTCAGTGGGGCGCGCTTGATAGCACTCCTGTCGAGGTTTCAATCACGGTTGATCGTATCAATCAATATCTTGGAACTTCTTTAGAAGAAGCTGTCATTATGGATGTATTTGAACGTCTCAATTTTAAACCGCGTCACGTTGAGGGAATGATTACATGTACAATTCCTTCATATCGTAAAGATATTTCGATTGAAGAGGATCTCATTGAAGAAGTCATCCGAATCGTTGGTTATGATGTCATGGATGAGACATTACCGCTTATGGATTTAACACTGGGTAATTTAAATAATCAACAACTTAAGACACGCATGATTGAAGATGTATTATTAGGCTTTGGTGCAGACCAAATTCTATCCTATACACTTGTAGATGAAGCGAAAACAGTTGGCTCAGAGTCATTGGGTACTCCAATTCGTCTAGCCAATCCTATCAGCGATAAACGAGCTTTCTTAAGAACGCATTTATTACCATCGATGGTGGAAGTCTTGGCGTATAATAATGCTCACAAAATTTCCGATGTTCTCTTTTTTGAACAGTCTTCAGTTTATGCCGAAGGTGTTAAATCAAATCGTTTAGGAATTATTGGTCAAGGTTCGCTCTTTAATAAGAATTGGACTAAAACAGAAATTCCTTTAGACTTCTTCACACTTAAGGGAATGGCGATGGAATTATTTGATAAATTAGGATTTAGTGAAAAACGCTTCCAATTCAAACAAAGCGGTTTTGATGATACAAAATTCCATCCATTCAAGAGTGCAGAAATTCTATTTGACCGTAAGCACCTGGGGGTCATTGGACAGCTTCATCCGACCTATGCGAAAGAACATGATTTGAAAGATCCTATTTATTTAGAAATTGATTTGGATTTTCTTTTAGGTCAAAAAGCAGGGGCCATCAAAGCAACTTCGGTCGCAAAATATCCAATCATGACTCGAGATCTCGCAATTCTATGCGATAACAATCTATCGGTAAGTGATTTAATCCAATCGATTGAAAAAGTATCACGAAAATATTTGGTAGACTTAAACGTCTTTGATGTGTTTACATCTGAAAAACTAGGGGATAAAAAATCTATTGCATTCCAGTTGTCTTTTGGGCAAGACCGTACCTTAGAGGTCGAGGAAATTAATGATATAATGGAAGCAGTAGTTGAAGAATTGAAAAAACGTTTCAACGTTGAAGTGCGATAACATTAGGAGGTAAAAAATATGGGTAGAGCATTTGAAGTTCGTAAGGCGTCGATGCAAAAGACAGCGGCAGCTAAAACGAAGGTATATTCACGATATGGAAAAGAGATTTATATGGCGGCTAAGGCTGGTATTCCTGATCCTGAGATGAATGTGGGTTTAAAGCGTATTATCGATGAAGCAAGAACAAAACAAGTTCCTGCGGATGTCATTAAACGTGCGATTGAAAAAGCTAAAGGGGGTTCTGAAGAGAACTACCATGCGGTACGTTATGAAGGATTTGGACCCGGTGCATCGTCATTTATTGTTGAATGTTTGACAGACAACGATAACCGAACATACAGTGAAGTTCGAAATTGCTTTACAAAATCTAAAGGGAAAATTGGTGTGAATGGTTCGGTTGTTCATGGTTATGAACATGTTGGTTTATTATCATTTGAATCCAATGATGAAGAAGTAATCATGGAAATTCTTCTTGAAGACGATGTTGAATTGATCGATATTGAACAAGAAGAGGGTCATATGACAGTTACTGTTGATACGACAAGCTTACATAAAGCGAAAGAAGCACTTGAAAGCAAATTGGGCGAAATTCAATTTGATGTCCTTGAGATTACTTATTTACCGAATGAATATGTAACCGTCGAAGGTGAAGATGCCGATAACTTTAAAAAAATTCAAGCGATGTTTGATGAAGTTGAAGATATTCAAGAAGTCTATCACAACGTTAAGTTTGAAGATTAAGATTGTAAACCTCTAGAATTATTACTAGAGGTTTTTTTGTGAATCTTTGATGAAGAATGTATGAATTAAGTCAAAAGCTTTGATTGGTCTGTACTATGTACGATATAATCAACATATACAAAAGGGAGGCTTTAAAATATGGGAAATTTATTAGACAAAGCAAAAGAACTTGCAGCAAAAGCAAAGAGCTCTGCTGATGATTTGGGTGTCAAAGCCAAAGAAACCGCCGAAGATCTTGGTGAAAAAACTGAGTCGGTCACAAAAGAAGCATCTGAAAAGATGAATGAATTTGGAGAAAAAGCGAAAGAAAATGCCGAAGATGTATTGGAAAAGGGTCGTGATATGACCGCCGATGCTGTAACAAAAGGTAAGCAAGTCGCTGAAGATTTATCGGAAAAGGCTAAAGAAACCGCTGAAGACTTAACCGATAAAGCGAAAGACATTTTTAATAAATAATTTAACGTGTTAAATGGATAAAAAAAACCTTAAGATATCGAAAGGAACTGACCTAGTTCCAAATGAAGATTTCAATCTTAAGGTTTTTTTGTGTTAAAGTGTTTCAATAATTTGTGGAAGTCTCTTTTTAACGAGTTTTTTAATGACCTGATACAGGATAAAACTGAGTAAAATGAGTAGAATTCCAAATGTATAAATAACATGAATCGGGTTAAAATTCATCGCTGCGTAAACAAATCCTCCAATAATCAAAAACGAAGAGAAAAGTGGGATTACAGCGAGAAAGTTTTGTTTAATGGCTTGGGTTTCATTGTCCCATACTAATTTTGGTGAGAAAACGTCTAAGACGATTGCACTCGTGTTTGAAAGGATTGACCCTAAAAATGCACTAAGGACAAAAAGAATGATATACCCATAATTAAGATTCAAGAAAATCGCGAGCAGGATTCCAATAATCCATGTTGGAATAACCGTTATTAGAGATCCGATCAGAATCTTTGCATGGACCAAGGTCATAAAATCGAGAGGCATTGCTTGAAACTGTTGTAGGGTACGCCCTTCACGCGATATTGAAGTCGCGGTAATCATTCCAACATTCGCCATGAAATAAGATATTACAAGACCAATAATAAAAACGAGCGCAAATTTAACCGACAAGGGTTGAGTGTAAAATTGTAATGTCATGATTTCTTGAACGGTCTGATTTATTTCCGACAAGGATACTGGGGACTTGGAGACCCCAATTACAAATGGAATCACAAATGATACCGGTATAATAATCAAACCTGCGAAATAGTTTGTTGTGAATGTTGGGGTTCGAAGAATATTTCGAATGTCGTATCTCATGATGGCACTGAGTGCAGAACGTTTCTTTGTTGATTTATTAAACGCTTTAGTTGTGAGTGCTGTCTTTTTCGAACTTGCTTCATCAATTCCAATAACGCCTTTAAAATATAGTTTTTGCACAAGCGTAACACAGAGGAAAGGACTGAGTATTGAAATTAAGGTTCCAAGAAACAACTTTCCATAATCTGCATAAACAACACCTTGTGAGAGCAGTGGTATTGTAGGGAAAATGCCATTCATGACTTTAAGTAAGGTGTTATCACCCGATGCAATACTGGTCATGATTTTTGATAAGAAGTCGGCACCGCCGGTTCCGGATGTTTGACCAAGAAAGGCCATACCAAGCCCCAATACAATACTGAGCAACGTTGAGACATAGGTATAAACGTCTTTATTTTTGAAAAATGGAATAAAGGTCAAGACGAGAATCATAAAGATCAACGATAGTGTAAATGGAATTATCGGAATCATCAGTGAACTCACGATAAATCGGATTATAAATAAGAAATCTGGCTTAACATTTACCATATACGCAATTGCGAAAGGAATAAAAATAACTGCAGCGCTGAGATACATCGTGATCAAACTCGCAATAAATTTTGAAAAAAGAATATCGGCAGCACGAACGGGTAGCACTAAATAGCGCTCAATATCTTTTGAGAAATAAAATATCCCTGGAACGATGAGAATGCCCATAATTAAGATATAAATACTAGCACTCGCAAATAATGTATGGATTGCTATTCCAGGCTGTCCTAACGAAACTGCAGATTTAATAAGTGCATTCCAAAGAAAGAATACAATTCCACCGAGATAAATGAAAAGAAAGCCAAATAAGAGAAACATATATTTTGAATTTTTTTTCTTTTTTGTTGAGAGTTGCTGCGTAAAATCATAAGTCGTTGTCTTCAACATTATTTTTGTTAGTGTGAGAATTCGACTCATTTTGTAAGCTCCAAGAAGATTTCTTCAAGTGAAAGTTGATTGTAGTTAGATTTCAGTGACTCAAGGGTACCTGTATAGACAATCTTACCGTGATTGATGATAACGACTTTATCGCATAATTTTTCCGCAACTTCAAGAACATGGGTTGAAAAAAATACCGCGCCACCGTGTTGAGCATGTTCGCGCATGGCTTCTTTTAAAATATAAGAAGATTGTGGATCAAGTCCGGTTAAGGGTTCATCCAGGATGAGTAAGTAAGGATTGTGCAGAAGGACGCCAATCACCATAATTTTTTGTCGCATTCCATGTGAGTAGGATAGAAGCTTATCATTCAACGCCTGTTCCATCCCCAATAGGTGAGTATAGTTTTGGATTCGTTGTTGGCGATCTGTTTCATTGATGTTGTAAATGTCGGCAATAAAATTGAGATATTCAATCCCTTTCAGTTTTAAAAAAGCATTGGGATCATCAGAAACATATCCAAACTGTTGTTTTGCTTCAATCGGTTGTTCGCGGATGTTTAAATCGTTGAGTGTAATCGAACCCGAGTCCGGTGCCAAAATGCCTGTAAGCATTTTAATTGTCGTTGTTTTGCCGGCGCCGTTTGGTCCAATAAATCCAACAATTTCTCCAGAATTAATCTGAATGGATACATCATCAACAGCTTTATGGGACCCATTATAGGTCTTTGTGACGTTCTTTATATTTATCATAATCTTCTCCTTGATCATAAGATGTATTAATTATATCACTATTTTCACTATTTTCAATATCTTCACCGAAGTGGATAAAAATAGAGGGAATCATCCCTCTACATCCATGTAATTTTTCGTTCGGTTCCGTCTTTAATTCTTTGAATATTCGAACGATGACGGTAAATAACAATTATTGCGATAATTGCGAACGCAATGGTTACTTTAATGTTATCTTGTGAAATACCAAGAATAACAACTGCAGTAATAATTGAAATCATCGCGGATAGTGAAACCATTTTAGATAAGTACAGTACTGCAAAGAAGATGAGTACAGGTACGATAAAATGCAGTACAGGTCTTTTTGTCACAAGAATTGAAATCCCCAATAAAAATCCCATAGCGGTTGAAACGGCTTTTCCACCTTTAAACTTAGCGAATATTGGAAAACAATGACCCAATGTTGCGAAAAATCCAGCGTAAATCGTTGCATCTGGGAATAAGAAATTGGTGATAACCATTGCGATGGTTGCTTTTAAAACATCTAAGACCGCAACGGCAACGCCAGCTTTCGCGCCCAAAGTTCGCCCAGCATTTGTTCCCCCAAGATTTCCAGAACCGTGTTCACGGATATCTGTATTAAAAAAAAGTTTTCCAATGACTAATGCATTTGGAATGGATCCTAAAAGATATCCAAGCACACTTGCTAATAATATTTCCATAAATTCACCTCAAAATCATTTTACCATGTTCAATGGCAAAGTTAAAAGAACTTTTCATGCTGGTTGAACTTTTAATACTCAAATAATCATTATGTCATGATATAATACACGTTGAGAGGAGTTGGAGAGCTTGAGTACACAAAATTATTCAGCTTCAAGTATTGAAATTTTAGAAGGTCTTGAAGCTGTAAGAAAACGCCCTGGGATGTACATTGGATCTACCGATTCACGTGGTTTGCATCATTTAGTATGGGAAATTATGGATAATGCGATTGACGAAGCGCTTAATGGTTTCGGAACGACAATCCGTTTAAATATAGAAGATGATATGACTGTTTCGATCCGAGATGAGGGTCGAGGAATGCCGATTGAAACTCACACAAGTGGTGTTAGTGCATTGCAGGTCATTTTTACTGTGCTTCATGCCGGCGGAAAATTTTCGGAGGCAGGTGGATACAAAACAAGTGGAGGTCTTCACGGAGTTGGTGCATCTGTTGTAAATGCGTTGAGTGAAGAAGTTAATGTAAGTGTATTCCGTAAAGACGGAACTTATAATATGACGTTTAGAAATGGTGGTAAAGAAATCGAACCCCTTAAAAAAACAAGTGATCGGGGTCCGATTGGAAGTCGCGTTCGTTTTAAAGCTGATCCAACTATTTTTAAAAATTCAAAATTTAGTTTTGATACTATTTGTGAACGTGTTCAAGAGAGCGCATTTTTACTACAAGGGATTCAGTTTATTGTTACGGACGAGCGTGTCAATATCACACGAGAATATCGTTATGAAAAAGGACTTGAGGCCTTTATGGAGTATATTCATGAAGATCAAGAAGTATTAAATGATGTTATTTTACTAAATGGTTCTGATCAAGGAATTTCAGTTCAAATTGCATTGCAATATAATGAAGGCTATAACGAAGACACCTATTCATACGTTAACTTGGTTCGAACCCATGATGGAGGGACTCATGTTGCAGGTTTTCGTTCTGGATTTACGAAAGTCATCAATGAATGGGCTCGTAAACATAACCTTTTAAAGGAAAAAGAAAAGAATTTTGAAGGAAATGATGTTCGTGAAGGGCTTTCTGTCATTCTATCAGTAAGTATTCCTGAGAATCTTCTTCAATTTGAAGGACAAACAAAAGGGAAATTAGGAACGCCTGCCGCAAAAGGTGTTGTTGATGCGGTAATCTCAGAGCAGTTACCTTACTACTTGGATGTTCATCATGAAGAAGCTACAAAGATCATCACTAAAATTCAAAAAGCTTCGCATGCCCGTTTAGCGGCTCGTAAAGCACGTGAACAGGCACGAAATGGAAAACGAAATAAGATTGAACGTATTTTGTCAGGAAAACTTGCGAATGCTCAAACGCGAAATAAAAACAAGAATGAATTGTATTTAGTCGAAGGGGATTCAGCGGGTGGTAGTGCTAAGCAAGGACGTGATAGTAAATTCCAAGCGATTCTACCGTTGCGTGGTAAGGTTTTAAATACGCAAAAGGCAAAATTTGAAGATATTCTCAAAAATGAAGAATTAAATACAATTATTCATTGTGTGGGTGCTGGTGTTGGGAAAGATTTTGAGTTAAAAGATTGTAACTATAATAAAATCATTATTATGACCGATGCGGATACAGATGGTGCTCATATTCAAGTGCTGCTTTTAACCTTTTTCTTTAGACACATGCGTCCGCTTGTTGAGGCAGGGTATGTTTATATTGCGCAACCGCCGCTTTACCGTGTTAAATCCGGTAAAAATGTCCATTACGCTTATACTGAAGAGGAATTGGATGCATACCGTAAACAGTATGGTAAGGTTGAACTTCAACGCTATAAAGGACTCGGGGAAATGAATGCGGATCAACTTTGGGAAACCACGATGGATCCAGCGAGCCGTTCGTTAATTCAAGTTCAAATCGATGACTTTTTAGTCGCTGATAAACGTGTCTCCGTACTTATGGGTGACAAGGTTGATGTTCGTCGCGATTGGATAGAACAAAATGTCGCATTTACGTTAGAGGAGGATCCACATGTCGCATGATTCATTAATTAAATTACCGATCGAAGACATCGTTGGTGAACGCTTTGGCCGGTATTCTAAATACATTATTCAAGAACGTGCGCTCCCAGATGTGCGTGATGGATTAAAACCTGTACAACGTCGTATTTTATATGCGATGTATCATGATAAAAACTTCTATGATAAACCATATCGAAAATCCGCAAAAACAGTGGGTCTTGTTATTGGTAATTATCATCCTCATGGAGATAGTTCAGTTTATGAAGCAATGGTTCGAATGTCTCAATCATGGAAGATGAATATGCCCTTGATTGATATGCAAGGAAATAATGGTAGTATTGATGATGATCCCGCAGCTGCGATGCGATATACAGAAGCTCGTATTTCAAAATTGTCTCAAAAACTTCTTGAAAACATTGATGAAGACGTCGTCCCTTTTGTACTAAACTTTGATGATATGACGACTGAGCCTTCCGTTTTACCAGCACGATATCCAAACCTTCTTGTGAATGGTTCGACAGGGATTGCGGCTGGATATGCAACCAATATACCGCCATTCAACCTTAATGAAATTATGGATGCTTCAATTTATCGCTTACATAATCCAGAGTGCGGTGTAGATGAAATCATGACTATGGTTCAAGGTCCTGATTTTCCAACTGGTGCCATTATTCAGGGTAGAGATGGAATTGAAGATATAATTCGTAAAGGAAAAGGACGCATTGTAGTTCGCGCTAAGGCAGATATCGTAGAAAATAAAAGCATGAAGCAAATTGTTATTACCGAATTACCTTATGAAGTGATTAAGTCTAATGTTGTTCGTAAAATTGACGAATTGCGTTTTACTAAAGCCAGTGAGGGATTTGGTGATGTGATGGATGTCCGTGATGAATCCGATCGTACAGGGTTACGGATCGTCATTGACTGTAAACGTGATGCTAATGTAGAAAGCATTCTCAATCTTTTCTATAAATACACGGAATTACAAGTTTATTACAATGCGAATATGGTTGCGATTGTTGATCAACGTCCACAGGTTTGTGGTCTTTTAGAAATTCTTGATGCCTACTTAAAATTTAGACAAGAAGTTGTGCTTAACCGTAGTAAATATCGTTATGAACAAAAAGAAAAACGATTACATATTCTTGAAGGGTTAATGAAAGCAACATCAATACTTGATGAGATTATTGCAGTCATTCGTCGTTCAAATAACCGCTCTGAATCACGCAATAATATCATGGCCGAGTTTGGATTTACCGAAGCGCAAGCAACCGCAATCGTTGATTTACAACTGTATCGTTTATCTTCAACGGACATTAATGCCCTTCGCGATGAATTCGCAAAACTGGCAAATGAATTAGAATATCTCGATTTAGTCATTAACAATATCGATATGTTAAACAATCTTATTGTTAAAGAATTCATGGAAATCAAAGAAACTTTTGATACGCCGCGCAAATCATCAATAGAAGCGGAGATTTCAGAACTTGAGGTCGATCACCTCAGTCTTATTACAAATGAAGCGGTTATGGTTACCGTCTCGCGTGATGGATATCTCAAGAAAGTATCATTACGTTCATACGGTTCAAGTCAAAAAGATGTGATAGCACTTATGGATGAAGACATGCCAGTATTTAGTTCAGAAGTAGAAACAACCGATTATCTCGTCTTTGTAACGTCTAAAGGTCGATATGGCATGATTCTTGTGCATGAAATTGATGAGGCTCGTTGGCGTGATACGGGTTCACACATTAACCAATACATGAAATGTGATCCAAATGAAAAAATCATCAGTGTCTTTACATTAAAATCGTTTGATACCTATCAATTTATCGTGACATCAACAGCATCGGGTATGGTGAAGAAAACAGCCATTTCAGAACTTGAAGTTAAGCGTACAAATCGACTTTACGATGTCATGAAGTTAGGGAAACATGATGAGTTGGTGGGTGCTGTCATTACTTCGAATGAAGATCATTTACTACTTGTAAGTAAAGAAGGACAATGCATGCGCCTTGATCTCTCAGAAATTAATCCAATTGGTTTGCGTGCTAAAGGTGTTATTGGAATGAAACTCAAATTAAATGATCGCATTGTCTCGACAATAGGATTATCGGATGAAAGTGACGTTGTTTTCGTATCAGATCGATTCCAAATGAAACGTATTAAGGCGCAAGATATTGCAATCAATAACCGTGCAACTCAAGGGACTTCAATTGTGAAAACGGTTAAGAGCAATCCGCACTATTTAGGTGAAGTTTTTGTGGGTAATATACAAGATCATATCTTAATATATAATGACCATACATCAATTATTTCAATTAAAGATGTGCCTATTATGTCATCAGATGCAACATTCTCAACGGTTACGGATGAAAAAGATTTCTCAATACTGAGACCGCTTGTTCATGTTGTAAAGGTTGCGTTTCCTAAATCAGAGGCGAAAAGCATTGATGAACCTTTGAAACTTGATTTATAATTATGTATAATTGTAGGGTAGAGTTATTACGTTCGACCTTACAAAACCAAGTCTGGCGGTTGTATACTTCCAGACTTTATTATTTCAATTAGGAGGTTTTATGATTAATCGGTATTCAAGAGATGTAATGAAAACAATATTTAATGATCAATTTCGTTTTGAAGCGTGGCTAAAAGTTGAGATCCATGCTGCAGAGGCATTCAATCAATTGGGCGTTGTTCCTGATAATGATTTAAAAGCATTACAAGAAAATGCTTCCTTTGATATCAATCGAATTTATGAAATTGAAGCGGAAACACGTCATGATGTTGTCGCATTTACCAGAGCCGTAAGTGAGACACTGGGTGATGAAAAACGATGGGTTCATTACGGCTTAACGAGTACTGATGTTGTTGATACGGCATATGGATATATTTATAAGCAAGCAAATGATATCCTGGAACACGGTCTTATTGATTTTATTGAGGTGTTAAGACAACAAGCCATTCGCTATAAAGATACTCCATGCATAGGACGTACGCATGGAATTCATGCTGATATTACAAGTTTTGGCTTAAAGTTTGCGCTTTGGTATGATGAGATGAATCGAAATTTAACGCGCTTTCAAAGTGCACGTAAAGATTTAGAAGCAGGTAAAATTAGTGGTGCTGTTGGAAATTTTGCGAATACAGATCCTTATGTACAAGATTATGTATGTGCGCAATTAGGCATTACGTCCACAAATATATCAACCCAGGTACTTCAGCGAGATCGCCATGCATTCTATATGTCGACACTGTCATTAATTGCGACAAGCATTGAAAAAATTGCAACAGAAATCCGACACCTTCAACGAACAGAAGTTGGTGAATTGGAAGAATTCTTTAATAAAGGTCAAAAAGGATCTTCTGCGATGCCTCATAAACGAAATCCAATCAGCAGTGAAAACATGGCGGGTTGTGCACGTGTGATACGTGGCTATATGATGACATCCTTCGAAAACGTCGCATTATGGCATGAGCGTGATATTTCACATTCCAGTGCGGAACGTATCATTTTCCCGGATGCAATCACCTTATTGGATTATATGTTGCATCGATTTACACGAATTGTTGCGAATTTAGTTGTTTATGAAGACAAAATGATGGATAATATCAACTTGACACACGGTGTTATTTTTGCACAACGTGTAATGACAACATTGATTGATAGCGAGGGATTAAGTCGAGAAGCGGCGTATGATTTAATACAGCCACTTGCAATGGAAGCATACAATACGCATACATCGTTTTTGGAT
The DNA here is from genome assembly GCF_016617625.1 of Erysipelothrix sp. strain 2 (EsS2-6-Brazil). Classification (NCBI taxonomy): domain Bacteria; kingdom Bacillati; phylum Bacillota; class Erysipelotrichia; order Erysipelotrichales; family Erysipelotrichaceae; genus Erysipelothrix; species Erysipelothrix sp. strain 2 (EsS2-6-Brazil). Next base: position 124,109 of record NZ_SBAR01000004.1, read on the forward strand.
GTGCTTCTTAAAAATGAGAACGTTTTAACATTGATGACTGAAGATCAATTAAAAGAGTGTTTTGATTTAAACTACTTCTTAAGAAGAGTTGATACCATTTTTGAAAGGGTAAATATATATGGAAAATAAAAAATGCGTCGGTTGTGGTTCAGTCTTACAAACTGAAGATGCAATGGGACGTGGTTACGCGAAATCAATTGAGAATGATTATTGTCAATCATGTTTTCGTTTAAAGCATTATCGTGATTTTAAACGTGTTAAAGCTGATGTTAATGATGGAACGACGCTTGAGTTTATTGAGCGTTTTGATGGCCATATTCTATGGGTTTTAGATATTATGCATTTGAATCAAAGTATGCACACAGGGTTGCTTCGTGCATTAAGAAATAAAAGTGTTGTGCTTGTCGTGAATAAGCGTGATCTTTTACCGAAGTCTGTTTCAAACAACAAACTTACAAATGCAATTATGCGTGCACTGAAAAATGAAGATGTATCGTTGATGGATGTTGTTTATGTTTCAGCCTTGAAAAAGAATACACTTGAAGCGTTGACACCATACTTGGAGGATGCTCCGTGTGCGTTTGTAGGATGTGTCAATGCAGGGAAGTCTTCTTTACTCAATGCATTAATGGGAAAAAACGATTTATCGGTATCGCCGGTTGCATCCACAACTGCGGATGTGTTACATATTGAAACGGAACATTACGATGTTTACGATACACCGGGATTAAGCAATGAGAGTGAATTGCTCTCTAAGTTTACAGATGAGAACTTGGTGATGTTAGCGCCACAAAAAACACTGAAACCTGCTGTATATCAATTATATGAAAAACAAACGATTTTACTGGGGAATCTTGGGGCAATCACGGTTACTCCTAAGTCACACGTTCACGTTGTTTCATATCTTCCATTTGAGCTGAAACGGATAAAACCGGAACGGTTGGAAGCAAATTTTGAATTGGACCATGATTTTATGATTCAAAATCCTTCATACCGTAAGAAAAAATGGCCGGTAACGGATAAGCACATTGATATTGAAATTTTCGATGTTGGATTTATCAGTATTCAAGGTGAGTTAAAAGAATTAGAGACTCGTTTCGATAAAGAAGCGGAAGTCGTAATCAGAAAGGCGATCATTTAATGTTAAGTAAAGATCAAAAAAAAGAATTAAAACGTATTTCTCATGAAGAAAAAACAACTGTATTTATTGGAAAAAATGGATTAACTGAAACTGTTTATGAAACGTTTGAGACATCCATGTTAGCTCACAATCTTGTGAAGGTAAGTATTCAAAAAAATTCAGATGTTACAATTTTAGAAGCAATTGAAGCATTTGAAGATCGATTTAGTTGTGATTTAGTAAGTAAAATAGGGCGCGTTGCAGTTTTCTATCGTTACAGTAAAAACGGACGAATTAAAGTTTGAGAAAAATAATCTTGTTTGGCGGGAGTTTTGACCCCATTCATGATGGCCATTTAACGATGGCGAAGCACGCCCTAAAACAACGTAATGCGGATGAGCTTTGGTTTATTGTCAGTGCACAAAATCCGTTTAAAGAAGGAAGTTCCGCATTCCATCATCGATTTGAGATGGTGAAGTTGATGACTCGACCTTTTAAAAAAATGAAGGTTCTTGATCTAGAATCGAGAATGCCTTTACCCTCGTACTCAATCGATACCGTAAGGGTATTAAAAGCCCAGTATAATGATTGTGAATTTGAGTGGTTAATTGGTTCAGATCAACTGCCGACTTTAAATCAATGGAAGGCATTTGACGAACTACGTCAACAGGTACAATTCGTCATTTATTCACGCGATTCAAATGTTGATACGCAATTTCCACGTGTCATCGGTCCAGTTCTACCGATAAGTTCGACTGAAATTCGAAAAGGTTTCATTACCAAGACGGCACCATGCGTCCTTCAATACATGACGGAACGTGGTTTATATCTCGACGAAATTTTACGGAATCGTGTGTCAATGCGACGATATGAACATGTATTAAGAGTAAAAGATCTCGCATTAGAAATTGCAGCTGTACATCATGTTGATGCGCATCGCGTTGCGCTCGCATGTATGATTCATGATTTGTGTAAAGAAGATTCTGATGAAATCTTACTTAACATCATGAAGGCAACGTTTCCCCATCATATCGATTTGCATTCTGCATTTTACCATGGTTTTGCGGCAGCGTCAGAATTATCAAAAAAATACTATGTGCGAGATAAACAAGTATTAAATGCTATTAGAGGACATGTTAATGGTGCTTCGACTCATAAAATTGGAATGATTTTATATATTGCTGATAAATGTGAACGAGGCAGAGGCTATGACAGTGAACCTTTAATATCTTTATCAAAACGTAATTTAGTTGAAGGATTTCAAGAAGTGAAAAGGGCACAAGGTGCCTATCTAAGGAGAAATAATGAATAATTTATTAGATGTAATTGTGAAAACAATTGACGAAAAAAAAGCAAATGACATTGTTACAGTTGATTTTAAACGAGAAAATCCATTATGTGACTATTTTGTAATTGCGGATGCACCAAGCGTTCGCCAACTTAATGCTATTGCTGAGTTTGTTGAAGAAGCGATTGAAAAAGAAGGATATAAAATTCGCAGTATTGAACGTCAACATGGTTCAACCTGGATTCTTATTGATGCATACGATGTAGTAGTTCACCTGTTTTTAACTGAGGAACGTGGCCACTACAACTTAGAAAAACTCTATCAGGACTATATTGATGAAAACGTATTACGATAGTCTTTTTTCCTCAAAAGAAGGTACTCAGTTATACAAAGCGTTTGTTCAAAAACATGCTGTTGGTAATACCCTTTTAGAAATGGCATGTGGAACGGGTGATTTGCTTCATGAACTTGATGATTATTTTGATGTTAAGGGTGTTGACCTCGATGATTCCATGCTCGCGTTAGGGTATGAAAAGTATCCTGAATTAGCCAATAAAATGGTTCAAGGTGATTTTCTTACGTATGAAGATCAAAAAACGTATGACACACTTATTTGTGTTGGAGACAGTCTTAATTACATATTAACTGAAGAAGATTTATTAAACTTTGTTGAGCGAAGCGTTGCTTTATCATCCAATATTATTTTGGATTGTCACCATCCCTATCGCTTAAATGAATTTGCCGATGATTACTATGAAGAAGGGTCAACCGATACCTTTGATTATGCATACCAAATTGAAGTGGATGGATCTCATTTAGTTCATGTCATTAATTTTTTAGATGGAACCTTTGACAGTGTTTATCAATGGGTATTTGATCCACAAATTTTAATTGATGCGTATGAAAAACATGGTTATTCTGTAAAAATATATACGGACTTTAATCACAAGGGGATTTGTGATGAGGGTGAGAAAGTAATGCTTGTCATTACAAAGGAGCGCTTATGATTCTCATTATTGGTGCGATGCAAGAAGAAGTTCAAGCATTGACGTCACTTATGTCGGGGGTAACATCGAGCAATGTTGCCGGTATTGATGTTTATATGGGTGTCTTGTCTCGTCAAGAAGTGGTTGTTGCACAAAGTGGTGTTGGTAAGGTTAATGCTGCTTACACTGCTTCTTGTTTGATAGGCATATACAATCCGCATCTTGTCTTGAATATTGGAAGTGCCGGTGGATTAAAAGCTGATCAAAAGCATGGTGATATGGTTGTGGCAACACATCTTCAATATCACGATTTGGATATTGGACCGGGAACCGACACGGACCCACGCTTTATTTTTAAAACAGATTCAAATCTTTTCCAAATTGCAAAACAAACTCTTGAAAGCATGGGAAAACGTTTCCATGTTGGATTAATCGTTTCGGGAGATCAATTTGTGACAAAATCATCACAAGCTTTCCTTAACATCCAAAAACATTTCTCAGATGCAATTTGTGTCGAAATGGAAGCGACTGCGATTGCTCATGTGTGTTATCGAAGTCAAACACCATTTATCGTTTTAAGAGGGCTCTCTGATGTTACACATGATCCTGAAAACGATCTCGATTTTGAACAGTACTTACCTCTTGCAAGTAAAGTGAGTGCGATGTTGTGCCAACAATTTATTCTGAATTTGTAAAAGAAAAAGTACGAGATCATCTCGTACTTTTTGATTGCTATCGTAAGATAGTTTATGATTTTTTGCTTTCGATTCCATAAGGACCAGTCCAAAGACCGTTATCGAAGAACCATGTTTTTAAATCATCGCTTGTAAAGGGATTATCTTGTTTAAATACAAGTGTTGACTTAACATCAACTTTATCCTTTTTAGCTTCAATTACGACAAATGCAGGATATTTCTCAACACCCAATAATTGTTTTAAGCGTGTTACTGAGATGTTTTGAGCATCAGACATATCAATCGTTGTAATTTCAGGTGTGGGACGTACTTCTTGTTCTGTTGTTAAAGGGGCAAGTAATGCATCTTCAACATAATCAGAGTCGGAATTACCATCTTTTAGTAAGAATACGTGTTGTCCTGGATTATCATTTAAAAATGTCTGAATTTCATTAAGTTTAATAACCGTTTCGCTTTTAGGCATACCGGTACTCAGCGTTAGAGCACTTGTTTTTGGTTTGAATTGATCGTATAAAACGACAAATAATGAAACGAGTGCAACTGCAGTAAACGCAATTAGAATAATTCGTTTTCGCATATTTCCTCCTAACGTAGCCAATAAAAGAATAGCACTTTGTTCAGAGAAAATCAAATTGTAGGATACATCTTTCATGTTTCATCATATTACGGTATAATAAGTTCATATGAGAATGGGGGTTTCTATGTTCCTCAAAAAGATAGAAATGCAGGGTTTTAAATCCTTTGCGGATAAAGTAGTTATAAATTTTGATGATGCCGTTACGGGTATTGTAGGTCCAAATGGATGTGGTAAAAGTAACATTAGTGATGCGATACGTTGGGTTTTAGGCGAACAGTCCGTAAAATCAATGCGTGGCTCGAGTATGACTGATGTTATTTTTAATGGGTCTGAAACGCGCCGGAAGGTCAATCTTGCGGAAGTTACTTTAGTCTTCGATAATGAAGCACGGCCTTTAAACAGTGATTATGAAGAATTAGAAGTAACACGAAGACTCTATCGGGATACTCGTGAGTCTGAATATTTAATCAATAAAGTTCCATGTCGATTACGCGATGTTCATGATTTAGTAATGGATACGGGTTTGGGTAGAGATTCATTATCCATCATCTCGCAAGGGACAATTAGTTATTTTGCCGAAGCAAAACCTATTGAACGTCGTGTGATTTTTGAAGAGGCAGCTGGTGTCTCCAAATATAAAAAACGTAAAATTGAATCCATCAATAAACTTGAACGGACAAAAGAAAATGTTGATCGTATGCAAGATATTGTGGATGAGATAACACGTCAGGTTAGTTCATTGAAACGTGCTGCTAAAAAGGCAGAACAATATAAAGAAAAAAAAGCGTTGCTTGAATCGATTGAAGTTTCAGTTATCTGTCGAGAGATCAAAGAACTGGAAGAACTTATTAACTCAAATAAAAACGATACCTATCGTTTAGAATCGGAGATTGCAACCTTAGAAACAAATATTGGCGTCTATGATCATGAACTCCAAGAGAAACGTCAAGAAATTTTTAAGATGGATCAAGATATCGTTAAAGGGCAAGAAAAGGTTATGCAATTTGTCCGTGAGATTGGTATCTTAGAAACGCGAAAAGTTGAAATTGATGAACGCCGTAAGTACACATTGGAAGTCGGCGATAAACAAGCAAAGGCACAAGAACTCTTTGCTGCTATGAATGATGCGAAGTTGGAATATGATGAACGTAAAGAACGTCATCAGAAACTAAATGCTGAAGTGGAATTGTTAACTGAAACAACGTATGAAAAAAATCGAGAACTTGCAGATAAACAACAATCCCTGAATACGTTGTTGTCATCTCTAAACCAATTAAAAAACAGATTGGAACTTGTGGTGCATCGATTGGAACGCCCTTTTGAATCTCAAGCAGGTGTTCAAGCTGTTATGAATAACAAAGCATCGCTTTTTGGGGTTCTTGATGCTGTGGGGAATGTTTTTACCCCTAAAGAGGGTTTGGAAGTCGCCATCACAACTGCTTTGGCTGGTTCGATGGTTCATATTGTTACTGAGAATGATAAAGCAGCAGTGAATGCGATTAACTTTTTAAAGAAAAATATGTCAGGGAGAGCAACTTTTATTCCTCTTACATCATGTAAATCACGTTCTGTTGCGGATGATGCCTTAACGGTTTGTGAACATGCTCCAGGATTTATGGGTGTTGCTTCAGATTTTGTATCCAATGATCCGGTATTTGAAATCTTAAAAGAGAGTTTGCTGGGCAATGTTCTTGTCGTATCCACAATTGAAGATGCTAACCGTCTTGCGAAACAATTACACCATTCCTATAAAATTGTCACGCTTGATGGGGATGTTATGCATCGTGGTGGAACAATGTCGGGTGGTAAGACTAGAAATAACCAACAGTCCATGTTGACGCTTAAACGTGACAAGGAATCTTTAGAAGAAGAAATCACAAAGCTTAAAGATCGAATTGTATTCTCGGAAAACGAAGTGCGAATGTTGCAAACAACGATCAAAGAAACGAACGACATCTTAATGCAACGCCGAATTGCTTTAGCGCAATTGGAACCATTGCTTGATGTCAAACGATCGAAGTATGAGCGTTTACAACAAGAGTATGAAGAAATAAATCCAAATGATGAGTTTATGACCGAGGATGTTGTTGACGAAGTTGTAGGAAAGCTTAATCGTGCTTATATGGAGCGTGATGAGTTAAGTTCTAATCTTGCCTTGATTCGCGAACGTCGTTTGGCACTTGGGAATGATGTTCAACGTAAAGAAGTTCTGATGCGTCAATATCGAAGTGAGTTAAATAAATTGACGCAAGAAAAACATGAAGTGAATTTGAGTGATACCAAGAATGCAACACGACTTGAATCAAATCTTGAACGTTTATCAAGTGAGTATCAAATGACCTTTGAATATGCGCTTGAAAATATTTATGATGAATCGGCTGCAAACGGTCGTGATGAAGTTCTTAAGCTGCGCGGCGAAATTGCTGCATTGGGAAATGTTAACCTTGAAGCCCCAGAAGAATATCAAGAAGCGTTTGAACGTCATGAATTTCTAACGAAACAGCTCGATGATCTTATTTCTTCTCGTGATAAACTTCTTAGTGTCATCGAAGAGATGGATCAAATCATGGTTAAACAATTTAAAGAAATGTTTGATAAGATTAACGGGGAGTTGGGTTCAGTATTTGGTGCTTTGTTTGGTGGAGGGAAGGCGAAACTTGTGTTGGAAGATGAAGATGATCTTCTAAATACCGGAATCGATATTGATGTACAGCCACCAGGGAAATCGGTTCAAAATATTCGTCTGTTTTCAGGAGGCGAAAAGAGTTTAATCGCAATTTCAGTTTTGTTTGCGATATTAAAAGCACGACATGTCCCATTATGTATTTTTGATGAGGTTGAAGCTGCGCTGGACCAAGCAAATGTTGAGCGTCTTGCAAACTACATCAAAGATTTCAGTGATGACACCCAATTCTTAGTAATTACGCATAGATCGGGAACGATGGCACAATGTGATGTCTTGTATGGTGTAACCATGCCGACACGTGGTGTTTCATCCATGTTGCGTGTACGTTTGGATGAGGCAATTGAATTAAAGGAGGAAGTATAATGGGATTTTTTGATATGTTTAAAAAATCAAATAAAAAAGATCAAAAAGAACAAGCACTTTATTCCACCGGGTTGGATTCAACCAAAGCATCTTTTGGTAATAAGCTTAAACAAATGTTTACAGGTAAACCTAAGTTTGATGATGCTTGGTATGATCATCTTTTAGCGGTTTTGATTCAAAGTGATGTATCTTTAAAAAGCGCTCAAAAAATTATTAAAACATTTCGAAAAAATGTGAAAACTTCGATGAGTGAAGAAGAAGCTTTGGAAACGCTTGTGGAAGTGATTTTAAGACAGTATGGGGATAATTTGGAACCATATGCCATTGAACCAGGACGCCTCAATGCAATTCTTGTTGTGGGTGTGAATGGTTCGGGAAAAACGACGACTTGCGCAAAATTGGCGTATAACTATCAACAAGAAGGTCATAAAGTATTGTTGGTAGGTGGAGATACTTTTAGAGCAGCTGGAAGTAACCAACTAAAAGTATGGGCTGATGAGCTTGGTGTTGATTTTATTGGCGGTAAGGATAATCAAGATCCGGCATCGGTCTATGTTGATGCAGCGCGGTATGCCAAAGAACATGATTTTGATGTCATGATTTGTGATAGTGCAGGTCGCTTACAAAATAAAGTAAACCTTATGAAAGAACTCGAAAAAATGAAGCGTGTTTTAGAGCGTGAAGTGGGAAGTATTGATCATACCTACCTAGTGATTGATGGTAATACCGGACAAAATGGACTATCTCAAGCGAAAATGTTTACTGAGGTCACGCCCGTTGATTCCTTAATCGTTACGAAACTGGATGGTTCACCTAAAGGTGGGGTTCTGCTAAGTATCAAAGATGAATTGGATTTAAAGGTAAGTCATATTGGTTTGGGTGAATCGGTCAGCGATTTAAGAGCGTTCGATATCGAGAGTTATCTCTATCATCTTGTGAATGATAACCATGAGCATTGAGAAAGCAATCGAATTAAATCGGCTTTTTGATTACTACGAAAGTTTGTTAACAGAAAAACAAATACAAGTTTTTCAATATTATTACCAAGATGACTTGTCATATCAAGAAATTGCGGATATCCTTAATATTAGTCGTTCGGCTGTTTATGATAACTTAAATCGAACAACCAAATTACTCGAAGAGTATGAGCAGAAGTTGGGAGTTGCGACATCCTATCAAAAATTATTTGATAAACTTTATGCCCTAGGGGATGGGGAAGTCAATAGAATCTTAGATGATTTCAATAGAGGAGGAAATTATGAGTAAAGTTTTAGCGGTAAATGCCGGAAGTAGTTCATTGAAATTTCAATTATTAGAAATGCCAGAAGCAGAAGTGCTTACAAGTGGTATTGTTGAGCGTATTGGTTTAAATGATGGAATTATCACATTTAAATATAACGATCAAAAAGATACAGATACTTTAGATATTCCAGATCACCATGTAGCGGTAGATCTTGTATTAAAAGGTCTTGTCGAAAAAAATATTGTTTCTGATTTATCAGAAATCGTTGCAGCGGGTCACCGTGTTGTTCATGGTGGTGAGTATTTCCAAGGGAGTGCATTATGTGATGAAGTGTCTGTAGCGCAAGTTGAAGAACTTGCTGATTTAGCTCCTTTACATAATCCAGCAAACCTTATTGGTTATCGCGCATTTAAAGAAGCGTTACCAAATGCTACACATATTTTCGCATTTGATACAGCATTCCACCAAACAATGCCTGAAGAAGTGTTTATGTATGCATTACCATACGAATACTACAGCGATTTAGCGGTTCGTCGTTATGGTGCACATGGTATTTCTCATGAATATGTTGCACAACGCACAGCAGAATTAATGGGTAAAAACGTTGAAGATGTTAATTTAATTACACTTCACTTAGGTAATGGTGCTTCGATTTCTGCAGTTGAAGGCGGAAAATGTGTTAATACATCAATGGGTTTCACACCATTAGCAGGACTCATGATGGGTACACGTACAGGTGATTTAGATCCTGCAATCGTGACTTATTTAATGCGTAAGCTTGATATTACAGCCGAAGAAGTTTTAGATATTTTCAACAAAAAATCTGGAATGGCTGGAATTAGTGGGATTTCAAGTGATGCTCGTGATATCGAAAACGGTATTGATGACGGCAATGAACGTGCAATTTTAACACGTAAGATGTATGCACAACGTGTATTACAATATGTGGGTGCTTATGCACTTCAATTAGGTCATGTTGATGGTCTTGTCTTTACAGCGGGTCTTGGAGAAAACGATACAGGAACACGTGAAGCAATTTTAGATGTGTTACAACCAGGATTAAAACTTGATTATGACCGTGAATTAAATAGTAAAACACGTGGTAAGGAAGTTAAATTGAGTACCGATGCTTCTTCAATGGATATTTGGGTTTGTCCAACAAATGAAGAACTCGTAATCGCAACAGACGCTTACCGAATTCATAATGAACAAAACTAAATTTCAAGAATATGTCGAATCTTATGATAAGATTTGCTTATTTCGCCATGTCCAACCAGATGGGGATGCTTTAGGTTCCCAGGTTGGTCTGGCAAAATGGTTGAAGTTAAACTATCCTGATAAGGAAATCTTAATGTTAGGAAGCGATCTCCATAATTTTACGATTTATGAACCCATGGATCAGGTAGAAAATCTTGGCTCGTTTTTAGCGATTGTTTTAGATAGCGCAAATCAAGAACGTATCGATGATCAACGTTTTCAAGAGGCAAAAGCGATTGTTAAGATTGATCACCATCCAGAAGTAGATATTTATGGTGATTTACAAATCGTGGATTCGAGTCGAGGCAGCGTTTGTGAAATTGTCGCGGATTTATTGCGAGAACTTCAGATGAACATGGATGAAACGATTGCTAATACGCTTCTTTCGGGTATTTTGACCGACACACAAAAGTTCTCAATTGAAACAACTTCTTCTAAAACACTCCGTGCAGCAGCTTGGCTTATGGATGAAGGGGCGAACATTACAAAACTTAATCATGCGCTTTTCCTGCGTACGCGCAGAAATTTTGAAATCAATCGCGAGATTCAAAATCATATCCAAGTAAAAGATGCTTTTGCATATGTTATCATTGACCAAGCATTGCTTGATCAAATGGGAATTACTGAGTCTGATGCGAAAATGTTTACAGGTTCAATGGCAGGTGTGCGTGAGTTTAAGATTTGGGGATTGTTTATCCAAACTGAAGATGGAACGTTTAAAGCATCGTTAAGATCTCAAAATAATACAATTAATACCATTGCACAACGCTATAACGGTGGTGGACATCGTCTTGCTTGTGGTATTAAAGGTTTGACCTATCAAACGATGGAATCACTTATTCAAGAATTGGCAGAAACATCGCTATTATAGCGATGTTTTTTCATGTATAATAATGATAGAGGTGGCAAAATGGCGACACATTTAATGGTTCGCAGTCATTATTCGCTCTTAAAAGGAATGATGTCTGTAGACTTAATCTGCGAAAAAACAAAAGAATTTGGTATGAAGAGCATCGCCTTGACTGATCGGCATGTTCTTTTTGGTGCACTTGATTTTTATGTAGAAGCACAAAAACGTAATCTTAAACCGATTTTCGGTATGGAAATTACGATTGATGCTGATGATTTTCAATATGATTCACTCGTTCTCGCACGTACGAATGAGGGGTATCAAGGGCTTATTCACTTATCCTATCTTCTTTCACAACAAGAATGTGTATCGGAGGCGGATGTGATTCCTTTTCAATCCGATTTAGTGTTCATTGCATACTCCGAACAAGGGCCCTTTGAAAAAGGGATGCTCGGTAAAGATTTGGATGCTGTTGCAATCGTAATGGAACGACTCAACGCTTCGTTTTCGCATTTCTATATTGGATTATCACATCAAGAGTCCGGTTTTTTTGCAACTGTTAACGATCAACTTCGTCAAATGGCGGCTTTAAGAGGGATTGAATGTGTTGCGCTTCCGAAAGTATATTACGAAAATAAAGATGATGAGGAAGCGTTTCGAGCTTTGCAAGCAATCGATAAAGGAACTTATTTAGAAGATAAAACGCTTGTTTCTTCCCCGAATCGGCATTTTACGACGTGTGATGATTTTACGGTGCTTTATCAGGAATCTGAAATTGAACTTACTAATGCCATCGCGGAAATGTGTCATGTATCGATCCTTGATTTGACAACAGAATTACCGGAGTTTGAAACGCATCAAGATGTAAGTAATAAGATTTATTTAGAACAGTTGAGTCATTTTGGCTTGAAGCGCAGATTAAATCAATCTGTACCTGTGAAATACCAGGAACGTTTGGACTATGAGTTGAAAATTATCAATGACATGAATTTTACAGATTACTTCTTAATCGTCTATGACGTGATTCGCTATGCGAAAAAAGAGGGGATTTATGTAGGACCAGGTCGTGGGAGTTCTGCGGGTTCCCTTGTTGCTTATTGTTTAGGTATCGTTGAAATTGATCCGATTGAGTATGATTTGTTATTTGAACGATTTTTAAACCCTGAACGTGTATCAATGCCCGACATTGATATAGATTTTCCAGATGATAAGCGGCAATTTGTAATTGATTACGTAAGGGAAAAATATGGTGAAAATTATGTTGCTCATATTGTGACATTTGGGACACTCAAGGCGCGGCAAGCGTTTCGGGATACAGCTCGAGTATTGCAAGTTCCAATTCGTAAGGTTGATCAAGTTTCAAAACTTATTGATCCACTTTTAGATTTGCGTCAAAATTACAATCAGAACAGTCGATTTAAATCGCTTCTACAATCTGAGAATATCTTAACCAAAACGTTTGAGCTTGCGTGTAGTCTTGAAGGTATGCCACGACATACGTCGACCCATGCTGCTGGAATTGTGTTGAGTAAAAAACCACTTGAAAATGTGGTCCCTATTATTCAATTAGACTCAGAGACCAAAGCGGTCCAATATGATATGAGTCGTCTTGAGTCAATTGGTCTTGTGAAGATAGATTTTCTGGGACTCAGAAATTTGACGATTATTGACAATATCAGTCGTCAAATTAATGAACAGGAGCCATTTGACATTATGGCAATTCCTCTTGACGATAAAAAAACTTACGATTTAATTTCACGGGCAGAAACGGTTGGGGTGTTTCAACTTGAATCCGATGGGATGAAAGCATTGTTAAAAAAAGTGAAACCGTATAAGTTTAGTGATATTGTAGATACCATTGCACTGTTTAGACCGGGACCTATGGAAAATATTCCATTGTACCTCGAAAATCGTGCGCATCCCCAAAACGTCAAGTATATTCATGAGGACTTAAAAAAAATTACGGAAAGTACCAATGGGATTCTGATTTATCAAGAGCAGATTATGCAAGTTGCTCAAATTATGGCGGGATTCAGTTTAGCTCGAGCGGATATTTTACGTAAAGCAATGAGTAAGAAAGATGCTAAAGAACTTGATGCTTTAAAAGCGGAGTTTGTTCAAGGATGTATCGATAAAGGTCATAGTAATGTTTTTGCGCAAGAGCTTTTTGCGCTTATCTATAAATTTGCGAATTATGGATTTAATAAATCTCATTCGGTTGCATATGGTTTAATCGCCTATCAATTGTCTTATTTAAAAGCAAATTATCCGCATTTATTCTATACTTATTTACTCACCAGTGTGATTGGAAGTGAGGTTAAAACACGACAATATATTGATGAATGTCGTCGTAGGAAGGTTGAGTTACGACCGGTTAACTTGGAACAAAGCACTAATCATTATACACTTGAGGGATTTGCGATTCGCTTGCCATTTACCGTTATTAAAGGTATTAGTAAAAGTATCGGGGCTAGAATAAGCACTGAAGTAAATAAAAATGGACCATATTTGAGTTACTACAACGCAATTAGCAGACTGAATTTAGTAGGCATCAAGAAAAGTCAGTTTGAGTTATTGATTCAAGCAGGTGCGTTTGACTATTTAAATCCTGATCGTTTGAGTATGATTGCATCTCTTGAAGAAGCGTTACGCTATGCGAACATCATTCGAGTTGAGAAAGATGGTCAATCATCCTTGAATATGGATTTAATCAGTGAACCAATCTTTACAATGGTAACTGAAAATCGGCGACAGGTTCTCAATGATGAACTGCTTGTTTTGGGCTTTTACTTTAGTGAGCATCCAACATTACGTTTAAAACAGAAACATGAAGCGGACTCAGTCATTGATGTTAAAGTTCGTGATAAATATTTCAGAATCATCGCAATGGTTGATCGGATAAAGCTCCATCGAACCAAAAAAGGGGACCAAATGGCCTTTATTCAATTAAGTGATGATACAGGTTTGATTGATGGAGTGGTATTTCCTTCAGTATATGATAAAATAAAAGTGAACCTAGAAATAGGAGCACTTGTCTTAGTGAAGGGGCAGATGCGTGAACCGGGCTCTTTGATCATAATGGATATGTACCGATTTGATTCAAATCCGGAATTTCACGAATCATAAAATGAAAGAGGTGAATTCACATGGTTAGATTTTTGATTGTAGATGATGAAGAGAAAATTAGAGAAGTTGCCAAGGAATATGCAAAGGCGACGGGGTTATTATGTGATGAGGCGTCCGATGGAGCTGAAGCAATAGAAATGGTCAAAAGCAATGACTATGATGTTGTTGTATTGGACATCATGATGCCAAATCTTGATGGTTTTACTGCATGTCGTGAAATAAAGAAAATCAAAGATGTTCCGATAATTATGTTATCTGCACGTCAAGAGGAGTTCGATAAGCTTCTTGGTTTTGAATTGGGAATTGATGACTATGTCACCAAACCGTTTTCGCCAAAGGAATTAATGGCTCGAATCAAAGCGGTAAGTGAACGCGCTAAAGGAATGAAACACAGTGTTTATTCATTTGGTGGTCTTGAAGTGGATATTACAGGCCGTAACTTAATTATCGATGGTGAACGAATTAATGTCACCCCTAAAGAGTTTGACCTATTGGTCTTTCTCATTCAGCACAAAGATCAAGCGCTTTCGCGTGATGTATTGTTAGACAAAGTATGGAATTATAATTATTATGGTGACTATCGTACCGTCGATACTCATATTAAAATGTTAAGACAAAACTTAGGTCCGTATCGTGACTATATCGTAACGGTACGTGGAACAGGCTACAAGTTTGAAATCAACAACTAAAAATATGGCCTTTCGTATTTGGTTCTACTTCCTATTATTAACAGGAATTATGCTGTTATTTTTATGGATGTTACAGATTTCATTTATAGGACCATATTACGAGCGTAATCGATCTCAGACAATCCAAATGAAGGTCACAGAGATTGAACGGTTGTTAGAACGATCGGATATTTCGATAGTCGAAGAAGCAACAGGAAAAATTCTTGCAACTGAAAACATGTGTATTAGTATTTATAACGATCTTGGGGTTCGTACTTATATTGGTGAGAACCCCAATATTCCTTGTCAGTTAAACAATCTAAAAAATTCTACGATGAAAGAGTATATGATTATGGCTGATAATGCTTCTACACATGATTTTTCGATTAATTTTAATAATGGAATCCATGAGCAAGGGATGTATTTTTATGGGAGAAGTACACTCATAAATGGGAAACCGAATTACATTTTTGTTATTTCTCCGATAAAACTTTTAGATTCAACGGTATTTGTTTTAAAAAGACAATTTGGATTGCTAGCACTTGTAGTATTTAGCGTTGCGACAATTGTTGCTTTTATCTTATCGAAGCGACTATCAAGTCCAATTACAAAAATTACCAACAGTGCTAAAAAGTTGGCGGATGGCGATTTATCAGTAGATTTTGAAGGGGATGATTATTCTGAAGTTGAAACTTTGGCAAGCACATTGAATTATGCAACCCAAGAGTTTCGTAAAACCGATGAATTACGAAGAGACCTAGTCGCCAATGTCTCTCATGATATCAAAACACCTTTAACCATGATAAAAGCATATGCAGAGATGATTCAAGATATCTCCGGCGATAATCCAGAGATGCGTGAACAGCATCTTCATGTTATTGTGGATGAGGTTAATCATTTGGAACGTCTTGTAAATGATATGTTAACCTTGTCAAAATATGAAGCCAATGTATTCGATATTAAAGAAACTGAGTATTTTATGTTACAACAAATTCGCAGCACCACCCATTTGTTTTTAGCAATGGATTTACAATTTGAAGTTCATTGTGATCCTAACTTAATGGTGATAGCAGATGAAATTAAAATGGGTCAGGTTCTCTATAATTATATTAATAACGCTACCAAATATGTTGGTGAAGATAATTTAATCATCATTAAAGCAGAAGTTGAAGGGGATTTTGTTGTCGTTTCCGTTACAGATCACGGAATTGGAATTAGCCCTGATATTATTGATCATATTTGGGATCGGTACTATAAGATTGATAAAAACTACCAACGTAGTGGATCAAGCAGTGGGCTGGGTTTATCCATCGTTAAAGCGATTTGTGATGCCAGTGGATCAAAATATTGGGTTGAATCGGAATTGGGTTCGGGAACTTCGTTCTATTATTCTGTAAAAAAAGCAAATTAAAAAGTTAGGTTTAACCCTAACTTTCCTAAATTCAAATCTCAACCGCACCACCCAAGGTGCGGTTGTTTTTGTATAATAAAAGGAGCCCACCCGACTAAAAGGAGCTCCAATATGAAGTATAAACAATTAGATAAAAAAATGAAAGACCAAATTGATATTCTATTAAGCATCGGCTACTCTATGCGCAAGGCAGCACGTAAACTCAATATATCTCATTCTACGATTTCTAGATATAA